>JBNJDQ010000131.1:0-6800 GCA_051745065.1 Fibrobacterota bacterium
GGCTGTCCGGATTACGATAACGACGGTGACGGTATTCCCGATTCTCTTGATAACTGCCCCAACGAGGTAGGTCCCCGGGATAATGACGGCTGTCCGGTGCATGACAGTGACGGTGACGGAATCCCCGATTCCCTTGACCAGTGTCCTGATGAAGCCGAAGATTTTGACGGTTTTGAAGATGAGGACGGCTGTCCGGATTACGATAACGACGGTGACGGAATCCCCGACTCCCTTGACCAGTGTCCTGAAGATCCCGAGGACAAGGACGGTTTTGAAGATGAGGACGGCTGTCCGGATCCGGATAATGATGAAGACGGCATTGCCGATGTGGATGATGAATGTCCCAATAAGGCAGGCCCTGCGGATAACGGTGGATGCCCCGTGAACGATGCTGATGGTGACGGCGTGCCGGATTCAGCGGATAAATGCCCGCAGAAACCCGGTCCCAAGGATAATAATGGGTGCCCTGTAACCAAGGCAAAAGAAATTAAACGCGGCAGAATTGTCCTGAAGGGTGTAAACTTTGAATCCGGTAAGGCTGTCCTGACCCGCGGCTCCTATGAGACTCTGGACAAAGTGGTTGAATCACTCAAGGACTGGCCTGAAATCAATCTTCGCATCGAAGGGCATACGGATGCGCAGGGTTCGGCGGATTATAACCGTGAACTCTCGTATAAACGTGCAAAGGCAGTTCTGGATTACTTTGTGGCGCAGGGTATTAAAGGCAGCCGCCTGCGTGCGGTTGGTAAGGGTGAAGCTGACCCCATTGCAAATAATGCCACGGCAAGCGGTCGTGCCGAGAACCGTCGTGTGGAACTGCACAGAACGGATAATTGATGATGCACAGGAGAGTTCTTACTCTGCTTGTAATGATGCTGCCCCTGCTTTGCGGGGCAGCATCTCCTGTTTTGGAATCGCCCAAAATGTGGCGGTATCCTACAGGCGTGTATCTCAATTATGCCCTCCAGTCTTCTTTTGATAACGATATGGTGCGTACTGCCGAGGGGGAGCAGCATTCCATGTATTCCCTGAATAACCGCCTGACCCTTGGGTATCGTCCATCTGCAAAAGCCGGAACGTTTATTCAGATTCCTGTGTATTATGATAATACCCGAACTGACGCCGGACGGCTCTATGAATTTGGTGGTGCCGGGGATATCACCTTCGGTGGTGAGCTTTTCTGGTCGGATACGTCCGATGTTTTTCGAATCGGCGCAACTCTTGCAATGACCGTGCCTTCCGGTTCGAATGCCTTTACGCCGAACCAGCGTTCCTTTGTCTCACATGCTTTCTCCTACAGTGCGGAGCGTGCTGTTGTGCATCCCATGCTTTTGTCAGAGATAGATTTCAGCCGTCAGTACGATGATGTTCCCCTGGCCCTGCGGTTTTGTCTGGGATCTCATCTGGCCTTTGATCATACCGCCGCCCGCGAACTGGGCGATTTTACCGCCGGCCTTACCTTCGGCAGTGATTCATCCCCGGTTATTGTATTCTCGGATGTACGGGCCCTGTTTTCCAAGGATCTCTTTTCCGGTGACTTTGCCTGGGGAGAATTTCCTGCCCGTGTCCGGAACGGGATCTCTATGCAAACGGCAAATAAAAATACACTTGATATTGCTGTTTTGTCAGGTATCAATAAAGATCGGTATCTCAATACCAGCGAAAAAGCGTACGGTTCGGTTTCATCAATCGATGTAAAAGGTGTTCCGGATTTCGCCTTTGAAATATCCTACACGGCGCGCATACGTCGGGATACTTCCAAAGAAGCGGTGCTGCGGAAAACTCCAGATTCTGCCCCCACGCCGGAGAGTGCGGATCGTGATGCTGACGGTGTAGCTGATTCCCGCGACAGTTGCCCCGATGAGGCGGGGCCGGTGGATAACAATGGCTGCCCTGTGGACGATCGGGATGGTGATGGTATTGTTGACAGTCTTGATGAGTGCCCGGATGAGCCCGAAGATTACGATGGGTTTGAGGATGAGGACGGGTGTCCCGACCTTGACAACGATCTTGACGGTATTGTTGACAGTCTTGATGAATGCCCGGATGAGCCCGAGGATTACGATGGGTTTAAAGATGGTGACGGGTGTCCTGACCGGGACAACGACGGTGATGGTGTAGCGGATATTGATGATATGTACCCCAACGACAGCAGCAGACATCATTCAGATGAGAATCTCCCCCTCGCATTTACAGAGGGCGATACTCTGCAGCCCATTATCCTTCAAGGAATTACGTTTCAACAGGGAAGCACGGATCTTGCGCCGGCTTCCTTTGCGGTCATTGATCCATTTATCTCTTTTTTGCAATCACACCCGGAAGCTTCGCTGGTAATTCGCGGCTATACCGATGCGACAGGTTCATATGACAGAAATCTCTATCTTTCGGAAAAGCGTGCAGAGGCTGTGCGGGCATATCTGCTTAAATGGGGGATAGCCGGTGAGCGCTTACTGGTGGAAGCATTCGGCCCCGCAAATCCCGTGGCGGATAACCGCATTCCCCTTGGGCGTATGAAAAACCGCCGTATTGAGTTTCTTTTGTTTCGCAGTTAAACGGAGATCAAATCCAGATCCCCATTGCGCTGATAGGGCAGTACAGAAAAGGTGCGTACCTATTTACGATTTACACAGATGCAGATCTGCACCGGGTACCGGTCATCAATAATGTATTCTTTCTTGATACGCGGGGACGCCATATCTTCGGGAGCGGGGCGGGAAAAAAGCGGCGGATGCAGGGTGAACGCGCCGATCCGTTGTTCCAGGGAGAGCATAAATGTTCCAATCAATGTGTTGAGCAGCTCTCCCACCATGTCTTTGCGGTCTTGTTCGCTTATACGTGATCGCTCCGGCGCAAGGGCGTACACAAGCTCATCCACGTGCCGTTTGGGGATTGTCAGAGATGTCCTCAGATCGTCAGCGGGGTTTTCTTTCAGGGATATTTCAATCTGTGCCGTGCAGCATTCTTCCGATGTTAAGGGATCCCCGAAATCCTGATCATACTGGTTTGCTTCTTCGACATTGGCAAAGGCAATGGTTTCAAAGGTGGTGCCGGTTACTTCTTTCAGTGTTGATTCCGCGTGCAGCAGTATTTCTTCAATATCCATATCCACTCTCTTTTTTGAGTAGGGAAAGCCCCGGAATTGCAGAAAGGGCCCGGCTCATTTGTTGTTGATCAACGGGCTTGGTAAGAATCTGCTCAATTCCCAGTTTTCGCAGCTCCCGCCGTTCTTCCGTACTGCCGGAACTGGTAATGAGAATAATTTGATTGGGCGCAATATCGATGGAGGCATCCCGTGTTATTTCCCGGACCAGTTCTATGCCGTTCATTTCTGGCATGGTCAGATCCGTGAGAATCACCTGCGGAGTTCCGTTGCGCGCAAGATCGAGCACCTCGCGGCCGTTTCCTGCTTCATGAATATCTGTGTTTTCCACCCCTGCAAGACGAATGAGCTTGATGATGAATGAACGTGCAAGGCAAGAGTCGTCAGCAACAATTATTGATCTCATCGCTTCTCCTGTGAGTCCATTTTGAGGTTTTCGATTATTTCAGAAAATTCTGATCCCGTAACGGAAATCGCGTCTTCTGCAGCAGTGTCAGTAAGAGTATAATAATAGTCGTAGTTATTGGAAAGAAAATAGGAAAAACTGTCGACTCCTGTTCCCGTGCCGGAAATCATGGAGAGCAGATCCGCAAGATGCACTGCATAGACAAGGGGGCGGTTTTTTTCAGAGGCCTGCTCCGGCGTATGGTGATAACAGATTGTCTCTCTTAAAGAGCGGGGCAGCTGCCAGGTTTCGCCGATAATACAGCCCACTTCGCTGTGGCTTACTCCCAGAAGATCCTTTTCGGCCTTTTCAAAGTCACGGATTGAATCGAAGCGGTACTGCCGGTTATGTTTTTCAATATGAGCTGAGAGAATGCTTTTACCGATATCGTGAATCAACCCGCCGGTGTAGGCCTGCTTGACAGAAACATCGAATGCCGGATTCAGGCATTTTTCAACAAGATAGCGGGATAACAGGGCTGATTTCAGAGAGTGCTTCCACAGGGCGTTTTTATCCGGGCTGTACCCCGGCAGATCGGTAAAAATATGGTTTTCCCGTGAAAAGATCAGGGCCAGAACAGTCGCATCGCCCAGGTAGAATACGGCGTCTTCCACGGTTTCCACATCACGGGCAAGCCGGCGTGTGAATCGATTGGCGTATTTCAACAGCTGAATTGATATGGCAGGGTCTGTTTTAATAAGGTTTACCACGTCACGAAAGGAATGTGCCGGATCGTTAATAACTTCCAGCAGACGGGAAGCAACCGGAGAAAAGGGTTTTACCGATCGTGCTGCTTTAATGATATCTCTGCGTGTTGTTTCCATTAAAGGGCCTCGCTTATAGTTTCCAGTCTTTTTTGCCGGGACTGGTGATAACCGCAATTCCGTTTTTTTGATAGAGGGTAACTGTCCGGCTGTATGATTGTCCCGTGTCCTCTGCTTTGGGGGTCAGCCCGTATTTCCAGAGTGCTTTCTTCAGAGCCAGGGCGTTGCGTTTGCCGATGTTGAAGGTATTGTTTCCGTCGGAGATACTGGCTCCGCCGCACATTTTAACGATGAGTTTTCGCGGGTCCGACAGGGGAGCGCCGATAACCTGCTTCATACGTTCAAGAATGCGGGGTACTGCTGTATCAGCAAAATAACCGGGGAGTACCCGCGCCTTTGACGGGCTGATAGATGAATCGGGCAATGCGACATGGGTCATACTTATGCAGCGGTGTTTCGGATCAAGAATCATAAGGGCAACGCAGGAGCCCAGGGCGTAGGTTTTGAGGATGCCGCCCTGTTCCTTTGTTGCATCAAGATCGCCGACTCTCAGTATTATTGTATTACTCACAGGAACCTCTGATTCATGCGTTACTTTTGGTATACAGCCGAGCGGACCAGTCTGAACCGGTGCGGCAGGGAGTTGAGGGATTCCGAATGCCCCGTAAAAAGATACCCCCCGGGGCGGAGCTGATCGTAGAGCTTATTTACAAGTTCCGTTTTGGTTTTCCGGTCAAAATAGATCATTACATTCCGGCAGCTGATAAGATCAAAATTTCCCTTCAGACGGAACGTTTTATCGATTAGGTTGAATTTGCGGAACAGCACCTCCTTTTTAAGGAAATCCTTTACTTCGTAGATGTTGTCTTTACGGGTAAAATATTTGCGTCTCAGTTTTTCGTCAATCGGCTTGAGCCGGTCAGGAGAATACTGCCCGCGACGGGCTTTTCCCAAAGCTTCCTCACTGATATCCGTGGCCAAAAGGCCGGCATCCCATTTGTCGTACTCATATCCGAAGTATTCCATCATTTCGATTGCAAGGGAGTACGGTTCTTCTCCGGAGGAGGCCGCGGCACACCACACTTTTATTCGCCGAGAGTTTCTTTGCCGGTGAAAGGCACTTACTTCGGGCAGAAGGGTGGTGCGCAGAAATTCGAAATGCTGGATTTCACGGAAAAAATAGGTGTGGTTGGTGGAGATTCGGTTGACCAGCTCTGTCAGGGGAGCGGAATCGCGGCTGTTTTCCAGATAATTAATATATGTGGAGAATGAGGTAAACCGGTATTTGCGAAGGATCGCCTGAAGACGGCTGTTAACAAGGGTCCGCTTTTTATCAGTCAGATTTATTCCGAATTTATCGTAGACAAGGCGGGATATCCTTCGGAATTCATCGTCCGTTGTTTTGATCATATCAAGCATGAATCGGCCTCTAATTGATTGCGGTTTTCAGTTTTGGATACCAGTCTTCCTGCCGCACCTTCTGAATTTTTGCTGCCACAGTTTCCCCGTTCCACGAGTTGAAGAGGATCTTGCGCCCGTAGGTGCCTCCCGTATCAACAGAGCGTTCAAAAATGCCGAATTTGTCAAGAAGCTCCTGAGCAACGGCAACGTTATCCCGGGAGAGTCCCCGCTTATAGCGCGGGGCATTGCGATTTTCCGCACCGCCGTAGAGAGAAACATCCATGTAGCGCTTTCTGCCACCGAATTCTTCTATTTTGCGAATAAGGGTATACACCGCGGGGGCGGCAAAATGAGGGGAGGAATTTGCCCCCCGCCGATAGGGATGACTGAAGTGACAGAGTCCGCCGATTCCCTTTTTATGTTCAAACACCGTTATGACAATCCCCGAAGCCGTTACGGCCTTCAGGCAGAGCGGCGACCGGGGTACACAGCAGTGACCAACCGGAACAAAGAGTGTTTCCCCAGTCATAATTACTCTCTGTCTCCTGTCGGGCGGCCCGCGGCAGATACTTCCTCTGCAATATCCAGCATGGTTCGAATGTCGATTATCAAAGAAACGGAGCCGTCTCCCAAAATAGTGCATCCCGATGTCCCCCGAGCCTTACCGAGGTAGCTGGAAAGGCCTTTGATGACAGTCTGCTGCTGTCCGATTATCTCGTCTGTCAGCAGGGCGATTTCTTTGCCGGCGTGTTCCAGAATAACGAGAATACCCTGTGTAGAATCGTCCACGGCGGAGGCCTGCCCGAAAATTCGTCCGAGTTTCACAATGGGCAGAAAATTGCCGTCCAGATTCAGGATCTCTTCGCCTTCCGGGGAACGGGTGATCATGTCTTCAGTGCAGGTAATACTGCGCTTGATGGAGAGGGTTGGTATGGTGTATTTGTCATTGCCGGACTTAACAAGCATTCCGTCAATAATGGCAAGGGTCAGGGGGATTCGTATAATGAAGGTGCTGCCTTTACCCGGTTCGGAATTGATATCGATTTCGCCGTTCATTTTTTCAATATTCCGTTTGACTACATCCATGCCG
>JBNJDQ010000132.1:0-6782 GCA_051745065.1 Fibrobacterota bacterium
GGGGTGGTGAAATTTGCGCTCATGATCATGGCAAAGAAGAGAATGCGCAGATCCGTTTCCATAGAACCGGCACCACCGCTGCCCAGGGCAATGAAGAATGCCCAGACCAAAGTGGTGAGCATAAGAATTACAAAAGAGACTGTACCGCTTTTGATGTAGGCCCGCAGTTCCTGCTGCCACATAACGGCGACATCATTCATCATGGAGAAAATCCTCCGTGGGAGATAGAACACGGACTGTTTTCAGGGCCGCCCCTTTCCGTACAAGGGTGGTGACAAGGGTGGGGATTTTCGCTTCCTCCGTGACAGTGCAGATGATACCCGTGGCGGTGTACTCCACGGGCAGTGCTATTTCGTGAGCAATGCTGTGCAGCTGATCCGGCCGGGGGCTTTCCATAAGAACGCGGCAGGCTCCGGCAGAGGTGCGGATTTGCCCTTTCTTTAGAATCAGGGTGGTATCGCAGAGATCCTGAATGGTCTCTCCCTGATGGGAACTGATCAGAATGGTTCTGTCGGCGGTGCGGGCGGCACGAATGAGCCGGGCGAACCGTTTCTGCTGGGCCGGATCAAGGGAGTTTGTGGGCTCATCAAGCAGAAGCAGGGGAGGAAATCCCAGAAAGGCCCGGGCAAGACCGCATAATACTTTCTGCCCCCGGGAAAAGCGGCGTACCGGTTCCCGGCGTGCTGTCAGATCGGGCCACCATTCAGCGCTGTACTGCTGCACCTCTGCTGCGGACATTCTTCGGCAGCGCCCGAAAAAGCGGAGGTTCTCCGCAAAGGTGAGGTTTTCGTTGAAGCCGCTCTGTTCCAATGCGACGCCCAGCTCCCGGTAAAAATCGCCGCGCATCATGTCAGGGGTGCGGCCAAGGACCCTCAGAGACCCCGCATCGGGGGCAAGGAGTCCGCAGATCAGACGAATGAGGGTCGTTTTGCCCGCGCCGTTAATGCCGATCAAACCGTACACCCTTCCCGGGCGCAGGGTGAGATTGAGCCCGGCAAGCACCTTTTTTGACTTTCCGAAGAATTTATCTGTATTTTTCAGTTCAACCATGGATCAAATATAACCTTTTCAAGGAGAGAGTGGTGATAGATATTCTCAGAGCACGAAGATCCGTCCGATTTTACGAAAAGACCCCCGTGGAACAGGAGAAGATTGCTATTCTGAAAGAGGCAGCCCTGCGTGCGCCGACCTCGCGAAACCGTATGGCCTGGAAGTTCTGGTTTATTACGGATAAAGCACGTCTTGCCCGCCTGGAGGGCGCCAAAAAAGCAGGATCCGCCCCGGTTTCACGGGCATCCCTGGCAATTGTGATCGGTGCGGACAGCAGTAAGACCGATGTCTGGGTGGAAGACTGTTCCATTGCGGCAATCCTGCTGCAGCTGACTGCACAGAGCCTGGGTCTGGGCAGCTGCTGGGTACAGATCCGCAACCGTACTGCGGCGGACGGTTCACTCTCCGAAACGTATGTGCGTCGGGAATTGAATATCACCAATGAAGAGATTCGCATGGAGGCCATTATTTCGGTGGGCTATCCTGCGGAGACAAAAACGCCCATTCCCGCGGAGAAACTTCCCGCCGAAGCCATACAGGAGGAAACTGACTGATTACTCCTCCTCCAGTTCCTGAATTCGATCGCGCAGGGCGGCGGCTTTTTCAAATTCAAGGGCTGCCGCAGCGGTCTCCATCTCCCGGCGCAGGGTTTCAATAAGAGCTTCTGTATCAACACTGTCGCGATCAATGGCCTCATCAAGGTTGTAGCCGCCCGGTTCTTCCGCCGCATGAGGGATCAGTTTTTCCGGAATATCGCGGTATTTCTCAAAATCCGTTTCCAGTTTCCGCGTTGTGGAGACCGGAGTAATGTTATGTGTGCGGTTATGTTCAATCTGGATTGTCCGGCGGCGGGTGCTTTCATCAATGGTTTTTGCAATGGATTTCGTTTCCTTATCAGCGTAGAGAATGATCCGTCCCTCCGTATTACGGGCAGCACGCCCGGCAATCTGAATCAGGGAGCGGGCGGATCGAAGGAACCCTTCCCGGTCGGCGTCAAGTATTGCCACCAGGGTGACTTCGGGAAGATCCAGTCCTTCACGGAGCAGATTGATACCGATGAGAATATCAAACGTTCCCTTGCGCAGATCCGCAAGAATCCGGGGGCGTTCCAGGGTGTCGATCTCCGAATGAAGGTAGCGTACGCGAAAATCAAGGTCCTCAAGATATTCCGTGAGATCCTCGGACATGCGTTTGGTAAGGGTCGTCACCAGGGCCCGGCCGCCCGCACTGACCGTTTTGCGCAGTTCATCCACGAGATCATCCACCTGTGTTTTGGCGGGCTTCATTTCAATGGGCGGATCAACCAGCCCCGTGGGACGGATAATCTGTTCCACAATAACCCCGCCGCTCTGTTCCAGTTCGTAGTCTGCCGGTGTTGCAGACAGGTAAATCGAATAATCCGTAAGAGATTCAAATTCATCGAACTTCAGGGGGCGGTTGTCCAGGGCCGAGGGTATGCGGAATCCGTGATCAACAAGAGTCTGTTTCCGTGCCCGGTCGCCGTTGTACATGCCGCCGATCTGGGGTATGGTAATATGGGACTCATCGATAATTGTGAGATAATCTCCTTCAAAAAAGTCCAGCAGTGAGTAGGGACGGCTGCCCGGTTCACGGCCGTCCAGAATACGGGAGTAATTTTCTATACCGTTGATGTAGCCCACTTCGCGCAGCATTTCCATATCATGCTCCGTTCGTTCCCGCAGGCGCTGAGCCTCAACCAGCTTTCCCTCATTTTCAAAGCGGGCAACCTGATCAACCATTTCCGTGTTAATCTCTTTCAGGGCCTGCTCCAGGGGAATGGTGGAGGAAACATAATGCTTTGCCGGAAAGAGAATTGTATCATCCAGGCGGTAGAGCGTGTTTCCCGTGGTTGGTGATATTAGGGCAATCTCATCGATTTCATCACCAAAAAAGGAGATGCGCAGGGCGTCCTCTTCGTAGGCAGGGAATATTTCCACCACGTCCCCGCGAACCCGGAATACTCCGCGTTCAAAGGCGATATCGTTACGAATGTACTGCATCTCCACAAGGGTCCGGAGCAGCTTTTCCTGAGAAATCTCCCGTCCCACGGTCAGGGGAAAGCTGTATTTGCGGTATATCTCCGGAGACCCGATGTTGTAGATACTGGAGACCGAAGCAACAATAATAACATCCTTGCGCGAGAGAAGGGAGGCCGTTGCCTTGAGCCGGAGCCGGTCAATCTCATCGTTGATGTCGGCGCTCTTTTCAATATAGGTATCCGTGGTGGGCAGGTATGCTTCGGGCTGATAGTAGTCATAAAAACTGACGAAATACTCCACGGCATTTTCCGGAAAAAAAGCTTTGAACTCTTCAAACAGCTGTGCTGCCAGGGTCTTATTATGGGAGATAATCAGGGTGGGCAGCTCTGTCTGAGCAATAACATTGGCCATGGTGAAGGTTTTTCCCGATCCCGTCACCCCGAGCAGGGTCTGAGCGCGGTTGCCCGTGGTGATTCCATGGGTCAGTTCCTCTATGGCGCGGGGCTGATCGCCGGCGGGAGCAAAATCTGATTTCAGTTTGAACGACATAGGGGCGCTCCTTCATAACAATCATGTATTTTATAAAAAATATACCACAAAGGAGCAGATATGAAAACAGTATGGTACAGATATATCCTTTTTTTCCTGAGTGCGGCTGCGATAATGACAGGTTTTGCCTGTTCAAAGGACGAATCGGGCAGGAATGAAACTGACAAACTGATTGTGCAGACGGATCTCTTTCCCCTCTACGATTTTGCCCGGCGCATCGGCGGTGACCGCGCAGCAGTATCGCTGATTCTTCCTCCCGGGGTTTCGCCGGTGTCCTTTGAGCCTTCTCCCCGGGATATGGCTGCCGTTGCAAAAGGGGATATATTTTTCTACCTCGGTCGCGGCCTTGACCCCTGGGCGGAGGATATTGTTTCCGCCAATTCAGCAAATGCCGTTGCGGTCAGTCATTCCATCAGTCTTTTAAATACCCGCAGGGAGGAAAAAAAGGACGACCATGACGGACATGGGGACCACAGGGAGCATGATACCCACGGTGCTCATGAAACTGAGGAGGATCATGATGCACACGGTCACGGCGCCCGGGATCCCCACATCTGGCTTGATCCACTGCGGGCGGTTACCATGGTGGAAAACATGCGCGATGCCTATATCGCAGCTGATTCTGCGGGGGCGGAGATCTACCGCACAAATGCTGATTCCCTGCTGAGTGATCTTAAAGCACTTCACGCCGCTGCTGCAGAAAAACTTGCCCCCTTTGCCGGGCGGGAGATACTCTATGCGGGACATTTCGCCTTCGGCTATTTTGCACAGCGCTACAATCTGGATCATGTCAGCCCCTACAAAGGCTTTTCCCCCAACGCGGAGCCGTCTCCCCGGGCCATTGAGAAGATGATCAGGCGGGTGAATGCCCATGATGCGCAGGCGATATTCTTTCAGGAGTTGATTGCACCGTCCATTGCCGAGGTAATTCGCGAAGAGACCGGCGCGGAGCTGGTTCTCCTCCACGGCCTGCATAATACCACGTCCCGTGAGCGGGAGGCTGGCATTACCTATATGGAAACCATGTATGAAAATATCGACCGCCTTGTGCAGGGGCTGGAGTAATGGCACTCATAGAGGTTGAAGAGCTCAGCGCCGGCTACGGGCAGGACGTGGTTCTGGAGAACATCTCCTTCTCTCTGAAGCGCGGCGATTTTCTGGCTGTCACCGGTCCCAACGGCGGGGGAAAGAGCACTCTGATCAAAGCCATCATGGGAATTATTCCACCCATGACCGGAACGGTGTACATTGATCCGGCCATTGCTGATCGCATCGGCTACATGCCGCAGAGCAGTTCCGCGGGAATGAAGGGCTTTCCGGCCACGGTCTATGAGATTGCCGCGTCGGCACTCTGGGCAAAGAAGGGGCTTTTTCAGAAACTTTCCTCTGCAGAGCGTTCGCAGATTGAGCACGCCCTGGGGCTGCTGCAGATTGAAAATCTGCGGGATCGCCGTATAGATGAGCTGTCGGGCGGCCAGAAACAGCGGGTGTTTCTGGCACGGGCCTTTGCTCTGGAACCGGAGATTCTTGTTCTCGATGAACCAACGGGGGCCCTTGACCGCGGCACGCGTGAGTGTTTTTACGAAACCCTTCGTGAGCTGAATGAGTATCACGGCAAAACAATACTGATGATCACCCACGATTCCATCAACTTTGACAGTTATGTGTCCGTCATTCTTGATATTGACCGGGACGTGCGATTCTTCGGCCCGGCCTCGGAATTCGGAAAAATCAGGAAGCATTATTTTCGGCATCATGAATCCCGGCAGTGTGAAGGATGCGCCCAGCTGGCGGAAAAAGCCGGATGTGATCGTTCTCAAAGGAAGTGCCCCGAATGATTTTTGAATACGCTTTTATGCAGCGCGCCCTGCTTGCCGGAGTAATGATCGGCATCAGCTGTTCCCTTCTGGGGGTTTTCCTGGTGCTCAAGCGCCTTGCCCTGATCGGTCACGGTCTGGGGCATATCAGTTTTACCACGGTTGCCCTTGCGCTGCTTCTGGGAATGTCCCCCATTTATGTCTCCGTCCCTCTTGTCATGGCGGCATCTCTGCTTATTCTGCACCTCTCTGAAAACCGCGGTTTTGACAATGATTCCTCCATCGGCCTGCTGTCCTCGGCGGCTATTGCAGGTGGTGTGATCATTGCCTCCGTTTCGGGGGGCTTTAATGTGGATATCCTCAGTTATCTCTTTGGCTCCATTCTGACAGTGAAATGGGAGGAGGCGATACTCTCTGCCATTCTGTCGGGGGTGGTCATTCTCTCTGTGGCGCTGATGTACAAGCGGCTCTTTCTCATCACCTATGATGAGGATTTTGCCATGGCGTCAGGGATCAATGCCCGTCGGCTCAACCGCGTTCTGGTGCTTCTGACAGCGGTGAATGTTGTTCTCAGTATTCGCGTGGTGGGCACCATGCTGGTGTCCAGTCTGATTATTATTCCCGCCCTGACGGCCATTCAGCTGCGCCGCAGCTTTTCAGCAACCCTGATCTTTTCGGTTCTTTTTTCTCTCATCTCCGTAATTACGGGGATTTTTCTGTCCTACTACGTACAGCTGCCCGACGGCCGCAGCCTTCCCACGGGAGCAACCATTGTCATGATCAGTCTGATCCTTTTCGGGATCGTTTTCCTGTTGCGGAGGAAATAGGGGAGAGATCCGCGTGTTTGCGCGATTGGTTATCCGGAATATCCGGATACGTGAAATCTGCGGGGAGGACTTTGGGTGGTTGGATAACGGCAGGTGCAGGGTACGTCTATCCGGCCCCAGAAGGCCATTATATCATTAAGAAACTTAAGAACTCCACGTATTGGATAATGTCTCAGCCTGTTTCATCACCAGGTCAATCGCCTCCGGTGCACGATCGGGAGGGTATTTGTAACGCTGAAGTGTGCGCCGAACAAGTATTTTTAATCTCGCACGGACACTGTCGCGAACCTGCCAGTCAACAGTGGTTGATTTTCGTAATTTTCCGGTGATCTCAACGGCAATTTTTTTCAGCGTTTCATCACCAAGCATTCGTACGGCACTCTCATTATTGGCAAGGGCATCGTAGAATGCTACCTCGTCAGAATTCAACCCAAGTTCAGCCTCACGGCCCATTTCTTCCTGAAAATCCTTTGCCATCTGAATCAGCTCTTCTATTACCTGCGCGGTTTCAATTCCCCGGTTATTATATTTGCGCAGGG
>JBNJDQ010000133.1:0-6649 GCA_051745065.1 Fibrobacterota bacterium
ACCGGCACCGCCGAAGGTCAGACCGTTGATCTCATTTCCTTCGCCGATGTTGGAACCACCGTGACGAATGGAGATGTACTTCAGGATACCGGAATTATCGGCGGCATCACTTCCGCCGTACTCACCGCGTGGGTCTGTCGGATCGATCCCTTCAATCTGCGCAACACCGGCTGCAGTGTTGACGGGAGCGTTCCCGAGAACGATCAGACCACCCCAAAGCCCCTGGGTTGTCGGATCAAGATCATTCGCTTCAGTGACGTCATCACTGAGAGCTGTCATAATAATGGGTTTATCCGCAGTCCCCTGCGCATTTATTTTACCGCCCCGGGCGATAATCAGAGCTGATGCTTCAAGACCTTCACCGGGCTTACCCTTAATTACTGTTCCCGCGGGAATATTGAGAACAGCACCCTCTTCAACAAAGACAAAGCCGTCAAGGACATACTCGGAGAATTTGTCCAGGGTTACCGTGTCATTTTCTGTAATCGATGCATCCGTCAGGACAGAATCAACGCTTGTCCCCTTCTTGTCATCTTCTTTGTCATCGTCATCACCGCCGAACAGATCACAGCCGGTGAATAACAACAGTGACAGCACTGCCACGACAGTACTTCTGATCGCATTTCTGCGTACAAAATCCAACATAAAAAACCTCCATTAAATGTACGCAAATAAAATGAAAGGCCGCTGTTAATATTAAATGCAGGAAGTATTAGTTATGTGTTAGAGGGGGCATCATGCAAAAATAAGCCCCCGAAGGAGCTTATTTAAATGGATCAGGAAAAGCATTCTGAATCGGCTCAGGAGAGATCTTCAAGGAGCTCCTGGGTTGTTGTGGAATACATATCAACAACGTTTTCTTTATCTTTAAATTTTTTCAGAATCTTTTTTACCCGATCTTCATCAACTTCAATCTTTGTCATGCGGGTTACCTTCTTCTCATACCCAAAGGACTTCAGCGATGCAGCCGTCAACTGATACGCGTCTTCCGGACGGACAAATAATTTCTCATCCGCGAGAAGGGCCTGACACTGTTTCCCGTTAAAGCAGGTGTAGGAATCCAGATACCGCAGATGGAGGTTCTGCACATCAAAACTTTTGCCTACCTTATAATACCCCGTTATCATGAGTTTGCCGTTCAGCTGCTGTACGGTCCCCTGATACCGGGTCATAAAGAAGACATACCCCCGGTGTTTTTTTACAAAGTTGTTGCGCAGGGTCGAATTTGCGCATCCGTAGAAACCGTATGTCCCCGTTTCGTAATTGGGCTCAAAGTGAGCATCATCAATACTTTTTACAGAAACTTTCCGAATCGGAAGTTCAGAATCTTTATCGCTTTCATAGTACACAATGATTCCGGAATCATTGCAGATATACTCCTGCCAGCGAACACTTCCCACCGTTTTATGTACATCTCCGGTTATCATCAAACCTCCAAACAGTCTGAGAGAAAAAACAACGAGCCCGGAAATTCCGAACTCGTGTAGTATTATAAAATGCTGTAGATTCTCTTAAAATGATTACTGCGCCCCTGCTGTGTCAACGGAAATATCAGATAATCAGCATTCCGTCACCGTAACTGTAAAAGCGATACTCCTTCTCCACGGCGTGCGCATAGGCACGAAAAACCTCACCTCTGTCGTAGAAAGCCGAGACCAGCATCAGCAATGTTGATTTGGGCAGATGAAAATTGGTAACCAGGGCATCCACCATTTGAAAGGAGTATCCCGGAAATATCATCAGCTCCGTACTGCGTCGTCCCGGTCTGATCTGCCCGGAATCCAGGGCCGCCGACTCAAGGGTACGCACCACAGTGGTTCCAATTGCAAAAATTCGCCCTCCCGCCGATTTCGTGGCGGCAATTTCTGCAGCACACTCCGGCGTAATTTCATACTCTTCGGAATGCATGGGATGTTCCAGGGGGTTTTCACTGGTAACGGGACGAAATGTTCCGATTCCCACATGAAGCGTAACATAACTGATATCCGCCCCGGCGCTGCGGATCCCCTGCAGGAGAGAATCGTCAAAATGCAGGCCCGCCGTGGGCGCCGCAACAGCCCCTTCCTTTTGGGCAAATACGGTCTGGTAATCCCTGCGGTCACGCTCATCGGCACCGCGCTGCAGATAGGGAGGAATCGGCATCTCCCCCTGTTCCTCCATAATCTCGCGCAGGGGACGTTCACTGCGCAGAATACGCCCGCCCTGGTCCGTAAGAGCTTCCACATGGATCGTATCACCCTGATCGGTCAGAATTTCCGCACCGGGGCGCAGTTTTCTGCCCGGCCGCACAATGGCATTCCAGCGGTGGTCATCGATCTTTGCTGTGCAGAGAATTTCCACGGCGGCGCCGGTCTTTTTATGCCCGAATATCCGCCCGGGAATAACCCGGGTATTATTAAAAACCACCCGATCCCCCGGCCGAAGGTAGTCACAAAAGCTGCTGAAAGTGGAATCGGTGATACTTTTTTCATGACGATTAAGAACCATCATGGCAGCAGCGCTGCGCTCCCGGGTCGGCCGGACTGCAACAAGCTTTCGGGGAAGATCATAATCAAAATCACTGGTTTTAAGCATGGGGAAACCTTTGTAGGATTATTTTCGGGCGTAAAATATATTTTTATTCCATTCAAAGGAAAGTACACCGGAATATGATAGATCCCTTTTTGCTGTACCCGGAAATCCACTTCCGCTTCGGCGGCATCTCTCCGTCACGGATTTTTCGGCGTGAACCGGAAATAATCTTTGATATGCCCCGCCGCTGTGCACCGGGCCGAACACCCGCACTCTACATAATCTGTAATGACACGGACCGTTTCCCCCTCACTCCCGTCAGAGTGGAAACAGAAACACAGATACAGGAGAAACGTCAAAAGAGTGTTTTCACGGATCTCGCATCCTGCGAATGCGCCCTCTCCCTGCCCAACTGCCGTGCCTGGATTATCCCCCTGCCGCGGCCGCAGGTGCGGGACACCACCATGAACGTAACTCCGAGCCTGATCTACAAAATCGGGAAAACAGAACGAAAAACAGTCATCGATAACCTCGGAAGCCGCCTACCCCTCAAGATATTCATGGCCGGGCAGGATTTCCCCGGCACGTACCGCAGCGCAGATATTCACTGCCATTCCATGCACTCACGCAGTCATGTCGAATTCGGTGCCCCCCTGGAGATAATCGACCATGCCCGGCATACAGCGGGCCTTGACTTTGCCGCCGTAACAGATCACTCCTACGATCTGGAGTGTTTGCCCAAAAACTATCTTCAACGGGATCCGGACCGGTACAACTGGCGTCTCCAACAGGAGAAGAGCTATCCCCGGCTGTGTGTGAACGAAGAGATTTCCGCCCGCAAAGAACATGGCGGGGTTGTACATCTGGGCAAACTCGGTTCATCCCGGTTTATTCCGGGCAGCGGCGACGGAGCCCGACCGGGCTACCGCCGCAGAAATGAACCCTCTCTGGAAACAATCTGCCGAACCTCCCCGCCGGAGGAACTGCTCTTTGCAGCTCATCCGGGGGATACCCCACCCCTCATGCAACGCATTTTTCTGCGCAGAGGCCGCTGGACCCATACAGATCTTGCACAAAACCGATTCGCCGCCTTCCAGCTGATGAACGGCACCCTGGATGCAGCCTTTGAACGGGCCCGGCGCCTGTGGATCAACCTGCTCCTGCAGGGCAGACACATTCCCGTTGTTGCCGGCAACGATGCCCACGGTGACTTCAATCGCTACCGCAGCCTGAAAACCCCCTTCTGGAGTATTGCCGAGGATCTGCGACGCTACTTCGGGTTCTGCCGCACGGGCATTACCGGCCCGGTCCCCGCCTCAAAAAAGGATTTTCTTGCGGCCATTACCGCGGGACGAACCATTGTCACCACCGGTCCCGCCGCGGATATCCGCTGTAAAGGTGAAAGCTGTATCGGGAAAACCCTCTCCCCCGCCGTATCGCTTGAGCTACAGGCCTCCAGCACCGCGGAGTTCGGCCCTCTGGAAGAATGTATCTGCCTGGGAGGAACTGCAGCGGGAGAAAAGCGCATCCCCTTTACACAGTACCGACATACATACGAAATTATCGGCCTTTTACCGCAGGCGGCCCTTGGAGATCTTCGCTACGTCCGTCTGGAATGCAGAACAGAGGTGGGCCTCAACGGCGAAGCGGGCCGCGTGTGTACCAGCCCGGTGTATATAAAATAGTTCTTTACAAAAGGACAGAACCAATATAAGATGATCGTATAACCAATACAGGATGAACGGATTATGATGGATATTTCTCTCCACGCGCTCTGTATCTTTATTATTGCAGGGGTAACTCTCTTCGTAAGCCTCTACCATTTTCTCTTCCTTGTCTATGACCGGAGAGATACGCGAAGCCTTACAGTTTTCACGCTCTCCTTTTCCGTGGCCTTTTATCAGTTCAGCAATGCCTTTCTCTATCTGAAAGGATCCGATCCCTTCATGGCCAACATTCTGGTACATCTCAACTGGATCGGCATTACCCTGATCGCCCTGAACATGATCTATTATTCCACGGTTACGTCGGGAGTCTATAACCGATGGACCCTGCGTACTCTCAGTGCAGTGTTCATTCTCTACGGAACCCTCATTACGGGTGATCTTATCTACACGGTCTCCGGAGGCGGAACCCGCTCCTTTCTCTTTCACCTCTCTCAAACAGTGGAAATATCTTTTCTGAATACGCGTTTCATTGAATTTGATTTCACCTGGGTCATGGAGGTATACTACCTTTTCATCATTTACACCATGTACTACTGCATTAACATCATTCGTAAAATCAAGGAACGCTCCTTTGCAAATACCCTGGTCAACTGGTCCCTCTACATCTTTTTCGCCACAGCCCTCAACGACCTTCTCGTGGCGGCCCATATCATCGAGGGCATGTACACCGTCGAAATTTCCTTTCTTTTTATTATTCTGAGTATCACCAACAAATTCACCTACGACCATATCAATCTGCGCAAAGACTACTACAATATCAACAAAAACCTCGACCGAAAAGTGCAGGAAAAAACCCATAAATACCTGCGGGCACAGCAGGAAGCGGAAGAAGCAAACAAGGCAAAGTCACAGTTTCTGGCAAATATGTCCCACGAAATACGCACTCCCATGAACGGCATTATCGGCATGACCGATATGCTGCTGGAATCGGATCTGGACAGGGAGCAGCAGTATTTTACCACAATCGTGAAACAGAGCGGCGAATCCCTGCTGACCATCATCAACGACATTCTGGATTTCTCCAAGATCGAAGCGGGCAGGCTGGAACTGGATGAGATTGATTTCGATCTCCATGAAATGATGAAACAGTTTGCTTCGGAGATGGTATTTAAGACCGACCGCAAGGGCCTCGAATTCATCTGCACCACCACAACGGAAACCCCGGCCTTTGTCATGGGTGATCCGGGACGGCTCAAACAGGTTCTGGTTAACCTTACGGGCAACGCTGTCAAGTTTACCGATACCGGCGAGGTGGAGGTACTCTGCAGACCCGTGGAGCAGCAGCGCGATTACTGGCGCATGGAATTTACCGTGCGTGATACGGGCATCGGCATTGATGCGCAAAAACAGAACCATCTCTTTCAGCAGTTTACCCAGGCCGACCAGAGCACCACCCGCAAATACGGCGGAACCGGCCTGGGGCTTGCCATCTCCCGGCAGATAACCGAGCTCATGGGGGGCAGCATAACCGTGGAAAGCACTCCCGGGGCCGGGTCGATTTTCACCTTTACCGTGCGTTTGAAGAAATCCGACAAAACAGCGGAACCTCTTCTGCAGGGAGATATCTCCGCAGCGCGAATACTGGTGGTGGATGATAATGAAACCAATCTGCATATTGTTGAACATATGCTCCGCAGCTGGGACGGGCATTTCACCCTGTGTACGAGCGGCGCTGCCGCAATGAAGCATCTTCTTACAGGAGCCGACGCAAACGCGCCCTATGATATTGTTCTCATGGATTATCAGATGCCCGAAATGGACGGACTCACGGCGGGACGCCTTATTAAAGAGGAACCGCGCCTGCGCAGTACCCGGCTGATACTCATGTCATCGGTTTCCACCCGCGGGGACAGACGCCGTTTTGAAGACGCCGGGTTTTCTGCTTTCCTGACAAAACCGGTCAACCTCCGTGATCTTCACGACTGCCTTGCCCAGGTTCTGGGAACAAAGGACATGGAAACACCAAATAAAAAGGAATCCATACTCACGGTTCACAGTATTCATGAAAAGCGGAAAGCCGCCATGAAAATTCTTGTCGCAGAAGACAACGATGTCAACCAGGTTGTCATTTCCCGCATCCTCGAAAAGATGGGCTACACCTGTCGTCTGGCGGAAAACGGGCGGGATGTTCTGGAAATCGCTCAGAAGGAAAAACTCGATCTCATCCTTATGGATATGCAGATGCCCCTCATGGACGGTATTGAAGCAACCCGTCATCTGCGCACAACCCCGGAGTACAGCCGCAATAAAGATGTTCCCATTATTGCCCTGACCGCCAATGCCATGAAAGGTGATCAGCAATACTGTCTGGATGCCGGTATGGATGACTACATTTCAAAACCGATTTATCCGGAAACCCTTCGGGAAAAACTGGAAAAATATCTTCCCTGATCCTTTCTGCAGGTGTCAAG
>JBNJDQ010000134.1:0-6581 GCA_051745065.1 Fibrobacterota bacterium
CGCCCGGGGAGAACAGCTTACCTTTGCAGCCCATACGATCCCCGAAGGCTTTAGCTGTTCCCTGGAGGGCAACAACCTTACCCTGCAGACCGAAGCATCACTGCAAAAGCCGGAGGCCACAGCGCGCATTACCGTCCGGGATCCGTACGGAGAGGAACAGAACCTGGCAATTCCGCTGAATTTTCAGGGAGACCGCATTACTGCAGAGGGCCCCCGCCTTACCATTCTGGGAGAGAAAGCAGCCCCACTGCAAATTTCCTTTTACACGGTGCAGGGCAAAAAAATCCGGAAGGTGATCCGCGAACCGGCGCAATTCCATCGCATCTCTCTGAAGGATTTTGCCGCGGGCACATATGTCGGCCGTCTGAACTTCGGCAAAACCGACACAGTGATTCGCCTTATCCGTCCCTGAAAGCGACTCCGGGGGTGATGTCTTTACACGCAACCGGCAAGCGGAGACAGTCCACCATCAATGGGCATCGCTCCAGGTCGCTCCCCGGGCAGCGGAAACCCTGAGAGGGACATCCAGATCTGCGGCATTCTCCATGCGTTCCACCACCATTTTCTGCAGGGCCTGTCCGTGCTCACGGGGAACCTCAAAGATGAGTTCATCGTGCACCTGCAGGAGCATGTGGGCATTGCAGGCATCCAGGTCAGGACTGATATCAATCATGGCTTTTTTGATAATATCGGCAGCACTGCCCTGCACGGGGGTATTGACCGCAAGTCGCCGGGCACCGTCGCGAATACGGCGGTTGGAGGAATTAATACCCGCAATCCACCGGCGCCGTCCAAAGAGGGTTTCACTGTAACCGGTCTCTGCCGCCCGGGCTTTGTATTCCTCCATAAAATCGCGAATGGTATTGAAACGGGCAAAATAGCGGTCGATAAACTCACGGGCCTTTTGAAACGATACGGACAGGTCCTGGGAAAGCTTATACGGCCCCATGCCGTACATCAGCCCAAAATTGATCACCTTTGCCGTGCGGCGCATTTCATCGCTGACCTCTTCCGGGGCAACGTCAAAAAAGGCTGCCGCAGTTTCGCGGTGAATATCCCGGTCATGGGCAAAGGCATCGAGAAGAAGGGGGTCCCGTGAGAAATGAGCCAACAGGCGCAGTTCAATTTGTGAATAATCCGCCGCAAGAATCTCCATCCCGTCGGGACAGACAAAGGCCCGCCGGATTTCGCGCCCCTCATCAGTGCGTACGGGAATATTCTGAAGATTGGGATTTCTGCTGGAAATGCGCCCCGTGGCGGTGCCGGTCTGCCGCAGATCCGTGTGAAGCCGCCCGGTTCGGGGATTGACCTTCTCGGGCAGGGCATGAATATAGGTGGAATAGAGCTTTTGCTTTTCCCGATAGCGCAGAATATCCCCTACCACGGGGTATTCACCGGCAAGATTCTCCAAAACCTGAACATCCGTGGAATAGCCGGTTTTGGTTTTTCGTCCGGGTGGCAGGCCAAGCACATCAAAGAGTACCGTCCCCAGCTGTTTGGGGGAATTGAGGTTAAATGTCTGTCCCGCCGCATCAAAAATGGTTCGGGCAAGGTGGTCAATCTGATCACGGTAGGATACCTCCAGATCACCAAGACGCCGTCGGTCAATCTGAAATCCGTGATATTCCATGGCAGCAAGAACGCCGATCAGGGGCAGCTCCAGAGAATAATACACCGATTCCTGTCGGCTTTCAACCAACTTCTCAGTAAAGATCTTTTGCAGGTGAAGCGGGATAACTGCATCCTCAACCGCATAAAACAGAGCTTGCTCTGCACTGAGATGAGAAAAATTACCCTGATTGGGACCTTTCTTTCCAATGAGCTCTTCAATCGGTTTCATCTCGTAGGACAGCCATTGACGGGCAATATGATCCAGACCGAAGCGTCCTGCATCGGGAGCAATAATATAGGCGGCAAGCATGGTGTCAAAGACAATACCCCGCAGGGCTATTTCGTATTTAAAGAGGACCTCCATATCATACTTCAGGTTCTGCCCGATCACACCGATATCTTCATCCTCCAGAAGCGGTTTAAGCAGAGAAAGCACGTCCTGTACGGGCAGATTCTCCTCTCCGCGATGTCCCAGAGGGATGTACCAGCCCCGGTGGGTATCCACAGCCAGGGAGATACCCACAAGTTCGGCCTCCTGCGTATCAAGAGAAGTGGTCTCCGTATCAAAGGAAAAGGCTTTCGCCCGGCGGATCTCCCCGACAATGGCCGTGACGCTCTCCAGAGAATTGGCGCAGATCGACTCAAAGGTGATTTTTTCAGCGCCGTTCTCCATATTTTCTGCAAGGTAGGGTGTTTTCAGAAGAGAGGAAAATTCAAGCTCTGCAAAGAGTTTCTGTACGGCCCCGCTTTGCGGGGCTGAGCGCTGAAGATCTTCTTCGGTGACAGAAAGGCCCGAATCATGATCCAGGCGCACCAGCTTCAGGGACAGGGCAAGCTTATCCCGGTGCTCTTTTATTTTTTTTACCGCGCTCTTTGCCCCGGCACAGGCGGGATCTTCCAAAAGCTCTTCGACCGTATTGCAGGCGGAAAGAATCTTCACCGCCGTTTTCGGTCCGATTCCGGGTACTCCGGGAACATTATCGGAACTGTCTCCCATCAGAGCAAGGAGATCTGCTACCTGTGAGGGCGGAACACCGAGTTTTTCCTCCACTTCACGGGGGCCCATATCGACGAAGGAATTCGCCTTGGCAGGAGTGTACAGATGAATTGCATCATCCACCAATTGCATGAGATCCTTATCTTTTGATACAATTTTAACATGAAACCCGGAGTCCCGTCCCCAGTATGCCAGATCTTTTATCAGATCATCCGCCTCAAAACCATCCCGGTAAAAACAGGGAACACCGAGAATATGGGCAACATCCCGCGCCCGGGACAGCTGCGGGATCAAATCCTCGGGAACAGCAGAGCGGTTGGCCTTGTATTCCGGATACATTTTTTTCCGATGCGTCGGCCCGGGAGAATCAAACACCGCGGCAATTCGCGCATCGGGATAGTCCGAAAGCAGGGTCAGCAGATAACGACAGAAGCCGAAAAGAGCACCGGTATTCATACCTTTGGAATTGATAAGGGGACGCCGGATCAATGCATAATACGCCCGAAAGATCAGGGCGTGGGAATCTAAGAGAAACAGAGGGGACTTCATGAGGTATCTCCATAAAAAAACGGGCTGTACTCAAATATACAGCCCGCCTGATAATTTAAAAAGGGGAATGTCCTACAAGCCGATCTTCTCCTTGAGAACATCCGGCGTAAAGGGTTTTACGATGTAATTGTTTGCACCGGCCTTTAATGCTTCAAGGACATTGCTTTTCTCCGATTCTGACGTACACATAAACACTTTCAGCCCGGCATAGGATTTATTGCCCCGAATTGCCTTCAGACATTCATACCCGTCCATCACGGGCATATTCCAGTCAAGGAGCACCACATCAAGGGGCATATTCTCCTGGAGTTTTTGTAAGGCATCCTTGCCGTTTTCCGCCTGTACAACATCTGTAACACCCAGTTGTTTCAGCTGATTTGCCTGAATACGCCGCATTGTACTTGAATCATCAACCAGCAATACTTTCATAGAAACCTCTTCAGTTGTTTTTCTCCATTATATCATGTATTTTTTAAAAAACAATATACATTTTTCCACAGGAGGAATCTCATCTTTCACCTCCGCAAAAAAGGGAATCCCGCCACAGCAGTATTCATGCTTTTGGCAACTGTTGCGGGGATTGCAGCACTGAACTTCCTTCCCTTCACTCTGCCCGCCCTTCCTTATTTCGGGGTGGTCTTTTTCGTGGCAGCGGTCCCTCTTTTCAGAATTTCCACCCCCGCAGGATTTCTCCTGACAGCATGTGCTGCAGGCCTGGTTTACAGCAATCAGAACCATCGCTTCCATACGCAGAAATCCACCTTTGCTCCACCAAAGATCCATACCGTCCATTACTGTGAACCACCCCTTTATTCACAGAGAGAATACACCATACAGAAAGTGCGCTGTTGCTGTAATACAGTGGTACTCCTACGAAGCCCGCAGCGTCTGAAACCGGGGCAGAAAATGACGATCCGCAGCAGTCCCGCCGCCCCGCACGACACCGCCGCAGCACCGCCCTGGGCCTTTGATACACGCGCCTGGCATCGGCGGGAAGGCATTGCTGCAGAACGAACTGTCGACTCGGTCCTTGCAGTAAGCTCCGGGGCAGCGACACACATATATCGGTTTATCACCGCGCATATTAACACAGCCGCAGAAGAATGTGCCCCCTACTACCGATCCCTGACCCTTCGGGAACGATACCGCCTTTCCCCTCATCGGGAATATCTTATGCGCAGCGCCGGGCTTGTGCACCTGCTTGCCCTGTCCGGACTCCACACGGGAATACTCCTGGTCATTCTTACGGTACTCGCTGCGCCGCTTCCTCTCCCGCGATATCTCAAGTCCCTCATTCTCCTCATCCCCGCTGCATTCTTTATTACCCTGAGCGGCAGCAGCATATCGGGAAACCGCGCCCTTATTATGGCAGCCCTGTTCTTTGCAGCCCCACTCTTTCAGCGGCAGACCCCGGCAGCAACTATTCTCTGTGTTACGGCGGTAATTCTCCTTGCAACAGATCCGCAGGAACTGTTCTCCCCGGGGTTTCAGCTCTCCTTTTCTGCAACCGCAGCCATTCTCCTGACTCTTTTTTTTGTCAGGCAGAAACTGCCCCGCCACGTTCATCCTTTTGCGGTGCTGCTCCTTTCCCCAACGGTCATCTTCATCTTCACAGCCCCGATTCTTGCATTTCATTTTCAGGAAATTGCTCCCTGGAGCCCCGCAACGAACCTCTTTTTCACTCCTCTTTTCAGTGTCAGTATCGGTCTGCTGATAACAGCCCTTTTTCTATCAGTGATATGTCCTTTTGGGGGAGAGCTGCTTATCTCCCTCGCTGCAAAAGTCGATGCTTTTCTGTTTTCTCTCCTCGAAGAAGTGCTTATCCGATACGATATCGTCACGATTACCCCACCCGTTTGCGCAATACTGCTGGCAATAATTCCCACTGCCCTCATGATTCCGGCAGTTATCAGGAATAAGAAACAACGAGGCATCGCACTCTGCTACACCCTCCTGACCGGGATTTCTGTTCATCTTATAACTCAGCAGGACCAAATGCTCCTGCAGGATTCCCGCGGTGTTATCAAAACAACGCCGCAGTACACCCTGATCAACCGCGCCCTGCAAAATGATCTGGCCGAAGAGAACTTCCGGCGCTGGCTTGCCCAAAGGCATCACGGCAAAGCACCTCTGGTTGTGGGACCTCTGACCGAGAAGGCATTCATTCCCGAGATTCTTCATATTATACCCACAGACAGCCTTGTTCTTCATACCGGCAAAGAGGGCCCGGCACTCCCTGTTTCTCTCAAACGCAGGAATGGAATAGCAACGATCGGTTCAAAGAATACTGAAAAACAACCTTCATCTTCGTTTCCCGCAGCGCGCAAAGAAGCGCCTTGAGGCAAAATGATGCAATGACCTTGAAAAAAAAATGAGCAGATTGTATTATTTGCAGGAAAATGGAGGTACGTATGGAAATAACCACTGATACTGTCAATAACTGGATCGTAGCGTCACTGCATGGAGCCTTTACTATCAAGAAGGTTCATAAACTTCAGAAAATCATCGATCGTGCCCTGGAAATGGAGCACCCTCTTCTTGCAATTGATATTTCAGATGTCCCCTTTCTTGATTCCAGCGCCCTGGGCAAAATCATAACTGCGTATAAGAGCCTGAGCAAAAAAGGGGGATATATCTGCGTCTTCGGTGCAAATGAAGCAATCTCGGACATATTTGAAACCGTACGCCTGCCCGAACGGATCACGGTGTACCGCGATTATGACGAGTTCCGCTCACGGACCTGATGCACCGGCTCTTATCCCGGGTCAGTATGGATATCACAGTGTTGCTTCTGCTCTGTCTGATATCCTGCTCCACTCACAGAAATGAGGAAATCCGCACGGCCTTCATCGACGCATACCTTCGCGGTGAAGATGCCCTTGATTCACTGCAGAAGGAACACCCAAACCTTAATTTAGACTCCCTCCATGGGGCGGTCCAAAGGGTGTATTGGCGCCGGAATGATTCTATTTTTCCTGTTGATACCGGCCGCGTTCGCCATTCCTGGTGTCTCGGAGTGCATACACCGCCAAACTACAGCCCCGAAAAGAAATACCCCCTGATCGTTTATCTCCACGGCGGCATACAGACTCAGCGCTCCTGCAAGGGAGACACAGCGCATACAATGATGCGTTTTCTCTACGATTCGCTCCCCCTCTTTGCGGCCAGCCCCTCGGGGAATCACCGGGCCCTCTGGTGGGAACCGGAAGGTATCAGGCGGATTCTGTACACCGTACGCCGCATGCGTCTCGCCTACCCCGTTGATACCAGTCGAATTATACTCTGCGGCGTATCCGATGGCGGGACGGCGGTTTTCTCCCTGGCATCGTTACACAACCATCCCTTCTCCCATTTTATCTCCGTATCCGGCTATCCTCCACTTCTCAATGAACTGCATGCCCCTTTTAACGTTTCAGCTCTGGCC
>JBNJDQ010000135.1:0-6441 GCA_051745065.1 Fibrobacterota bacterium
TTTGAAGCCTGCCGTTCCTTAAAAATGAACGAAACCACTGCAGAAATACCGGTGATAATGCTGACGGCAAAGGGGGAGGAGATTGATGTCGTAACAGGACTGGAGCTTGGTGCTGATGATTACATTGTGAAACCCTTCTCACCGCGCATTCTTCTGGCACGGATAAAAACAGTTCTGCGCCGGAAGAAAAGTGAAAAGAGCCTGAACCAGAAACCGATTGAAATAAACGGGATTCATATTCACCCCGGTCGTCATTCCGTTACAGTTGAGGGCAAACGTATTACCCTGACATCGTCGGAATTCAGCACCCTTTACCTGCTTGCACGGCGTTCGGGATGGGTGTTTTCCCGCTTCCAGATTGTGGAAAAAGTCCACGGTGTCAATTACCCGGTCACGGATCGCAGTGTTGATGTGATGATTGCAGGACTGCGCAAAAAACTGGGAGACAAAGGTCAGTGTATTGAGACGGTCCGCGGCATTGGGTATCGCTTTAAAGAGGAAGAAGAGGCGGATGAAGAGTAAACGCAGTTTTTTCACGCAGATTTTTTTCTGCTTCTTTGCTATTGTTGTTCTCCTGAGCGTTATTCTGTATGCCAATACGGTGACACATCTCAAGGATGTCTACTACAGTAATATCCGCCGCGATCTGAAAAGCAACGCCCTCATTCTTTCAGGTATTCTGGAACGTGTTGATACCCTTTCGAATCAGTATATCCGCTATCTTGTGTATGAGCTGGGTCAGAATACGGGGACACGTTTTACGATTATTGATAAATCCGGCGTGGTTGTCGGGGACAGTTACAGCAGAGCTGATACCATGGAAAATCACGGCGGCCGTAAGGAGGTTATTGCAGCGTTTTCCGGGGATATGGGCTATAGAATTCGGTACAGCTCTACGGAAAAGGTTGATTACATGTACCTCGCAGTCGGTATCAGGGACAGTCTTGTTGTGCGCTGTTCCCGCCCCCTGACCCGACTGGAACGTTCTATTGACTACTATAACAGCAAATTGCTGAAGCTCTTCGTACTGATTGTGGTAATTGTTATTATCATCAGTCTGTTCCTGTCACGTATGATGTCCAAGCCCATGGAGGTACTCAAAAAGAGTGCCGCCAATCTCGGCAAGGGTGATTTTGATACAAATTTCAGGGTGACCGGCCCCCGGGAAATTCAGGAACTTTCGGATATTATGGAAAATGCTGCTTCGGTGATTAATCTTCGATTTAAGGCTGTGAAGAAGCATAAACAGCGGATAAACACCATTCTCTCGGAGATGGTGGAATCGGTGATTGCCGTGAATAAAAACCGTGAAATCTTTCTGATAAACACCATTGCCCGGGATATGTTTGATATTCGCGTGGACCGCATTAAAGGGGTGAACTTCTACAAGGTAATCCGCAATGTTGAACTTCAACAGGTGGTGGATGAACTCCTTGCGGGAGAACCGGGAATGACTATTACCAATCGCTACATTGACCTGAATGTGCAGGGCGGAAAGAAGACTTTGCAGGTCAACGGCAAGTCCATTGCGGACAACCGTGATGTGGTGCTGGTAATGCATGATATTACCAATCTTAAGCGTCTTGAGAATCTGCGTAAGGATTTTGCCGGAAACGTGTCCCACGAGCTGCGAACTCCCTTTACGGCAATCAAGGGGTTTGTGGAGACCCTCAAGGCCGGGGCGATTCATGATCCCGAAGACGCGCGGCATTTTCTGACGATCATCGAGAATGAAGTAAACCGTCTGAATACCCTGATTGAGGACCTTCTCTCCCTGGCCCGTATTGAGCGGCGCGAAGAGGCCGGAGACAGTGATGATTTTCATCCCGTACGCATTGGTTCTGTTGTGGAATCTGTTCATGACGGATACATGGAACGGGCCCGGGAAGAATCGGTTACATTGCAGCTGGAGGAGGATCCCCGTGCTGCAGATACGGAAATATTCATGAACGACAGTCTTTTGGAACTTGCCCTGAACAATCTTGTTGATAACGCCATTAAGTACAGTGGCAGTAATGCTTCGGTGACCCTCTCCCTTGTCCGGGATGATAAATATATCACCCTTGGCGTTTCCGATACGGGCCCGGGGATTCCTCCGGAACACCGCAAACGCCTCTTTGAACGCTTCTACCGGGTTGATACCTCCCGCAGCAGAAGTATGGGCGGAACCGGTCTGGGGCTTTCGATCGTAAAGCATATTGTTTCTCTGCATAATGGATCAGTCAGTATTGAAAGCAGTGTTGGAGAAGGCAGTACATTTATTATAAAACTGCCCGTAACTCATACAGAGGAAGGAACTCGTGACAGATAAAAAAGCCAAGATGAAAACGGAGAATCTCAATTTCTATTACAATATTAATCAGCAGGCGCTTTTTGATATTAATATGGATATTGTCCAGGGAAAGGTAACCGCCCTGATTGGGCCGTCAGGATGTGGTAAATCCACCTATCTGCGCACCCTGAACCGCATGAACGACACGATTCCCAATACCCGCGTGGAAGGGACGGTTACGTTCAACGGCGAAGATATTTACCGCCCGAATGTTGATGTCGTTTCTCTGCGCAAAAATGTGGGGATGATTTTCCAGAAGTCCACACCCTTTCCCAAGTCGGTCTATGATAATGTCGCCTTTGGGCCCCGCCTGCACGGTACGAAGGATCGGAAAGTTCTGGATGAGATTGTGGCCAAAAGCCTTGAACGGGCCGCTCTCTGGGATGAGGTAAAAGACCGCCTGGATAAGAGTGCCATGGGCCTTTCCGGTGGACAGCAGCAGCGTCTCTGTATTGCCCGGGCCATTGCAGTTTCTCCCACGGTACTGCTCATGGATGAACCCGCCTCGGCCCTGGATCCCAAATCCACCATGAAGATTGAGGATCTCATAGAGGAGCTGAAGGGTGAATTCACTATCGTAATTGTAACCCATAACATGCAGCAGGCGGCCCGTGTTTCCGATAAGACAGCCTTCTTTTACGAAGGGGAACTGATCGAATACGGGGATACGAACACCATCTTTACGCAGCCTGAAAAACAAAAGACAGAAGAATACATAACCGGACGATTTGGTTAGAAAGGGGAACACCATGCCGATACACCTGCATAAGGATATCAGACAAGTGGAGGAAATGCTCATGACCTGCACCGCCCATGTGGAGAATTCACTGGTGAAAGCGGTGAATGCCTTTATCAACAGGGACAGACATGAAGCGGAAAAGGTAATCAGTGACGATGATGTGATTGATAATCTGGAGATCGAGATAGAAGAAGAGTGCCTGAAGATCCTTGCGCTCCATCAGCCCGTTGCCGGTGATCTGCGCTTTATTATTTCCGTGCTCAAAATCAATTCCGATTTGGAGCGGATCGGCGATTATGCAGCTTCCATCTCCAAACGGACCAATATTATTCTGGATATCAAGAACGGCTTTGAGTATCAGCTGCCCTTTGGCGATATCACTGATAAAACCATTGAGATGATCAAAAACAGTATTGATTCTCTGGTGAATCAGGATTCCACCATGGCCTATAAGGTTATCGAATCCATTGATGAGATCAATACCCTGAAGGAGCAAATCTTTCAGCTTTTTCTGAAAGAGGTGAAAGAGAAACCGGAAAAGGCGGAGGTTCTTTCCAATCAGATGTTTATTGCCCGGTATCTGGACCGGATTGCGGAGCATGCCGTTAATATTGCTGAAGATATGATTTATCTCACCAAGGGTGATATTGTTCGCCATCAGCTGAACTGATCCCTTTTGATAAATACCGGCGATGCTGCAGGGCGGCATCGCCTGCGCAGAGCAGGGTGCTTTCCGGCTTCACGAACGCTTTCTGCTTCTTAAAAGGGGAGTACCTCCTGTGCCTGCTGTCCCCGCACATCACAGATTTCACGAAACTGACAGAAACGGCAGATCTTCTCGTTCCCGCAGCCGGGGAATTCCTCCACGGGGAGGGGGATATTCTTTTCGGCATCCACACAGCAGGCTTTCATTTCCGCGGTTTCGCGGTGCACATCGGCCAGAAAATCTCTGATTGCATCATGGGTTACCTCCGTTGAAAAGGGTTCAATGACCTCCGTGGTAACATAGACAATCTCCGGTTTGACCTGCTCCGCGCGGATGTGGGGGTTTTCTGCCATGATTGCCGCGGCATACCCCAAAAGCTGACGGCTGTGTTTTTCGATATGTTTGCGCCCGCTTTTCCAGTCGAGAATACGGATACAATCCTCTTCTTCATCGGGAATCAGAAAGTCCATCTTGCAATAGGCCTTCAGGCCGTCCAGGCGTGTCTCGCCAAAGCCCCCCGGTTCAATAATCCAGTTGCGGGTGTTCTTCTGTGCCTTCTGCAGAATCCAATCGTAGGTACGGCTTTCCAGAAACGTCTGCAGCATGGCGGATACCGTATCCGCAGCATAGGCCGTATCAACGGGTTTATTGTCGTAATAGGTTTCCATGAAGGTTTTTTTGGCAAAGAGATCCTCACAGAGAGAACGGCCGTAGGCGATAAAGCGCTCTGCATTCACCGGTTCCGGTGATTTCATGAGTCGTTTCAGAAAGGTTTCGAACATGTGGTGGATCACATTCCCCGTTTCCAGTGGGACCGATGTGAGCTTTTTCAGGAAGAGGATCTTATCATAGGGGACGGTCTTCAGAAATTTGCCGTAGTAGTTATAGTAATACGCCCGGCGGCAGCGGGTGAAGAGATCATAGCGGGAGTTGGACCATCCCAGTTCTTTCGTAAAGGGGTATTTGCGTATCTGAATATCCATGGCCAGCCTTTCCGTAAAAGAGTAAGATACCTTTCTGAAGGGGCATTGCAAAAGATATATTCAAAAAGAGTGTGAGAGACCCCTGAAAGGAGTATCTATGAGCGACCTCTGTGAGCGAGTACGCGCCCTTTTCCGCCGCAGTCCCTCCGTGACGGTTCACGCCGTGCAGAAAGGCTGCTGCATCAGTATCGATCGAAAGGGACGCTTTGTCATGAAGGATGGCCGGGCCTTACTTTCAAAGCTTGCCCGGGAAACTGTTTCTCCCGCAGAAATTATCCTCTCCCTGACCGGCCCCCTGTGCAGTAAGACGGCACAGTATCTGCGGGAGCAGGGGATGCAGGTGCAGCAGACAGGCGGTAAGTAAGCCCCCTGAGTGTATTCGGGCTGCTCTTCACGGTCTACAAGAGCATGCCCAAGCCTGTGGCGGTGCTCTTCACGGTCTACGGGAGCATGCCCAAGCCTTTAGCGGTGCTCTCCACGGTCTACGGGAGCATGCCCAAGCCTGTGGCGGTGCTCTTCACGGTCTACGGGAGCATGCCCAAGCCTGTGGCGGTGCTCTTCACGGTCTACGGGAGCGTGCCCAAGCCTTTAGCGGTGCTCTCCACGGTCTACGGGAGCATGCCCAAGCCTTTGGCGGTGCTCTCTACGGTCTACAAGAGCATACACGATTGTTCAGCGACAGTTAGACTGACACGCACATATGAGGAATATTTGGTTGAAGGAAATATTTGTATTAAACGATAACGATTGCGTGGTTTGATCGAGCGGAGCGTGGTCACGCCCAGCACACAGGTTAGTTCTCATCAGATCCGAGAGCTTCTAGTCTTTTCTGAAGCCCTGATTTCAACTCTCTCATATTCTTAAAAAAGATTACTGGGTAATCTTTAAGATCAAATTCGAGCTTGGTTCCTTCTCTTGCAATATAGATTGGGATTTTCCCTATTCCTTGAGCGTAACCTGCTTCGAAGAAAACATTTGGTTTTGGATGAGTAAGGTCAACAATTACAAATTGAGCTTTATCAATTGACTCAAGAATTCTATCGGTTATTCGATCATTACTTTCATTTTCATCGATTCTTTCAGCTGTAATATCATATTTCTGTGATGCTTCTTTTATTGAGTCTAAAACATCTTCAAGTTGATGATCTTCTGGATTAATTGCCATTGCAATAAATGCATATCCCTTTTGATATGTTGGTTTCATTGAAGGTTTATCTGTAGGCTCTATCATTTCAACCTCATCAGAAGCTGACACAACTCCGATAGTTTCATCAATCATATCTACAATGACACCATACATTGACATTCCATATGGAGGATTAAAGATACAGTCTAAAGGATTGACTCTATTCATTACTAGTCCACCTACAGCTGGTGGAGGAGCAATAGTCATTAGCTTCATACATCCAGCTTCAACAATTTCTCTTTGGATAATTGCTTTTTTCTTATTAATTTGAGATCTAACTTCTGGACTTTGATTGTGTGAATAGTCACAAATCAAACCTCTGAAAATTTCAAGTTCTTCAATTCGTTCTTCTTTATTCATAAATATCCTATTCATTCATAAATCAATCACCCTAACAACCTGCATTCCCGCAATATCCTAACGAGTTATTTTGACTGAGTCTTATAAATTGCTCATATAAAATCTATTATGACTGTGAAAGGCTGTTTTTTTATC
>JBNJDQ010000136.1:0-6396 GCA_051745065.1 Fibrobacterota bacterium
GTTGATGCTGTTCACAGCCTGATCGGGGCGTAGCCCTTCTTTTGACAGATATTCATCCCGGCTTCTGATCAGGTCTGTCACGGCAGATGTATTTTGTTTCTCTTTGCCAGATTGCGGGATTCTATGAAATACAGTGTTGCCTACAGTTTTGAGCCCGGTTTGATTGACCGTCTTGCTGAATATTCCGGTATCTATGAAGTATACGGTAAACCCTGGGACGACGAGATCGGCGGCGGGAGATCGTCCTATACCCTTCGCAAAACCTCCCTTCACCGTTTCAGGGATATTATTCGTGCATGCCACCGTGCGGATATTCGCTTCAACTATCTCTTAAACGGCGCTCATTTGGGGGGGCTGGAACAGACTGCCCGGGGGCATCGTAAAATCCGGCGTATTTTACGACGCCTGGATACGATCGGCGTAGACAGCATAACCGTGGCGTCTCCCTTTCTGCTTCGACTTATCAAAGAGCAGTTCCCCCGGTTTTCCGTACGCGTGAGTGCCTTTGCCATGATTGACACTGCGGAAAAAGCCCGTCAGTGGGAGCGAATGGGGGCGGATGCTCTCTGCCTGAGTGCTCTTTCCTGCAACTACGATTTTGCACGACTTCGCGCAATTCGCGCGGCGGTCTCCTGTGAACTGCAGCTGATCGCGAACTCCTCATGCCTGCCCAATTGCGCCTATGAACCCACGCATATGAATCTGCTTACGGATTCTTCCCGTAAGGGGCATGCCCTGCGGGGCATGTGCATAGATTACTGTATTCTCAACTGTGCACGTATTCGTTTCAGTGATCCCGTTAATTATGTACGCTCTGTCTGGATTCGGCCGGAGGATACCTCGATTTATGAAGATCTGGGGATCGATTCGTTCAAAATTCTTGAGCGAAGCTGCCCGCCGGATCTCCTGGAGCGGCGCGTGAAAGCGTATACGCAGCGTTCCTTTACGGGCAATCTCTACGAACTTGTGGGGCCTGTCGCAAAAATCAAGAAGGAACAGGGGGCGTCCCTGGGGGAACGCCTGCGCATGATTGCCATGATGTTTCGTCCCTCTCTGGTAAAACCGTCCAGTCTTCTGAAGATGAAGTCTTTCGGAGAAGCGATTATTCCGCACAGTTATGCTCCGGATGAATGCTATGTCACTATTGATACCAGTCGACTTGAGGGATTCTGTGTCGGCCGGGGGGAACGGGATTGTTCTGCTCTGGATTGTGCTGTCTGCGGATTCTGCAATTCCTATGCCCAGGATGCCGTCAGGGCTGACGGGGAAAAACACCGTGATCTTGTTCACCGTGCTGCAGAGCTTGAGAAAGCTGTGCATACTTCGCGATTCTGGCTGTGATATATGCGGCGTACTGACGGGGAGCTGCCCATGACGGGCAGCCCCTGTCGGTTATTGTACGTCAAATAGTTTCTTTTTTTTGCTGTTCAGGGTATCAAAGGTTTCTGCCGAGATAATGTAGTACCATTTCCCGAAACGGCTGTTCAGCAGCTCTGCGCGAGCACGTGCAGCGGCACGTTTTTGCGTCCATTCCGCATGTGTCTGCGCCAACTTGCGGTTTTCCCTGTCTTCTTCGGTCAACAAAGAGTCCGCCTTATCCCGGAACAGTGTATCTGCCGGGCGGGGCGGTTCGTTACGGATTGTATCGGAAACCGCAGCGGATATGAAGAGATAGCGTCCGGGGGCGCTGCTGCTGATCTGATTTGCCGGGGCCACCTCGCCGAAGCGCAGGGTGTAGGTAACGGCAGAATCCGTGGTAACCGTGATTTCTCCGCGGTTGGAGTACAGCTGTCCGTCGGAGCCAAAGAAAAATCCTTTTTCCTGCAGTGAACGGATTGTTTCCTCTTCAATGGAGGATGCCCCGGCGGCAACCCGTTGCAGCTCTTCATTTATTCCCGCCGGTTTGGGGCGTACACCGATAATGTTCAGGGTGTCCAGGGTTTCTGCCAGGGCGCGGGCGGCAGCGGAATTTAAGGAATCATTGCTCTCGTGCGGTGCAGTCCAGGAACCATTCTTTTTGGTAAGGAGAATGTCACCATGTCTGTTCAGGCGGCCGGTGTTCTCATCAACCGAGTAGTCCTGAATATGTACACGGTGTATGTCCGATTGGTTCACTGTCAGCAGATCATTCTCGATCCAGTCGGTGAAATCCGTGGAGATTTCTTCGGAAAAACGGGCCGCATATACCTGGCTTCCTTCAGGGGTGCGCATATAGCGATAGTTTGGCCGCCCTTCAACCTTTTTTCCGATAATAATCGATGCAAGTTCGATATCATCAGCCGTGCGCAGGGTGATCATTTTGCCCCGCCCCGACAGGAGTGCATCATCTTTTTTGAGGGGATTCACCAGACCTAATCGGGCAAGATCCGCGCCGCCCGAGCGACCGCGATATTCATCGCGCTCCAGCTCGATAAGGGCAGCTGTGATCCTGGAGAACATCTCTTTGCCATCGGCGGGGTAGTCATACTGTGATGGGATTTTCCAGAGTCCCTTTTCTTCCACCACCTTGAAAGGTACAGGTTCCCCCGTGGTGGAATCAAAGGTGACCACCTCCAGGGAACGGGCTTTGGAAAGATCGGTGAAATCCGGAAAGAAGGGGGTTCCTTCGTCACTCATTTCCTGCGGGACGGAAACCCGCGGTGCCGTAAGCACAGCAATAAGCAGTATGAGTGCTGCTGATACGATGTATACAGTGGTTCTTGTTGTATTTTTCATTCTGTGAGCTCCTTTCTACTCTTTCAGTTTCCGGGTTGCTTTCTCGCCGTCCCGTTCACGTCTGCGTCGTCCGATAAATATGAAAATGCCGATCAGCAGTACAGGTACCGGCGGCAGGGCTACAGCCAGCATTTTAATGGTATTCTGGAGGCCGTTGATGCGGGAAAGCATTTGCTGCCGGCTTCGTTCAATGGTGCGTTCTTTCCGTGCGGTAATCTGTTTTTCCTTTGCCTCGAAACGGCGGGTTTCCAGTTCACGGGCATTGCGCACCATAATGGCTTTGGTCTGCTGATCCAGATCACTGCGGGATTCCAACGCGGTTATTTTCTCCTCCAGTCGGCGGTTGGCAGCTTCCAGGGCGGCAGCGGCTTTTTCTTCGGCCTGTTGTTTCTGCTGTTCCTGTGCTGCGATAAAGCCCTCTTTCATGGTTTCCATCGTCGTCAGGGTCCGGTGTTTTGCCCTCTTTTTACGCAGTTTCACCAGGGCCGTATCGCCGGTCAGAAAATCAATGCTGTTGAGGAAAAAGGAGACATTATCAAAGTTCAGTTCCTTGATGCCTTCTTTGCGCAGATTAAAGAACTGACTGGAAATAAAGTCAATATCCGCCACGGTCAGGCAGCGGAATTTTCCTTCTTCGGCGTTGCCGTCCTTGGAGGTGTAAGCGGCCAAAACATGAGCGGAGTCATCTTTGACATGGGGGGCATTCTGCGGGGTCAGCTGCATGCCGAAAAAAGAACGCTGAAACATGCGGTCGTAGGGAACTGTTCCCGAGGAAGTCCCCGTACGCATGAGGGGGGTAAAGGTGATCGTGCTGTCCTGAGCCGGGCTCAGACTGCCCGGAAAGAGGGTGACCACCTCCTGAAGATCTGAGACGGGGAGTGCATTGTCGTTGAAGGCATTCCCTTCGTCGTTGGTACGGCTGGAGAAGATGATTTCCTGCAGAGAATTGTTCAGTTTGGGATGAGGGTTGTACGCATCCCAGACAATCTCTTTTTTGTTCCAGACGATACCCAGATCGCGAAAGAAACTTTCGATATCTCCTTTGGCGGGTTCCTGTTTTCTTTGCTGCTGATAGGGATTGGCCTGCTGATTTGGATCCACGGCCGGTGCAAGATCCGGATTAACAATGGGCAGAGGATCAGCCAGAAACAGGGCCGGTGTTCCAGCCAGAACGTATTCCTTCAGATTGTCCAGTTCCTTTTGCGTCAAAAGAGAAGGGAGAGGAACCAGGAGTGCATCAACGGCCTGGGTGATACTGTCTTCTGCAGAAACATCTTTGATCTCGTACTGCTTTTTGAGTTCATCGACTACCTCCCATGCTTCACTGCGCTGGCCGGATCGATAGTCAAAATCGCCTTTGATTTTCAGGTCATTCTTAACGATGCCGATTGCCGGGCGCTGACGGCCGGTAACAACGGAGATACTGCGGATCAGCTCATATTCCACGGGAAGGCCTTTCTCAAAGAAGGGAATGACCTGTTCCTGCGTACCGCTGGAGATAACAACCCCCATATAGACCGATTCCTCGCTGACTTCACCGCGCAGAGTGGGTACATTTCGGGGAGTTATGCTGTATTTTTCCTCTGCGTCCGCAGCGGTTTCGGTAAAATCCTTTGTATCCAGAATGGATACGCGGACCCGCGGCCCGGCGACTGCATCAATTTCCCGGAGAAAGCTGATCAGATTCTTTCGGGTTCGGGCGTATTCCGCCGGAGGTTGCGGACTGAGATAGGCCCGTATGGTGACGGCACGGTCGGTGGGGATTTTTTTCAGCATCTGTCGGGTTTTGGGCAGCAGTGAGTACAGCCCTTCGCTGGTGATATCCGCACGGAAATCAAGGTGGTTCCCGGCGATCATATTGATTCCGACCAAAGCGATAATCAGAGAGAGCGTACGGACTGTCAGATGGGTAATCTGCTTCAGTCCGCCCATGGGAAGATGCCACCGGTGTTTTTCCAGAAAGAGGGTATTTAATGAGAGCCCCAGCACTGTGAGGGAAAGAAAGAATATGATTCCGTCAAAACTGACAATTCCCTTGGCAAAGGTGTCGAAATGGCTGAATACATCGGCCCCTTCCGTGAAGGAGGAAACGGTATCCCCCAGTGCACCGGTTATTGTATGGAAATAGACCGCAAGAGCCGTGACGGTAACCCCGGAAATAAAGGAGATTGTCACATTCCGGGTAAAAAGCGATGTGATCATTGCAACGGAAAGAAGGGCGGCACCGGTAACCCAGTATCCCAGGTAGTTTGCTGCCATAAGCCCCGGATCCGGTGATCCCAGCCACATAAGTATGGCGATATGGCTCAGGGAAAGCAGCAGCGCTGCGGTATAAATTCCCAGGGCGGCAAAATATTTGCCAAGAACGAGCTCGCTGCTGTGGGCCGGCAGAGTCAGAAGCAGGGCCTGGGTTCCCTGTTTTTTCTCCTCGGCCCAGATGCCCATGGTCAGGGAGGGAATAAAGAAAACCAGCAATAAAGGGTAGAGGCCATTGAGCTGATCAAGATTGGCAAGATTTGACAGGAAGAAACTCTTCTGCCAAAATGCTGCAGCAGCGCTGAGAAAGATGAAAAGGGTAATAAAGACGTATCCCGTGGGATTGGAAAAATAGCGTTTCAGGTCGCGTCTGAATATGGAACCCACAATATTCATATTCATTGGTTATCTCCTTTCCTTGCTGTAATGAGCACTGTCGGTAAGTCGGTAGAAGGCGTTCTCGATGGATTCTCCCTTTTTAAGTTCATCCGGGGAGCCGTCAAAGGCAATCCGTCCTTCATTAATGAGAATAATCCGGTCTGCAACGGCTTCCACTTCCTGAAGGATGTGCGTTGAAATCAGGATTGTCTTTGTGCCGGCAAGATCACGGATATGGTTGCGGAATGTTTTTATCTGATTCGGGTCCAGGCCAAGAGTGGGCTCATCCATAATAAGCACTTTCGGATCATGGAGCAGGGCCTGGGCCAGCCCGACGCGCTGACGGTATCCCTGAGATAGCTTGTCGATGGGCTTGTCGAATACTTCTGCAAGTTCAAGGCGCTTTTTGACAGCCTGAATGCGTTCCTGTTTCTCTTTACCGCGCAGGCCCCGGGCATCTGCAAAAAATGAAAGTGACTCTGCAGGGGTCATGTCCTCGTATAAAGGACCGCTTTCGGGGAGATACCCCAGCTGATGTGAGAGATCAAGGGGGGACTGCTGGGAACTGAATCCGGCAATAGTCGATGTGCCGTGATCAGGGGCCAGGATGCCCGTCAGCATTTTCATTGTGGTGGATTTCCCGGCGCCGTTGGGCCCGAGAAATGCTGCAACTTCACCGCGGTTAATGGTAAAGGAAACATCTTCCGCGGCAATAAAAGAACCGTACAGTTTGGTAAGGCCCTCTGCCTGAATCATGGTTTCAACAGAAGATGGGTTCGTCATGGCATCTCCTTCTTTGATAGATATAACTGGTATAAAAATAGTAATTCGAGTACGTCGTATCATTATTAATATAGTATTGGAAAACCGTGCAGTGCAAAAAAGGGAGGCTTTTGCATTGCACTGCTGAGCAGAAACAGAATAAAAACAAAATAATAATATATCTCGAACAAAGAGTTTGACACCGGGCCGGGTGAAAGTATATATTAGGTCCGCACTTGCACGAGTGCAGCTCTTTGAACGGTCGGGAAATGGGAAAAAATAAAA
>JBNJDQ010000137.1:0-6351 GCA_051745065.1 Fibrobacterota bacterium
ACAATATATTTAGAGGGGGTAAGCAACTTGGCCCTAACGGTGTGCTTTTGTGTCGGCACGGGAGATACTGTCGGCACGGGAAATACTGTCGGCACGGGAAATACTGTCGGCACGGGAAATACTGTCGGCACGGGAGATACTGTCAGCACGGGAGATACTGTCGGCACGGGAGATACTGTCGGCACGGGAGATACTGTCGGCACGGGAGATACTGTCAGCACGGGAGATACTGTCGGCACGGGAGATACTGTCGGTGTAATCATCCTCTGCACAGGAACGGATGACCGTCAGGATAAAAAGAAGCGCCAGGAGCACTGCAGTAATTATGACAGCAGTTATTTTTCGTTTGTTACGGGTTTCCTTATTCCGCTGCATTTAACGCATCAATCATTTTGAGATAATCCACCGTTTCGGCAACATCATGTACGCGGAACCACCGGGCACCACGATGATATGCCTCCCCCACCGTTGCCAGGGATGGAGCAAGCCGATGGTCGGGCTCCTTACCGGTAATGCCACCAAGAAATGATTTTCGGGAGGTCCCTATGAGAACAGGGTACGGCAATTGAAGATCCTCCAGATAGCGCAGAAGAAGGAGGTTATCACGGAAGGTTTTGGCAAATCCAATTCCCGGATCGGCAATAATGGCATCAGAAGAAACTCCTGCAGCACGATAGCGCTGCACAGCGTCGCGCAATTCCTGCCGGACATCGGCAATAAGATCACCGTATGACGGCGCAACCTGCATATCCGCCGGCCGGCGCCGACTGTGCATAACAACCACTTTTGCCGCCGCCGCAGCTGCTTCAGCGGGTAGATCGCAGTCGAAACGACCACCGCTGACATCATTTAAAATATTTGCACCTGCCTGAAACGCCTCCCGGGCAACGGCAGCCTTGGTTGTATCCACTGATACGGGAATATCAAAACGTTTACGTACACCCTCTATTACAGGGATCACCCGGTCCAGTTCCTGCTGCCTGGAGACAGGCTCCGAGCCGGGACGGGTTGATTCCCCGCCAATATCAAGAATATCCGCACCATCCTTGACAAGCTGTCGGGCACGCTCAAGCCATGAATTATCATGTCGCCCCCCGTCATAGAAAGAATCCGGGGTGATATTGAGAATACCCATGACCGTCCAGGAACGGCCCGGTGAACAAAACTGATCGGCATTATTCTTCAGACGCACGGTCCTCTGAATCTCCCTTCTTTTCTTCATCCTTTTTATCAGCTTCTTCTTTTTCTGCAAGAGCTTTGCGGATAGCTTCACGCTTCTCCTGTTCCTTACGGGCTACTTCACGTTTTTCATGATAGAGTTTTGTAAGGCGGCTTTTCTTGCTTTCATTAATCGTTTCACCCTGCAGTATCAGATCAATTTCCTCTTTATCAAGATGTTCATGTTCAATGAGTGCTTCGGCAAGAAGATCCAACTCATGACGATATTCATCAAAGAGCTGATATGCACGCTGTTCCTGTTCCTCTATGATACGGCGAATAACAGAATCAATTCTTTCAGCAGTTTTTTCAGAAAAATCACGCTGCCGGGAAATCTCCTTGCCCAAAAACACCTGATCGTTATTCTTACCGTACGCAACGGGGCCAAGCTCGCTCATGCCGTAATCACAGACCATTTTATGGGCCATTTCCGTTGCCTGTTTTATATCGTTGGACGCACCGGTGGTCATTTGGTCAAAAACAAGTTTTTCCGCTACACGCCCGCCCATGGAAACGCAGATTCTGTCAAGGAGATACGCCTTGCTGTAACTGTGCATATCCTCATTGGGCAGCGAAAAGGTAACCCCCAGGGCACGGCCGCGGGGAATGATTGTAACCTTATGAAGAGGATCAGCATGTTCACAATGGATAGTAAGAATAGCATGACCCGCTTCATGGTACGCCGTGGTTTTCTTCTCAAAATCTGTAAGAACTTTGCTGTTGCGTTCCATCCCCATAATAATTTTATCCCGCGCTTCTTCAAAATCCAGCATGGAAACCACCTTTGAATTAAAGCGCGCTGCAAGTAGAGCCGCCTCGTTCACAAGATTGGCAAGATCAGCACCGGAAAAACCGGGAGTACCCTTTGAAATAATCTCAAGATCAACGTCATCAGCAAGGGGGACCTTTTTGGTGTGCACCTTTAATATACCCACACGCCCCTGAATATCAGGGGAATCCACGACAATCTGCCGATCAAATCGCCCCGGACGAAGAAGAGCCGGGTCAAGCACATCAGGACGGTTGGTTGCCGCAATAAGGATGATACCTGAATTTTCCTCAAACCCATCCATCTCGACAAGCATTTGATTCAGGGTCTGCTCACGTTCATCGTGACCGCCGCCCAGTCCCGCACCGCGCTGACGCCCCACGGCATCTATTTCATCCATAAATATAATACAGGGGGCATTCCGTTTGGCTTCCTCAAAGAGATTACGCACTCGCGACGCCCCGACACCGACAAACATCTCAACAAAATCAGAACCGCTGATGGAATAAAATGAGACTTTTGCCTCCCCTGCAACGGCTTTCGCCAGAAGGGTTTTCCCCGTTCCCGGCCGTCCAAGAAGAAGGACACCCTTGGGAATCTTACCGCCCACTTTCTGGTATTTTGTCGGATCTTTCAAAAAATCAACAACCTCGACAAGTTCTTCCTTTGCCTCTTCCGCCCCGGCAACATCGTCAAACGTAACCTTCGTCGTGGTTTTGTCATAGAGTTTCGCCTTGGATTTACCAAAGGAGAACATACCCTTCTGACCTCCCTGCATGTTACGAAACATAAAAAACCAAAACGCAATCAGAAGAAGTACCGGCCATCCGGAGAGGATATAATCCCAAAATGTTGGTTGTTTTTCTTTGAAAGAATATGGAAAGCCGCGGTCTTCCCACTTACTCAGCATCTCAGAATCAACAAAGGGAAGATTAACGACAAAGGTAGTTCCATTGACAGTCTGATCAGGTTGCGCCACAGCTTTTAAATCGCCCGCAGAATAAACCTCTCCGCGAAAGACCGCCTTCATTTGGTACAGAACCACCTCGGCGCTTTTGATGACGGAACTGGTATCCCCTGAAGCAGCTGCAGTACTGTCTGACTGTTCGATCAGGTTCTGAAACTGACTGTACTTCAGTTCGACCTCTCCCCGACCTGCAGGATCTGTCTGACGAAGAAAGAAAACCATGAGTGTAATTATCACCACCCACACCAGAACAGTTTTCATGGGACTGTTGGGCATCTGCGGCCTCTTTGGACCTGAACCGCCGTCCCGTTTTTTATTATTGCGCGAATCTTTATTCTTTCCGGTAAACCTTGTGGTCACTGTCTCTCCTGTACTTAATGTTCCAAGTCAAAGCAGTTAATATATATATTCCCCCCTTTTCCATAAAGACGGGGAAATAAAAAAGTAAATCTATCGATACAGAAAGGCCCGATCCTGACGAAAAAACCGATCGTATTCCCGACTGACATAGGCAAGAGAACGGCGGTCAATCGGCGAGAGCCTCTGCGAATGGGCGCCGTCTCTGAGGGAAGAAAGAGAAAGAATACGGTGATCCGAACGACCACCGCGACCTTTTTTATGAAACCAGGTCGGCATGAACTCAGCTTCTTTCAGCCGGACAACCCGTTCACCACTGCTGTTTTCGCCAACTTCCACCGTGATACCCACTATCTCCGCAAGGTTCATTATGGGCTGTTTGAGAGCGTAAGAAATAATATTTCCAAGAGAATATGCGCAAAAGGCGGTTCGACCGTCGGCAGTATCATACCATTCAGCGGGATTCAGAATATGCGGATGATGACCGATAATGATATCAATGCCGGCATCCATTAGGGCATGAGCACGACGCACAAGACGACTGGAGGGATAGTATTCAAATTCGATCCCCCAGTGATTATTTGCCATAATGAGATCAGCACCACGTTGTTTTGCCAGGGTGATATGATGCTCAATAAGTGACGGATCATAATCTTTTTCCCGCAAGGCATTAAATCGAATCAGGTTAACCCCATAACGGAAATCATCACGAAGACGAATCCCGTTGGTGGTAAAGGTGTATGCCAACAGAGCAATCTTTACACCCTTAACATCTATGACGGGGAAATTATCCCGTTCCTCCACACTATCCGATGCACCGCTGAAAGGAATACCCCGTTTTGCGAGAAAATCCCGCGTATAACAGACACCATTTCGGTACGAATCATAAATATGGTTATTCGCAATGGAGAGATAATCGAAAGTGCCCCTTGGCCGATCAAGAATCGGCTCAGTATATTTTTCCTCCACAGAGTAGCGAATAATCTGATAGATACGATGATTGGGATTAACAGCAAATTCCAGATTGCCCGACACCAAATCGCCGTCAAAAAGATACTCCTCCACATCCGTCCAAAGATGCGGTGACGCCGGGGCCGCAAGATCCCGACGCACCATCAAATCACCCACAGCTTTTATTTGAAGGGTCTGCACATTCTGCAAATCCTCAGTGTAGTGTGGTTTTTGCATGGCGGAAAAATACTTCTCGAGTCCACTGTTTCTTTCCGCAAAACGTACAGGACTGAGATACTTGGTGGAATAATAGAACTTAAAATAAAAGAACAGGCGGTGACTGAGATCACTCTCCGTCGGCCAGGGACGACGCATTCCGCTGAAAACATACACGGCAAAAAGCACCGTAAGAGTAATAGCCCCGTAGATCATATAAACCCCTGCAGGAATGAAAGCTGTACGCATAAAATAAATAGAGGCACCCGGAGAAATGCCGATTTATTACAAAGATATCCAAAAGCTTTCATTTTTATACAGATAAGAGGGGTATGACAGGACGGGCACAGGTGGGGCGTGACGGTGTTTGGGAGCATTCTGATAAAAAGGTCTCCGCCAACGAAGGACGGAGACCTTATCATACAGCTGTTGCACCGGATTACTTCTGCACCGGCATCAACCCTTTTACAACAATGGCATCATCAATTGTGGGCCAGGTTGTTTTTGCAATCACCTTGTAGGTTCGTGCATGCACTTCACGTCCCGCATCGTTTGTGCCGTCCCAGGCAACTCCGATCACATAACGCTCAGTGCCATCAGGCGTTTTATAGAGAATCGCCCTGGCATCAAGGTTGTCGGTTCCATCATCCATACTATCCATGGATGCTACAACATTGCCTACGGCATCAAGAATCACCAGGGATGCATCAAAATCACGCGACTGTGACGGCGTGAAGGGCACCTTCGGATCGATAATAATCAAACCACCCCACCCGGCATTCAGAACTTCACCATCCACGGTACTGCCGAAAACCGAGTACCCCTCCGTCTCCGGATCAATCGAAGAGAACCCGGGGTTATTCTTCATCCAGTAGCAATCCATATCAACTTTAATATTCAGTTTTTTAGGATTCAGAGGAACCCGGCGGTTCAGGGGAATATCCTGCGTAAGCATTCCGTCAGACACGGAAACAGCTGCCTCGGTGTTAATCCATATACTGTCATCGGCATAGGGGTACATCACACCAAACAGAGAGTCCACCACAAAGTAATACTCCGAACCGCTTCCCCTGAAATACGTAATATTCGCAGGATAGGCATCGGAGAGGGCACCGAAATTGAAGAGTATTTCCTCATCGGGCGCCCCCTCTCTGATAGTGGTAACCTCTTCGGAAAACTCAACCCGCAGGGTATCATCCGCCCGGGATCCGTCAAGAAGGTACTCTCCGGATTTATATCCAGCGGATTTTATCACGGGAGCAACGGAATCACCAACCGTCACCGACTCATTAACATACTGTGAACCTGACAGAGTGATATATTCATCAGCGGGGAAACCGGTCTGAACGTCTTCAAAATCGACAGGAATGAGGATGCGGGTATTATCCAGATCATCCACATCTTCCCATGTAATATTCTCAGTCACCGTACGTTTTTGGCTGGTACCGGGAAAAATGCATTCTGCACTTTCGGGAAGTTCAAGCCCATCCCACCGATCAGAGAGTTCGACGATTGCAAGGTCGATAACACCGTCTGCATCGAGATCTTCCTGTCCGGATGAACGGTCGAAATATGCACTGCCCTCATCAACACCGGTAGTAACCCGGCGATAATTTTTCTCGTCCGTATTGGATGGAAGCCATCCGCCGGCACCACTTGATTCCACAACATCGGGATTAACAAATGCCCGTGCAAACACATCAATATCAGGAGTCACCTTAAACGGCGCGGTGTAAAGGTTGTCATCCTGTGCAGGGGCAGGGCTGAATGAATAGAAAATATTGCGCTGACTTTTATCAGCAGAATTAAACATTTCCACTTCAAACTCGCCGGAATAATCACCGCTGGCAGGATCCACGGTAACATCGGGAAG
>JBNJDQ010000138.1:0-6230 GCA_051745065.1 Fibrobacterota bacterium
AATATAATGCTGATCATTGGCACGCTGTTTTTCCCGGTCCTGCCGTGACCAGGGATAGGCCAGCTGGTTTTCATGAAAATAATAATACACGGGGATGCCGGCGGATTTCGTACGGGTCAGGGCCAGAAACAGGGGAAGATCAACCATGCTTGTGGCCAGAATCAGATCATAGGTGGTATTTTCTGCATTGAACTGTTCTGCCAGAATAGCGGCACCGCTGTTCATGCGCCATTTCCAGAACCGTCCGGGAAGAGTAAAAAGATCAATCTGCAGATGGGGAAACTGCTTTTGCAGATCCCGGGCCCAGGTTTTGTGGGATCCCGTATAAAAGGCTTCTATGAGAGCGACTCGGCGCACCGTCATTCTTCAGTATCCCTCTGTATCAATTCCGGCTGCAGCTCGCGGTCCCGCCGGTAGATGCGCATAGTGTTATAGGCAAATTCCACATCTTCTGCGGCATCAACAGCTGCAAGGATTTTACGGAAAAGCTTATCGCGCACCATGCGGCGCTGGCGAACCTCCACAAGATGGCGCAGGGTCAGGGTCACCCCGTTATCAACGATTTTGATATAGACCGCCGGAGTTATGTAATTATAGCGGATCAGGTGTTTTTTGCGCACGTTGCGGATTTTTTCCGCAAAGATCTCCCGGTATTGTTCAAAATAATCTTCACCAATCGCAAGGATCTCCCTGTACGCCCGCTGCCAATTTGATTCAAAGGTGATTGTCACGGCAAGCTCGCTCCATCGGATATCAAAGCCCCGGTTGTAATTGACAATGGGTTCGGCAAGGACATCGCTGTTTTTGACACTCAGCATGCGCCCCGTGGACTGCTCGCCGCCTTCATCCCAGTCGGTGATTTCCGCAAGGGTCGTGCGCAGTATACCGATATCGATAACATCGCCGCGGACTGTGCCGATTTCAATGCGGTCGCCTGCCTGAAATCCTTTATGCGAGATAATAATAAACCAGCCGAGAATATCAGAGAAAAGGCCACGCATGGAGAAAGCAAGACCTGCCAGAAACACCCCGAAGATGAATACATGGAACGACTGCAGATCGCTGGAGTTTATGTAATACAGCAACAGGATCCAGACAAAGGACAGACCAACCGTGACATAGCGGATACTCTTTTTCAGATGATACCGTTTGCGGTCGTCATCGATATTGTTGAGCATGTATCGAATGATTGCACCGACGAGCCAGATAACAATGACTGATATAAAAATTTCCGCGCTGGACTCTTTCAGAAAAGACCAGATGTTGAGAAGAAGCTGCTCCTGTTTGGGAATATCCATGGTTAGATTCCGCTTTCTTTCAGTTGTCTGCACGCCTGTTCGATGACGGCTGTTTCCTTGGAGAAACAGAACCGGCAGAGTGAGTCTCCGCGGCTGTCATGATAGAATGCTGAGCCCGGAACACCGGCAACGCCGCTGCGTTTCAGGATGGTCATGGCTTTTTCCAGAGGCCCGGAACCTTCAACGCGGCTGATGTCCGCCAGAATGTAATAGGCGCCGGCGGGCTTTGTCGGGGCAAAGCCCAGTTCATCAAGGGTGTCGTAGAGCATTTTCCCCTTTTCTTCATGATCCCGCCGCAGGGTTTCGTAAAAATTCGGGGTGAGTTGGCGCAGGCCGGCGGCAATCCCGTGCTGCAGGGGAGCCGGCGGGCAGACGTAGAAGAGATCGCTGAGATGTCCGCAGGCCTCTGCAAGCGTGGGCGGTGCAACTACATAGCCGATGCGCCAGCCCGTGGTGCTGAAGGTTTTGGAGAAGCCGCTCACCACGGCAGTATGCCCGCGCAGCTGCGGAATACTGAGAGGGGAGATGTGCTGCGCATCGCCGTAGACGAAATATTCATAGATCTCATCGGTAATCAGTACCGCCTCGTTCGCTGCGGCAGTCTCACCGAGAAACAGGAGTTCCTCCCGGGTGAAGACCTTGCCCGAGGGGTTGCCCGGCGTATTTACCAGTACGGCCCGGGTCTTCGGGCTGAAGGCCTGCTCCACAGCACGGCGGGGGATTTCCCAGTCCGGTGCAGTCAGGGGGATGAAGCGGATCGTTATTCCCAAAACGCGGCAGCTTGACACATGGTAGCCGTAATAGGGCTCAAACATGATTATCTCATCACCGGGATCGCAGAGAGCGTTTAAGAGGCTGAACATTGCCCCTGTTGCCCCGGCGGAGATGACAATCTCCCGGTCCGGATCGAGGGTAACCCCTTTCATGGCCTGTTCTTTATCGGCCACAGCCCGGCGCAGGGGGGCGATTCCCGTGTGGCGGGTGTAGCTGTTATGTCCCGCATCCATGGCCGCTTTGGCTCCTTCGATAATCGGTGCGGGGGTGTCCGTATCACAGACCCCCTGGGAGAGATTGATTCCGCCGGCCCTGCGGCAGGCGATGCTCATGGCCCGAATGGGAGACTGTTCGATACTCTGTCCTGTTTTGCTGATTCTGATAGTCATATATCCTCAGGAGATTATTCGATGGAAGTCACTGATCTGTTTCAGGGAGTGCTCGTTCATGTATTCTTCAATACCTGCGGCAATATTCTGCGAGGCCGCGGGTTCGATAAAGTTCCACGTTCCCATCTGCACTGCATGGGCACCCGCAAGAAGATACTGCAGGGCATCGTCGGTGCAGGTGATCCCTCCCATACCGATACAGGGGATATCCACGGCGCGGCTGACCCGGTAGGTCATGGCTACGCCCACGGGACGAACGGCCGGTCCCGAGAGTCCGCCGGTTCTGTTGGCCAGAACAGGCCCCTGTGTTGTGGTATCAATCACCATTCCCACAAGGGTATTGATCAGGGAGACCGCATCGGCGCCACCCCGTTCAGCCGCTTTTGCAATTTCCGCGATATCCGTTACATTCGGGGACAGCTTAATGATAAGTGGTTTTTCTGTCAGGGCGCGCAGGCGGGCCGTAATATGTTCCACACTTTCCGGCACGGTACCAAAGGCCATGGCACCTTTTTTGACATTGGGACAGGAGAGATTGATTTCATAGCCCCAGATATCATCATTGCTTTCCAGCCGGCTCAGCACAGAGATGTATTCTTCCTCGGTTTTGCCGGCAAGATTGGGGATTACCGCCGCACCGCATGTGGCCAAAAAGGGCATTTTCTCGCTCAAAAAAACCTCGGCGCCGACATTGGCCAGGCCGATGGCGTTGAGCATTCCCGAAGGAGTCTCCACGATACGCGGGGTTGGATTGCCCCGGCGCGGCTCGATGGATATGGCCTTGGTATAGATTGCCCCCAGGCGGCTCAGGTCCATGAGTTCATGATATTCCTCGCCGTATCCGAAGGTTCCCGAGGCGGTTCCCACGGGGTTTTTCAATGTTCTTTTGCCGATCTGTACACTCAGGTCCACAGGATCTCCTTACTGTTGAAGACAGGGCCTTCTTTACATACCCGTGCTTTTTCGCCGTTTTCCAGATCCACCACACAGCCCATACAGGCACCGATACCGCAGGCCATCATTTCTTCCAGAGAGACCAGGCAGGCAATATTACGTTCCATGCAGAATCGATGCAGGGCGGCAAGCATGGGGTGTGGTCCGCAGCAGAGCAGGGTGGAATCTTTCAGATCCTTTGCCGGCAGAGACGATAGATAGTCCACGACATTACCGTGAAATCCCCGGCTTCCGTCATCAGTACACACGGTGGTGTTGAGGTTTGCCGGAAGGGAGAGGGTGGGAACGGCTTCTGCTGTGCGGTAGCCCGTGACAAAACGGATTGATTTTTCTGCCGCATGGAAGGCCTGTGCAGAGAAAAGCATGGGCCCCAGGCCGATGCCGCCGCCCACGGCAATAATTTTATCTGTCTGCGGTGAAAACCCGTTCCCGAGAGGCCCCAGAATGCGGATCGGATCACCGGCGGTGCAGTGGGAAAGCTTTTCGGTAACAGTTCCGCGGATCTCATAGATCGCCTCCGCCCGTCCACGCTGCCCGTCGTAGGCGGAAAAGGCAAAGGGGCGGCGCAGAAGCGGGGCCGTGCCCGTATCAAGGCGGGCCTCAAAGAACTGTCCCGGCCGGGGTTCACCCCAGGCGCGGTTCCAGTCAAAAGTGAGTTTATAGAAGGTGGGGGAGAGTTTTCGGTTCTCCCGTATTCGTACACGCATATCTTTCATGGCATATCCTCTTTTTGTTTAGAAAATAGTATCCCGCAGGAAGGGGCTCAAAGAATTATTCCCGGCGGTATGGATATTTACTGCCTGCTGATATACCACGGGTGTTCAGGGAGGGCCCACTACAGAGGGATGTGATAATTCCGGAAACCGATCCGTACCACCGTGCATACTACAGATACAGTGTACGTATCAATGGGGACACCACCTTCCGGATCGTTTTCGGGGTCATCCTTTTGCCGTATGCGGTGATCATTGTTTCCGCTTTCAGCGGGCGGCCAAAACCTCCTTCCCCTTCACCTCCTGCGGCAGTGGCTCTTCCCGTCGCAGGCGCCGCTCATCACACACGCCGCAGTGTGTTCAGGCTCAGGGTATTTTTGGCGCGCTCCCATCGCGGCGGCGGGGAAGTCTTTGCTTCGCTCCCGCTCTGTCGGCCGGCCGGGGCGAAATGTGATGCGTGCAACAGGAACAGCGGCTCTGCCGCGCCGTACGGACAGGAATGGCCGAAGCCCCAGTACCTCGACCGAAGGAATCTCCTGTCTGCGGGGCAGCCAGGCCCGAAAGCGTCCGGAAGAGTTCCATGCACGAACACGATCGAAATCGGGACGGAATAATTCTGCCGGAAAATAATGTGACTTCAACTGTCCTGTGAATGTGTTTCGGGACAATGTATATTAAATGTGTACAAACAGCAAAGAGTTTGGGCGATCATTGACAACACTGCAGAGAACACAGGATACCCGTGCGTTGTGTTTCAGAGTCCCTCATACGGCATGTACCTGCGTCCCCTCAGTGAGCGTTTTGAAAGCAACTGCCCCACCGCGGCCGGGATGTACGGCGTGCCGTGTTTCACCTGCGAAGTAATACGATGTATACGGGGTTTACAGAAAGGGAGCGACAATGATACTGAAACTGGGATATATCTGTGTATGCGTGGCAGCAGTCTGTGTGCAGTCTTTACATTCAAGGGTGATCTTCTCCGGGCGAATGGCCTGCGGTGACACCCTCGTTCTTTCACCGGTTCAGAGTATGATTTTTACCGGCAACAGCCATAAACGCACGACACCGGAAGGTCCGCCCTCTCCGCTGATCATCAATCTGGAATACCTTGACGGCGATTCTGTGGAGAATGTTTCTGAGTATCTCCACGATATCCCCGGACAGTGGAATCGGGGAATGTATCACTACGTTCTGCGCGGGTATCAGTACGGCGAATGGATGGATCTGGAAGTAACAAAGAGAAAACCGAAGTACCTCTTTCCCTTCGATTCAGGAGGTACGTGGTGGTAATCAGAGACGCATGCGTGCTGTTTCTGCTTTGAAACTGCCCATTCCGGTCTTTCGATATACCGTTTGGGTACTTTGCTCATTACAACAAAATATGCAATCAGGCCTCTCCTTCATTGGTATGCATGATATAATGATGAAGGGTACTCCTTGGTAATAATTGCCTCTTTCTTACGGCAAAGCCACAACATATCTTGACTGATTACCTCGATCATACTATTTTAATTTCAAATGAACAGATTAGTATTGCAACTGTGTGCAGCGCAGGCTGACACGATACAAAGCCCTCTGTAAACTTGTTTTCAAGTTGTGCAGAGGGCTTTTTTTATCAAAGGAGCAGATGCCTCATGAATACAAAAAATATACGCTGGGTCGTACTTATGGCCGGTGTTCTTCTTCAGACTGCCATTGGCGGGATCTATGCCTGGAGCGCCTTTGTGCCCTCCCTGGTGGAACACCACGGGTTCAGCCGGGCGCAGACGGGCCTGCTCTTCGGGGTGCAGGTGATCATCTTTACCATTACAACTCTTCCGGCGGGGAAACTATTGCAGAAGCGCGGCCCCCGTCTGACCGCCGCAATCGGGGCGGTTCTCTTTGGCCTGGGCTATGTGCTGGCTTCCTTTGCGGGATCCTCCTTTGCCGGACTGCTTCTCTCCCTGGGAGTGGTAACCGGTATTGGCATCGGCATGGTTTATGTCTGTCCCCTCACAACGGGAATGAAATGGTTTCCCCGCAATAAGGGCATGGTGACGGGGGTTGCCGTTGCGGGGTTCGGTGCCGGAGCGATCGCCCTGTCTGCTGTGGCGGAGTATCTC
>JBNJDQ010000139.1:0-6136 GCA_051745065.1 Fibrobacterota bacterium
TCCTGCAGAGCGGTAAAGGACTCTTTGGGATCACTCATACATACCTCCATGGGTTCAGGTTTCTGTCCCCTGACAGTACGGGAAAAGGAAACAGAGGAACGATCCGGATGTGACGCCGTATCCGTGCAGAATGGAGTAGTATATGCGTCCTGAACCGAATGCCGTAATGAAGCTCCCGACTCCCGTCATCAGCGTGGACATCCCTAAGATACTACAAATTAATACGTTTTGCCGAAATGATCCCTCAGGAAAGTAATTTTCTCAATTACATTAATGTGACCGACGAATCCCCATTATCACTCGCAGAGCACGAAGAATGCGGCTACCAACTCTTCCGGAGATTTTGATACAGTCTTTTCATAAACCTAAAATCCGCAGTTACGGGTTCATTGTTTTGTCCCGCCTCAGATGGAAGCCGCTTCATGCTCTGGCGAACCAATTTTGTCAGGCTCCATGACCATTCCGTTCATTTAGTACGATTGTTCACTGTTTATGAACATGTGTAATAAATGAACAGGAAAACAAGTTTTTTTGGATGGTAGTATGAAACCCACGGGACCGCACCGAAGAAGTTCAGGTTCATGCCGTCTGTTTAATCATCAGATGGGAATACATATCAGACAAATTCCTTCAACTCCACTATTCATAAGGTACTACAACACCAAAACTGAAAAAGTTCAATTCCACAAACCGGTAATAATTATAATAAAACCTACAATTATCCCGCTGACCCCCTGATTCTTATAATTAAATCGCAGTTCACGTTCTGTAACTTTATATCCACGTTTCTCCCACCAGATATCCACGTCTCTCCGCGCTGCCTCTTTTGCTGTAAGAAAACGCCATAATCCAATAGCTACTGCGAAAATACCAAAAAATGGACCAATTAACGATAAAATAAAATCACCATTCATCAGGAGAAAACTTCTTTCCAGTTAAACCTTCTGTGATCCGTACACTTCTCTGTGGTGTCATCCCAAAAAAACCGAAACAATACAGGAATAGTATATTAAGAAAATGAGAAGAATGCATATGATAATTGGGGAAAACAAAAAAACCCCTTGTAAAACATTTGTTTACAAGGGGTTAAAGTGGTACACCAGGCAGGGTTCGAACCTGCGACCTACGGCTTCGGAGGCCGTCACTCTATCCAGCTGAGCTACTGGTGCATACGGGCATAATATAGATATTGGAACAGAAAGTATCAAGCCCGAAGACACAGTCTTTATAAAAAGGTCTCCATAAGATATATTCACTCTGCAAACAGCCAGTATGAGAGGATGTTTCCCATGGCGTATTATTTCATTCTTACTGCAGCGGCACACCGGGCGGAACTCCTTCTGGGGACGCTCTATGCCGGCGGTATGACAAGCTGCCTTGAGGAAGGCCGCGATCCAATTACCCTCACCTGTTATTTTGAAACAGAAAAAGAAGGGGCCGCCTGCCGAAAAACACTGCAGGAGCAGGGGGAATCCCCTGAGGAAGTATGCGCACAGGCAGAAGAGGACTGGAATGCCCGCTGGCGCGAAAGCATTCAGCCCGTACGCATCGGCGATACTCTGGTGGTTTCTCCCAAATGGCTGGAACCCGAGCTGCGCGACGGAGACCGCTGGATTCGCATTGAACCGCGCATGGCCTTCGGCACCGGCCACCACGAAACCACCCAGCTGTGCACCGATGCAATCTGCCGTATGCCGGCAGAGAGTATTCTGGATATCGGCACGGGGACGGGCATTCTGCTCTTTGCTGCTGCCTTTGCGGGATATAAGCGGGCTCTGGGAATTGAAATTGACCCCGCCTGCGCAGACAATCTTGCCGAAAACATCATCGACAATCCTGTGGAGGGAGCCGAGATTGAAGGCACAATTATGTCCGTCCATGATCTGCCCGGGGAGGCACACTTCGACCGTATTGTCATGAATATTATCAAACAGCACTCCCTGCCCCTGCTGGAAGCTGTACTGAAACATCTCAGCCCGACGGGGCGTTTCTTCTGGAGTGGCCTGCTCGTAACTGAACGGGAGGAAGTGATCCACGCTGCACAGGACGCGGGGCTTGCTCTGACCGATGAAGAGAGTCGCGGCGAATGGTGGCTGGGAGTGTTCCGACGTGCCTGAACTCACCTGCGAAAAAATGATTCACGGCGGCCTGGGCCTGTGCCGAACTGAGGCAGGCGTAGTCTTCGCTGAAGGGCTCCTGCCCGGAGAAGCGGGGCACTGCCGAAAGATTGGCAAACAGGGCGGTATCCCCCTGTTTCGTGCCGAAGAACGCCGGGAGAACTCACCGGACCGGGTTGCCCCCTTCTGTACATATTACGGAATCTGCGGCGGCTGTTCCTGGCAGCATATTGCCCCCGCCGCACAAACCCGATTCAAAGCGGAGATCATTGCAGACCTTTTCGCACGGATCGGAAAACTGAATCCCCTGCCGAAGCTCTCCGTTCACTCCGGCCCGGATCGGGGCTACCGCATGCGTGTTCAGCTGCATTGCGATCCAAAAACAAAGAAAACAGGTTTTCTGAAAGCCCGCAGCCGGGAGGTTGTTGATATCAACGCCTGCCCCCTCTGTACACCGGGGATCAATGAACTGCTGCGTGCCGGAGAAGAGATCTCCCGGGCAAAAACAGAGAAAATCCACTGCATTGATACCGGTTCGCATATCCTCTCTGATCCCGCCGTGGAGGGCCTGAGCCTCTCCCGCGGAACCATTCAGATCAACGCCGCACACATGCATCTGCAGGGGGATTCATTCTTTCAGAGCAATCACGCCCTGACCCCCGCCCTGGCCCGCTGGCATTGTAATGATTTTGCCGGAGAAACCCTGCTGGATCTGTACGGCGGTCTGGGGCTCTTCGGTATCCATCACGGCCCGTCCTACTCCCATGTCACCCTTGTGGAGATTTCCCGAAAGATGGCCCGCCGGGGAACACAGAACTACACAGAAAACGGTATTTCTTCGTATTCTGCACAGGGAATGCCCGCCGAACGGTTTTTCTCACGCAGAAATCAGCAGTTTGATACGGTTATTGTTGATCCGCCGCGCAACGGCCTGTCAAAAAAAGTCCGCCAGGGAATTGTCAACGCAGGGGCAAAGCGGATTATCTATATCTCATGCAACCCGGCTACGCAGGCACGGGATCTGAATTTCTTTGTAAACAAGTGTAACTTCCGTATTGCCGATGCAGCTTTTTTTGATATGTATCCCCATACACCGCATATGGAAACGGCTGTGCTTCTGACGCCCTGAACTATTTCAACCGATCAAGGCGGCCGCCCCGGTCGGGCAGTTGCATGTAGCGCAGGGCGGCGCTTTTTTTCCGATTCTGCGCATTGGCATCACGCCGCGCGCGGTGATACTCCCGCTCCAGACTGTGGTAAAACTGATCCATGCGAATCGTGCACTCCCGGTCCGCCTCACGGATCTCTGTGCGCAAACGGGTCGTACTCTGTGTGGATTCCGGAATAAAATCTCCCCGGGAAAAGCGGTCAACCAGGTCCTGCCGTTCATCCAGGGTCTTCAGAATCAAATCACTGTTCTCATCACGCAGAGCACTCAAAAGAAGGCGGGTCTTACGGGAGATCTGCTGCAGCAGTTCCTCTTCACCAACAGTATCTTTCACGGTCATCTCCATTACATGTTCGTCAGAGCGCTGCTCTGGCTCTGCATCTTGGACATGGCTTTTTCCATGGCCGCAAACATACTGTAGTAGTGCTCCTCTTTCTGAGCAAGATAATCTTCAATATCTGCAATTCTGTCATTGAACTGATCAAGCTGTTTACTAAAGTAGTTATTGGTACTGGTTGTGTCGTTCTCAATACCGGCCTTCTCAATCAAAAGACCTTTTTTTTCATTATCATCACGCGTGGTACGGACATGATCCTGCATAATATCGTGCAGGCGGTTGGCAAGACCTTCCTCCTGCTGACGGGTTGAGCGGTTTTCAAAGTCGCTGTAGGGGACATCAGAGGTTTTGGTAAAAAGTTCCACCACCTGGTTATAGTTTTTTTCAAGGGCCGTGGTCAGTTTATCTTCGTTTACCTGCAGCTTCCCCCGCTCCAGATAATTACTGGATGTCTCAATACCGATCTCCTCCAGAGATATCCCCACACCTTCCACGGATTCATACAGGGCCTGCCGCATCTGCGAGGTCATGCTCTGCAGCTGCGTATCCCCGCCCAGAAGACCGCGCTTGGCCTTGAGCTGCCAGAGGTCAACCTCATCCTCTTCCATGGCTTTTTTCTGATCCGAGGTCAGGGGGTCATAATCATAGTTGCGCCTCTCTCCCACCCGTTCATTGATATCAGTGACCAGCGTATTGTACATATCAACAAAGTCTTTGACCTTATCTACAATGGCCCCGGTATCTGTTTCAAAGTTGACATCAATGGGGTCCTGCGTTCCGGAGGTGTTGTAGGTCTGGTTGAGAGTGTACTTGCCGCCGTCAATGGTGAAAATATTGGAGTCTCTGCTGGTTTCCACACCGTCAAGTGAGAAAATCGCATCCTGCCCTTCAGAGGTGGCACCGGTGATTTTCAGTTCATTGGCGAAAAAACTGTCCGTATCAGTCAGGGAGATATTATTCGCCGCTCCCGTTTTGGTTGACGTCATGGTAAAGCGGTTTTCCAGTGAGCTGTAATTAAGATCTACTCCGGCTCCGGAGGAATTCACCGTATTCATCATGGAGGAAACCGTATCATCCGTATTGAAGGTGATATTTTTATCGTTAACAGTGACAGAAATATCCTGTCCCGCAGTCATGCCGAAGCTTTCCGCAATAGTTGCTCCCGTGTCGACGATATTCTTGTCCCCCGTGGTAAAGCCGAGATCAGTCAGAATATCCGCATCGGTTTCGTACAGAGTGACGGAATGGCCGCTTTCGGGGGTCAGGCGCAGTTCCCCACCGTTATCGGAAACGGCAATCTTCCCGGTCCCGAGGGCACTGTCAATTTTGCCCTGAAGATCACCGACAAGATTGGCCGTGGATCCGCCGTACCCGCCGTCGAGGCTGATTGCATGGGCTGTGCCGTCAAAGGAGAGGGTAAAACTGTCGTTTCCGGCGGTGATATCACTTTCCACAGAGGCCAGATTCAGACCGCTCCCGTCAAGGGATGTTTTATACTCTGCCCCCTGCCAGGTATCTGCCGTGGCAAGCTGGGAAATACTCTCAATGGAATGAGTGAAATCGGTCATCTGCGAAACACCTTCCACCGAAACGGCACTCGAAGTGAACCCGTTTACCGTGGCCGACGCGCTGAATTCGGCAAACATCCCGGGAGAACGAAGGTTTGTCTCCTTATTGTTTACATCAAAGAATTCATTTTTTAACTCATTGATGTCGGAAGTTACCCCCCGGTAGGCCTCCTGTTTCCACTCAAGCCAGGTCTGCTGCTGCTCAACTTTCTGCAGGCGCATCTTTTCGGCTTTCATGAGGTCCTGCACCTTGGCATCTGTATCAAAACCCGATACCATACCGGTTATCCGTGATGTATTTGTTATTTCACTCATAGTACCCTCCTCGGGAGGCTTACGCCTGTTCGTCTACAAAGAGACCTGCCAGTTCCCACATTTTGGAAATCATATCCTGTATCTTCCGTGAAGGGAACTCACGGATCACTTCGTTCTTATCCGTGTCAACGATCTTGTACATCATGGCATTTGTTTTTTCATGTACCGATCTGTCAATCCGCCGATGGTACTGTTCAAGCACCTTGTTTGCCTGATTGATGCTTTCATCAAAAAGGGCGGCACTGTCTTCTGCACGGCGCTGATTTTCTGTTACTTCATCCACATGTTCTTTTACAGCCTGCTGCGCTGTTTTACCGGCCTGCTTATCCACTGAAACACCGGAATCAACAGAGTCTTCCGTTTTTCGGACCCCTGTTCGGCCTGTATTGAATCCGGCTGAGGTTACATCTGAAACATCCATCATTTCACCTCCTTCCTATACCTTATATCGGCATCCTTTATATTAATTTTAGACCGGACACGCAAAATTGTCAAATAAACACGGCCTATCGAGCAAAGAAGTACAACGCCGGGGACGTTTGACGGCACGCTATTCTCCGGTACAATTGTTTCTTCGCGATTCTCCGCGTTTTCGTGCATGGGTATTTTCCGGGGGTGCCGGTGCAGCGGG
>JBNJDQ010000140.1:0-6000 GCA_051745065.1 Fibrobacterota bacterium
CCACACGACCAAATGAACCATCTTTGATTTGGTAAGCCCTTTTTACCACAACACCCTGCATTGAACAATGGTAAAACCAATTGCCATACGAATATGGATGCATTCACGGCATGGGTGCAAATCAATACTGTTTCAAATTATTGATAAACAAGTCCATGGAAAAACAAAGAACCGGTGACTGCGGATTTTAAGATAAAAATCTCTTTTTAGTTGACATTCTGTGCCTGCAGAGTATACTAATACATGTTCGCTTGAAAAGGGGATTCACATGAAAGAAATGACGTCTCTCGGTTTTGCCCGGGATAAGGTTCCTGTGGGGACACATATTTGTCTGGTGTATACGACGGAAGAAGAGCGGTGCGATACGATGCTGAAGTTTCTTCTTTCCGGCATAACCGGTGATGAGAAAAGCAGTTGTTTTTCAGAAAAGTTAAGTGAAGAAACCCTTCGTACGTATTTGCGGGAACAGGGTATTTCCTATGACGAACGAAAATCCGCTGACCTGATACGCCTGTGCGGAACATCGGAAGTCTATTTTCAGGACGGGCGTTTTGATCCGGAGCGAATGCTGAATAATATTTCCGCATTCTATGCGGCCGGAGAGCAGGAGGGGCGGCATTCCCGCATTATCGGTGAAATGACAGAGGAAATACTACGCACTCCCGGTGGGGAGCGGCTTATGGAATACGAATCGCGGGTTACCCTTTTGGTTCGCGAAAAACCGGTGACCACCATTTGTCAATACGATGCCTCGGCCTTTGACGGAGCCATGATAATGGAAATTCTGCGGGTTCATCCGCAGATGATTGTGAACGGAACCGTTGTGAACAACCCCTTCTTCATTGAACCGGAAGTCTATCTTGCCCAGTCAGCTGCAAAAAAATAACATATCAAAGGAGGTATTGGGGCAGATTAATCTTCTGCAGAGTACTGTTGCTCTTCTTCCCGATGCTCACTCAATGATGAAATTTACTGCTGCGGGGCTGGAAAAAGTGCCCGGAATTGATGATGTTTCCTGGGAACTTACAGACTTCCCGTCCCGTGATAATGCAGGGGCATCCCTTGCAGACCGACCGGAATGGAAGGTGTACCGGATCTTTCGCCATGAGTATCATCACGGTAATTTCTATATTCGCGTTGTGGACTCTGAGGCCCTTTCACCATATCAGCCTTTTTTGCAGAATTATTTTAATATGCTCGGGGTTATCCTGGAGGAAAAACGGCAACGGCGCCTGAAAGATGCCCTGAATGAGGAGCTGGAACAGCGGGTCCACGCACGAACGGCAGAGCTGAAGGAACGCGAAGAAAACCTGCGCATAACCCTTAATTCAATCGGGGACGGTGTTATTACGACAAACACCCATGGCCTGATATCAAATATGAACCCCGTTGCCGCACGCCTGACGGGGTGGGCCCTGCGTGATGCCTTGGGCCGTCCTCTTGAAGAAGTTTTCCGGATTATCCATGCGTCCAGCAGGCATACAATTGATAATCCTGTTACGGCGGTACTGAAAACCGGAAAGATTGTTGGCCTGGGCAATCATACGATTCTGCAGTCCCGAACGGGAGCAGAGTATCAGATCGCGGATTCAGCGGCACCGATAAAAAGCCCCGACGGAGATGTCAGCGGTGTTGTTCTGGTCTTTCGCAATGTGACCGAAGAGTATGCTCTGCAGGAACAGCTTGAACAAAGTATGAAGATGAGGGCCATTGGTCAGCTTGCGGCGGGGGTGGCTCATGATTTCAATAATATGCTGGGCGGAATTATCGGTGCTGCGGATATGCTGAAAGATGAGACGGCTCCCGACACTGAAACCCAGCAGTTTCTCGATATTATACTGACCTCTGCATCCCGTGCATCGGATCTTACGCAGAAACTGCTTGCCTTCGGCAGGCGGGGACGGTTCTTTAATAAAATATTCAACCTTCACGATGTGATTCGGGAGACAGTGATGCTTCTTGAGCGAACCGTGGATAAACGGGTGCATATTTCTGCGTATCCCCGGGCAGGAAAATCCAATATCGCCGGTGATTCAACGCAAATTCAGAATGCTCTCATCAATATGGGGCTTAATGCTGCTCATGCCATGCCTGCAGGAGGGGATCTTACCCTGAAAACATTTGATGTCTATTTGGATGATGCCTATTGCAGCCGCAGTATATTTGATATATCCCCGGGATCATATATTGCCCTTGAGGTCTCTGATACCGGGCATGGCATTTCGGATAAGTATGTGAGCAAAGTCTTTGAACCCTTCTTCACCACCAAAAATGTCGGTGAAGGGACCGGCCTCGGCCTTTCTGCTGCCTTTGGTACGGTGGAAGAACACGGGGGTGAGATTTTTCTCAAAAAGAGTACATCACAGGGAACTGTCTTCCAGATACACCTTCCTGTTGTTGAAGGAGATGTGTCCACTGAGTCTGTTTCTGAAAAGCAGCACCATGACGGAACGGGAAGAACGGTTCTTCTTATTGATGATGAGCCGGGAATCAGAACAACGGTTAAGGCGATGTTATCTGATGCGGGGTATACCGTTGTTACTGCTGAAAACGGCAGGTCCGGGGTTTCTGTTTACCGGCAGAATTGCAACCGCATTGATGTGGTACTTCTTGATATGATTATGCCGGATCAAAACGGCACGGATACCTTCTTTGAGCTGAAATATATTACACCTGATGTCCCCGTACTACTCATCTCGGGCTATTCTGATAATCCTGATATACAGGCCATGGAGGAGTGCGGCAGTACAGGATTTCTGAAAAAGCCATTCTCAAAAAAATGCCTGTACCGTGCTCTTGAATCTGTCTTCCGGTAAACTCCCGGGGTATGCCGATACCAATTCGGCGTATTGGTGCAATATCTTTTTCCCATGATAAAAAATTCTGTTTTCCTGTATCTGTATCGATTGCGAATTTATAAAACGAATCGTGTTTATGTGCATATTTGTGTACCTATTTGTGCGGAGGGTCGTATGTCCAACAAGAAGGTTTTTGGGCGTCAGGCGGCGAAGAGTTGAAGCAGACCTTTCCTGCTGACATTGAGTGGAACGATAATATCTCCGGTGCTGTGCGGATCTCTCTTATGAAAGCAGGGAAGCTTTATACGGTTCTGGCCGATTCCACGGAAAGTGACGGTGCCTTTGAATGGATCCCCGATGGATCCGTTCCCGAAGGCACGGATTATGCTGTCAAAATAACAGCACGGGATTCAACTGATCTGTCTGGTATCAGTGATTCGGTTTTTACTGTATCAGCTGTTGACATGAGTAAGGATCTCATCAATTTTGCCGACTGGTACGTTATGTGTGACAGCGGGTATTCCGGTGAGAATGCATCTGACATCTCAATGATGAAGTCCGAAGGTGATACCATTGTACGGGCGGATATGAGCGTTGGTTTGAGCGGTGCGTCGGATAATATCTGGCCCTGGGCAGCTCTCTTTGCAGAGGCTCCGGATAATCTCGGCGGAGTTACGGCTGTGCGCATAACCTATAGTTGCAGCGAGGATTTTGAGATTATTCTCAGCGACACAATCCTGTCTGCAGACGGCACGGAATATCGCGGTATTTTGCCTGCGACAGAAGATTTTGAAACGCGCTGTATATTTCTGGATTCCTTTGCACAGCCTGATTGGGTTGAAACTCCTGCTGAACTTGATCCGTCAAAAGCTGCTTCCCTTGCCTTTGGTATGGTTGACGGGTACGGCAAAGAGGGCAGTATATCCATTGCTGATCTGCATCTGTATGATTATAGCGGTTCCCAGGGAGAGGAGAGTATTCTCACTCCGGATAATTCTGCTGAGGCGGGTATGACTTTTTCCGTGGATTCCAGAAATGTGAATCTGCATCTTCCCCGGGCCGGTACGTATACTCTCACTGTCTACTCCCTGACCGGTCGGATCGTTGAAGAGCGTACCATGCGCATGACTGCAGGTACCAACCGAATTCCCCGTAAACTCTTTTCCGGACTTGGTAATAATCTTTACCTTCTGTCTCTTGAGGGAGCGGGACAGAAAACTGTCGGACGGTTTCTTATGCAGTAATAGCTTTTGTAAGGCCTGCCGTTGGGGCTTTTCCTGCAATCAGGGCAGCCCCTTTTTGTATATAATAGAATGGGTACGCAGTATCTTTTTGGGGAGTCTCGGCCTCTTAGGCGTGAACGCAGTTAATAAAACCGGAAAAAAATACCCGTTGCCGGAAAAATTGAACCCTCTTTATCTGTTACCGGGGCGAAACGATCCTTCCATTACCGGCTGGGGTCGTGCAGGGATGGGTTGGCATATATTATGCTAACCATTGGCTGAAAAGGAGGTGCTATGTTATCAGGAATATCCCATGCAGTTCAGGGAATGACCGTGCAGATGAAACGGCAGGATCAGATTGCGAATAATCTTGCCAATGTCAACACGACCGGATACAAGCGGAAAGACCTCTTCGCCAGTTCCATTGAACGCTATTTTAATGATGATAAAGGACGGGTGTCGGGAGATCGTGTTCTTCGCGCAGATGAAGTATATACCGATTATACTGAAGGGGCCCTTGAGGAGACCGGGAAAAATCTTGATCTTGCTCTGAAGGGCAAGGGTTTTTTTACTGCAATGACGGCAGGTGGCGTTGCCTATACGCGTGATGGTTCATTTTCTCTGGATGAGTCGGGATTTCTGGTGACAGGCTCAGGCGATCGGGTCTTCGGCAATGATGGGTTTATTCGTATTAACCGTGAGGGCGGTCCCGTTTCAGTCAGAGAAAACGGTGCTGTTATGCAGGATGGAAGCGAAATTGACAGTCTGCGTATTTCAGATTTCAATGAACCGTACAAACTGCTGAATATCGGTTCCAATTATTATCGTCCCGAAGCGGATATATCTGGTAAAAATACCGCCCACAAAGCGGTTACGGGGTTTTCGGTGAAGCAGGGGTTTCTGGAGCGGTCAAATGTGGACCCCGTTACAGAGATGACTGATATGATCAGTTCTCACCGGATATACGAGGCCGTTTCCAAGGCAATGAAATCCGAGGATGAAACCCTCGATAAATCAGTTAATTCCGTCGGTCGTGTCGGTTAGAGAGGAGCTATCGTATGATGCGTGCAATGTATACCGCAGCAACGGGAATGAAAGGCCAGCAGCTTTACATGGATACTATTTCCAATAATCTTTCAAATGTCAATACGGATTCCTACAAAAAACAAAGTATTCATTTCAAGGATCTGATGTACCAGACCATGAAAGAGCCCGGTGTACGCAACCCCGAAGGGACTGTGGCTCCCGCCGGTATTCAGGTGGGCCTGGGTGTTAAGACCGGCTCAATCGGCCGTGATTTCAGCGAGGGGTCTCTTAAAAATACCGGAAACAGTTATGATCTTGCCATTAAGGGGAAAGGTTTTTTTCAGGTGGAACTGCCCGGCGGTGGAATCGGTTACACCCGGGACGGGCATTTTCAGCGCGGTGCGGACGGGGTTATGCGGACAACCGGAGGGCATGCCGTGTATCCGCAGATTACTGTACCTGAAGGATATAATTCCATCGAAATCGGTGAAGAGGGATACGTCGTTGCCTATAATGAGAGCAATTCGGACTCGGTTGATCAGATAGAACTGGGGCAGCTTGAGCTGGCACGGTTCATTAATCCCGGCGGCCTGAAAAGCATCGGTAACAATATGTATCTTGAGACCGAAGGGTCCGGTATGCCGACAACGGGGACTCCCGGTGAAGGCGGAATGGGCGGCGTTGTACAGCAGCATCTTGAAGGCTCCAATGTGGACATGGTTGATGAGATGGTGGGCATGATCAGTGCGCAGCGTGCCTACGAGATTGTTTCCAAATCCATAACAACATCTGAAGGTATGCTTCAGATTGCAACGGGCCTTAAGAGGTAGAATATGCGTATCCTGCTTTATCTTTGCCTGGTTACTGCAGCTGCCGCAGGTGGTGCGTACATCGATTTTCGCGATGAAGTGCATGTGGCCGGGGACAGTCTGACCCTTGGCGATGCAGCGTTG
>JBNJDQ010000141.1:0-5866 GCA_051745065.1 Fibrobacterota bacterium
GCGAATACTCCAACAAACTGCCCCGAAATCTTGAATACGCAGTTTACGCACATTACCCTCTTGCGGGGCCTCTTTTTATCAGCACCTCTGACAGCAGCGGCAGTATTCAAAAGGATACGATTCGCCGCTTTATTCATACCGGTACAAGCCGGTACCGAACAGTAACCCTGCCGGCCCGCGGTCTTCTGCAGGTGAGTATTCCCGTTCAGGAAGCATCCCACGTGCATGGAGCACCGATTCAGGATTTTATTCATGCCACAATGCAACTGAAAGGCCGCAGAGCTCTTTTCTACGGAATGTCCCTGGCTCTGATCATCCTCCTGGCAGTATTTTTCATCCATCTGCGAAGACGGGCCTATCTGTATTTTGCCGTCCATATCTTTTTTCTGCTTCTGCTGCATGCGCTTATCCAGGGCTTTGGCGAATCATATCTTGGTATTTCTCTTTTACAGGAACTCAGAATACGCTTCATTGCAGCGGCCGGACTTGCAGGGACGCTCTTCATGCTTTTGTTTTTTCATTCCCTGGAAAAACGATCCGACGCAAGGAATAATTCCACAAAAAACATCTCTTTTCTTACCAGTTTCATCATCGTGGAAATTGTTCTGATTCTTACTCTGGAGCCATACCACTTTCTGGCACGAATCGCTGCTGCAACGGTGCTGATCAGCACAATTGTTCCTGTGATCAGTGCAGTCCGAACCTATCCCCGACAAAAAGCAACGGCCCTGATATACGTGACAGCTCTTCTGCCCTATACTCTGGCGAACATCCTCTTTGCCATTCACTTTCTTTCCGGCTCCTACGAATCATTTATCAGATTTGCACCTCTCTTTTCTGCGGGAGTCAGCATGGAACTTATCCTGATAACCCTCGCCCTGACCTATCAGATTCGGGATCTAAACCGTGAAAACAACGAATCCAGAGATCGCCAGACCCAAACCACCCTTCAGCTCTCCCGCCTGACGGAGAGCCTTCATAAGTTTGTACCGAAAAAATTCCTGCATCACCTGGGGCACTCCGATATCGCCCGCACACGCCTGGGGGATTGTGTGGAAAAGCGCATGACCATTCTTTTTGCTGACATCCGTGATTTCACCACCCTTTCGGAAAGCCTTTCACCTCTGGAAAACTTTCGGTTTCTTAACAGTTATCTCAGCCGCATAGAACCGATTATTATCAACAAGGGCGGTTTTATTGATAAATTTATCGGTGATGCCGTAATGGCTATTTTTGAAGATGCTGAAGATGCCGTGAGTGCAGGTATAGAAATTCAGAAAGAAGTCAAAACCTATAACCGTCATCGCGCCCGGTGTAATTACGCACCAATTTCAGTGGGTATCGGCATTAATACAGGAGATCTTATGCTCGGTATTATCGGTGGTCAGTCCAGAATGGACAGCACCGTTATCAGTGATGCCGTAAATCTGGCATCCCGTATCGAAGGATTTACCAAGAAGTATCACACACCAATCATCATATCCGAAGAAACCTACATGGATATCGTTGAAGAAAACCGCTATAAATATCTTGCACGATACCTGGCCTACATCAGGGTAAAGGGGCGGGACCGCTCCACCCTGATAATCGAAATCGTCAACAGTGACTCAGCGCTTACTCGAAAACAGAAAAAAGAGAACCTTCATCAGTTTAATGAAGCTGTGGTCAGATTCACCGACGGAGAATATGAAGCAGCGGGCAACCTCTTTTCCCAAATCCGCCGAAAGGCCCCGGACGACCGGGTTGCGGGGATTTACCTGCAACAATGCCGAAAAGAGGAAAAACGGGCGCTCTGAGCGTCTTTTACCCCCGAAATCAGCACCTCTGTCATATCAGGCTAATTTATGATTTTTCCCCAACATAGACGACGAAAAATATATCTTTAGCTGTATACTAACTGGACCAACTATCTATTACAGAGGAGACTCTATGGCAAGGAAAATGGTGCCTCATGATGGTAACTCCGCAACGGCTCACGTGGCACATGCCACGAATGAAGTGATTGCGATTTACCCGATTACTCCTTCCTCTCCCATGGGAGAGATTTCCGATGCGAAATCCGCAGTGAATTCAAAAAACATCTGGGATACCGTTCCCAGTGTCGCAGAACTGCAGTCCGAAGGCGGCGCAGCCGGTGCTGTGCACGGCGCCCTGTCCACAGGTGCACTGACGACGACCTTTACAGCATCACAGGGACTGTTGCTGATGCTTCCCAATATGTACAAAATTGCCGGTGAACTGACACCCACGGTATTTCATGTCAGTGCCCGCTCACTTGCCTGTCAGGCTCTTTCAATTTTCGGTGACCACTCCGATGTTATGGCCTGCAGACAGACCGGCTTTGCCATGCTCTCTTCCGCATCTGTTCAGGAAGCGCAGGATTTTGCCCTGATTTCCCAGGCGGCAACTCTGGAATCACGGATCCCCTTCATCCATTTCTTCGAAGGATTTCGGGTGTCCCATGAGATTCAGAAAATTGAAGAGCTGACCTATGACGACATGAAAGCCATGATCGATAACGATCTGGTTATTGCCCACAGAGAACGCGGGCTTTCTCCGGATCATCCCGAAATCATGGGTACATCCCAGAATCCCGATGTCTATTTCACCGGCCGTGAAACAGTTAATCAGTATTATGCAAAACTTCCGGCGATTCTTCAGGAAAAGATGGATAAATTCGCTGAACTGACCGGCCGTCAGTACCGTCTCTACGAATATGTCGGTGCTGAAGATGCTGATCGGGTGATTATCTCCCTCGGTGCCTCAAACGAAACAATTCATGAGACAGTTGACTACCTCAACGCGCAGGGCGAAAAAGTCGGTGTTCTGAAGGTTCGCATGTACCGTCCCTTTGATCCGCAGCTTTTTGTGAAGGAGATTCCCGCTTCCGTTCAGAAGATTGCCGTTCTTGACAGAACCAAGGAACCCGGATCTCTCGGTGAACCTCTCTATAACGATGTTCGTACGGCTATCGGCGAAATGCAGGAACTGAAGAAAGCCCATTTCACTCACTGGCCCCGCGTGGTCGGTGGTCGTTACGGTCTGGGTTCTGCAGAGTTTACACCGGCCATGGTAAAAGCGGTCTTCGACAACCTCTCCCAGGATGAACCCAAGAATCATTTCACCGTAGGCATCAACGATGATGTCATGAATACTTCTCTGGACTTTGATCCCTCTTTCAGCACGGAAAGTAAAGATGTATTCCGCGGAATGTTCTACGGTCTCGGTTCAGACGGTACGGTTGGTGCAAATAAAAACTCAATTAAGATTATTGCCCAGGAAACCGAAAACTACGCTCAGGGGTATTTTGTCTACGACTCCAAGAAATCCGGGTCTCTGACAACATCTCACCTGCGTTTCGGTCCCAAAAAGATCCGTTCACCCTACCTAATTTCCAAAGCAAACTTCATTGCCTGTCATAATTTTTCCTTCCTGGATAAATATTCCATGCTGAAAAATGCTGAAGAAGGGGCAACTTTTCTTCTGAATTCTGATTACGGCAGGGACGAAGTCTGGGAAAAACTGCCCGGCCGGGTTCAGCAGGAAATTGTTGACAAAAAGCTGAAGTTCTATGTGATTGATGCAATCAAAATTGCTGAAGAGATCGGTCTGGGACAGCGTATCAACATGGTAATGCAGACTGCTTTCTTTAAGATATCCGGCATTATGCCCGAGGATGAAGCGGTAAAAGCGATTAAGGCTGCCATCAAAAAGACCTACGGAAAAAAAGGTGACGAGATTGTAGCAATGAACTACAAGGCTGTCGATGCTGCTCTGAACAACATCGAAAAAGTTGACTACAGCTCTGCCGATAATCCTGTCGAAGCGATTAAAGCAGTACCTGAGGATGCACCGGATTTCGTCAAAAACGTTACGGCCAAGCTGATCCGTCAGGAAGGTGATACGGTTAAAGTATCCGAAATGCCTGCCGACGGTAAGTGGATGACGGCCACAACGCAGTACGAAAAACGGAATGTTGCCGTCAATGTTCCCGTATGGAATCCCGACACATGTATTCAGTGTAACCGCTGTTCTTTTGTCTGTCCCCATGCGGTAATTCGTCCGAAAGTGTATGATGAATCGTATCTTTCCGATGCGCCGGATACATTCAAATCAACTGACGGTAAAGCAAAATACAAAGAGATGAAATACACCCTGCAGATATCAGTCCTTGACTGTACCGGCTGCGGTCTGTGTGTTGAAGAATGTCCCATGAGCCATAAAGAGGCTATCAAGATGACTCACCTCACGGATGAAATCCGCAAAAATGAGTCTGAAAACTGGGATTTCTTCAATAACAAACTGCCCGAAGTAAAAGTGACTGATCAGGATCTGAAAAGCTTTAAGGGAACCCAGTTTGTCAAACCCCTCTTTGAGTTCTCCGGCGCCTGTGCCGGCTGTGGTGAAACGCAGTATGTCAAGCTTATTTCACAGCTCTTTGGTGATCGTGCAATTATCGCCAATGCAACGGGCTGTTCCTCTATCTACGGCGGTAACCTGCCGACGACTCCCTACACAACACGGACGGACGGCCGCGGACCTGCCTGGAACAATTCTCTTTTCGAGGATAATGCTGAGCTTGCCTTCGGTATGCGCATGACTGCTGATAAGTTTCAGGAACGGGCAAAAGAGATTGCCCTGAAGCTGAAAGAAGAGTCCTCTGACATCGCTCCCCTTGTTGACGAGGTACTCAATGCTTCCCAGTCAACTCAGGAAGAGATCGAAGCACTGCGCGGAAAGATAGCAGAACTCAAGGAAAAAGTCGGTGAAGAGACTGATCTTAAAAAGGATTTCCAGTCCCTTGCTGATTACCTTGTAAACAAATCTGTCTGGGCATTCGGTGGTGACGGCTGGGCATATGACATCGGCTACGGCGGTGTTGACCATGTTCTTGCATCCGGTAAAAATGTAAATATTCTTGTAATGGATACGGAAGTTTACTCAAATACCGGTGGTCAGTCTTCCAAGGCAACACCCAAGGGTGCAGTTGCAAAGTTTGCCGCCAGCGGTAAACCCGTTGAGAAGAAAGATCTCGGGGCGATTTCCATGAGCTACGGTTACATCTATGTTGCCAAGGTTTCTCTCTCCAATCCCAATCAGGTTGTCAAAGCAATGCGTGAGGCTGAAGCCTACGACGGACCGTCTCTGGTTCTGGCCTACTCTCACTGTATTGCCCACGGCTTCAACCTGAAGGAAGGTGGTAAGCACCAGAAAGCGGCCATCGAAGCCGGTCACTGGCAGCTCTACCGGTTTAATCCGGCTCTTGCAGCCGACGGCAAGGAACCTCTTACCATCGACAGTAAGGCACCTTCCAAGGATTACAAGGAGTTTGCCCTTACGGAAAACCGTTTCCGATCTCTGGCGAAAACGCAGAAAAGTCACTCCGATGAACTGCTTGACAGCTCATCCAAAGAAGTGGCGGAACGCTTTAAAATGCTGGAGAAGCTTGCCGGAAAAGATTCCAAATAGCTCCAAACACTTTAGCTGTGTTTCAGGACCGTCCTTTTGGGCGGTCCTTTTTTATTTCGGAAAGCATTACCCGTGAGGATATTCTATTCACACCGTGGATGCAAAGACATAGGATTTCAACGTATGTTTAAACGGGTTCTTAAAAAATTGGAAGTCCGTAACTGCGGATTGCAGGATAAAAACGTTGTGGAAATCATCCACATTACCACACACATGTTGCCAAATTTCTCAAGCAATCCTTCAACCCTTTGCTCCACGGCCTTTTTACCCTTCATGACTTACTCACATTTTGCAGGCAAAATGTTTGCTCCCCCCGGATATGAAAAGTTAAATCTTCTCTTTAATCGTCAGCTGTCCCCATTGGTTCCGCTTCGAAGGAGACCATTCCCTTTGAGCA
>JBNJDQ010000142.1:0-5813 GCA_051745065.1 Fibrobacterota bacterium
CTTCCCCCCACGGGAATGGGACAGCGGGTCTTTGATGAAAATGTCCGGGGAAACTACAATAACTACCACATCGATCTGGACGGCTCGAACCGCGTGCTGCAATACACCTACAGCGGTGCTGTGGACACGATTCGGGGAACCACCTCCTTTCAGGTTGTCGGCCGCAATATTAAATATGATATCCCCCGGGATATTTCAGCCCAGGAAGAATACCGGCAGTCCCTGCACCGCTGGCTCTAACCGACGGAACTCATTCAATCCGATGCTCCGGCAATCACCGAACTCAGTGACAGCCTGGGCATTTCCGGCAGCGAGAATGCCTACGAGATCTTCCGCACAGCCTATGAGTATGCCTACAAAGAGATCGGCTCAGTTCTATTTTCCGGAGAGACCGATGCTCTTCTGACCGCCCAACTCGGCGAGGCAAGCTGCAACGGCAAAAGCCGTCTCATGGTTGCCCTGTTGCGGTCAGCGGGTATTCCCAGCCGTCTTGTGGGGGGCTTTATCATGGAAGATAACGTCCGTAAACGAACGACCCATCAGTGGGTTGAAGGGTATTTGAAAGGGTCATGGGTTACCTTCTGCCCGCTCAACGGCTATTTTGCAGAAAAACCCGGCCATTATCTCAAGTTCTACACGGGAGATCACGCCTTTTTCCGCCATACCCGCAACATCAGCTTTGACTACCATTTTTCATCGGTCAAATCCATGATTCCACCACAGGGGGATACGCAGGAACACGCCTTCTTTGATCTGATCAATATCTGGAAGACCTTTCAGGAAGCCGGCCTCAGTCTCAGTATGATCAGCTCCATTCTTATTATCCCCCTCGGTGCAATAATCACGATTATCTTCCGCAATGTCATCGGCCTGAAGATATTCGGCACATTTCTTCCTGCTCTGATCGCCTATTCCTTTCTTGATATCGGCTACTGGTGGGGAACGGGGGTCTTTGTTGTTATCATTCTCAGCGGTGCTCTTATCAACATCTTTCTGGATCATCTGAAAATGCTTCATACGCCCCGCCTGACGATCATTATGATCTGCACCGCCCTCATTCTTGCCTCCGTGGGATACTGGGGTATTATCAACGGCTGGAGTCATCTGGCAAAGACCTTCTTCTTTCCCCTGGTTATTATGTCCGTGACCATCGAGAAATTCTTTACCCTGGTTCGCGACCGCGGAGCGAAGGAAGCCCTTCTCATTCTTTTGAGCACCATGGTTGTTGTGGGGGCCTGCTACTCCGTCATGCGCTCGGTCTTTCTGCAGATGCTGATCATTATTCTGCCGGAAACCTTCTTTCTGGTAATTGCAGCGGCGGTGTATCTCGGACATTGGATCGGTCTGCGCATCTCCGAGATATTTCGCTTCCGCTCTCTTCTTTTTAAAGCCCCTGCATCGGCACGGAGTTCTGTATGAAACATATTCTGGGTATTAATCAGCGAAATGTTGATCTGGTTATGGGCAAGAACAAACGCAGATTTTTTCCCCTCGTGGACGACAAGCTCAAAACAAAAAGTATTCTTGCCGACAGCAGCATTCCCACGGCGGAGACCATTGCCACCTGCTCAAGTTTCTTTGAAATGGAGGAGTTTCTCAGTTCCCTGCAGCAGCGGGGAACCGCCTTTGTTATTAAACCGGCCCAGGGCTTTGGCGGTGAAGGAATCACCGTGGTGCAATCCATCGATCAAAAAGGGCGCTGGCATGCCGGCAGTACCGTAATCACCCCTCGTGAGCAGGAACGCTATCTGGCGGAAATCCTCTACGGCGTGTACTCCATGAGCGGTGAAGGGGATATCGCCTTTGCAGAAGCCCTGATTGTTTCCCACGCGGATATTGCCGAGCTCTCCCGGGACGGCCTGCCCGATGTGCGGGTCATTATTCACGAAGGTACTCCTCTGGCTGCAATGATTCGGGTCCCCACGTCGGAGAGCGGGGGGAAAGCCAATCTCCACGCCGGCGGATGTGCTGTGGGAGTGGATATCCACAGCGGCGAAACCATCTCCGGCTGGTACCGGGGCCGCCGCATTACCCATCATCCCGAGAGCGGTGCTCATCTTGAAGGACTGCAGCTGCCGTTCTGGGACAGGATCATTGAAATATCCACGGCGATATACTCCTATTTTCCCCTCGGCTACATGGGAGCCGATTTTGCCCTTGATGCGCACCGGGGCCCGATCATCCTTGAGCTCAATGCCCGCCCCGGTCTGGAAATCCAGAATGTCTGTGGACTGGGAATGCTGGATCTGATCAACGAAACCGGAGCAACCCATGAATAAGTTTTTTCGCTACGCCCGTGCCTACATTATTCCCTTCTCCATTCTTCTGCTTGTCTTCTCCATTGATATCATCTTTTCGCCGGATTCAGAATTTGTAAAAAGCCTTTTTACGGATCAGGTTGTTGTTTCCTTTGACGAAAGCTCCCCCGCGCCGGACACGGGACCCGATGAAGAGCGCACGGACGATACGGAATCGGAATACCATTCTGATTCCCTGGAGACTCCTTTCAGGAAGCAAAATGATTCCGCCTGGACCCTTTTTCACGACAAAAACTACACCGGGGCGGAATCAGTCTGGCGAAATCTTCGCGATAACACCGGCCAGGACCTCTATTTTACACGGCTTATCGGCATTTCCCTGTACTATCAAAGAGAATACTCCCGGGCTGACGAGCTGTTTACAAATCTGCTTGAAAAATATCCCGCTGATGTAAAGAGTGCCTACAATGCAGGACGTACGTCCTACCGCCTGGACCATAACCACAAGGCCCTGCGTATGGTCGATTCCGCTCTGCGCATGGATTCCCTCTACAACAGAGCATGTTACCTGAAAGGGAAAATTCTGGAAGATCTGGACAGGGATTCGGCTGCAGAAGTATGGTATCGCACTGCCCTTGATCGGGGCTACAACAAAAGCCGTTCCTGGCGTGCCCTGGCAGAACTCCTTGCCCAGACAGGCCACTCCGAAAAGGCCATTCATGCGGCACATCAGGCAATCCGCTTTGACCCCAAAGAGATCCGGCCGCGCCGCACTCTGGCTGAACAGTACCGGGCAACCGACAGCATTGCCGAAGCACGCAAAACCTATCAGGATATCCTTGCAATCAGCCCCGACGACTACCAGGCCCGCCTGAATCTCGTTGATCTCTTTCTGGAGGCACGAAATTTCCGTGCTGCCACACGACATCTTGCAATCCTGAAAGATTACTATCCCGATAATATCGATGTTCTTTACGAGGAGACAAAGCTCTTTGGTCTGCAGGGCAAAGAAGACAGAGCTCTTGAGCTGTACGAACGGATTGCAGACCGGGATCGCAATACCCCCCGGGTCTATTACAATAAGGCGATTAATCTGATGGATGTGGGAAAAATCGACCGGGCTCTCAGGTCCTATCGCAAGGCTCTTGATATTAATCCCTATTACTGGAAGGCCTCGTATAATCTCGGTGTGCATTACCTGAAAAACAACCGCCCGGCCAAGGCACTGCATTATTTTCGCAAAACCTCCGAAAGCAACCGGGAACATATCAGCACCTGGTATAATATGGGGCTCCTCCACCTGCGGGCAAATCGTTTTTTTAAAGCAGCCCAGACCTTCAGACGGGTCATATCACTGGACAGTACCAACACCAGCGCGCGCTACAACCTGGCCCTGGCGTTGATACACCGAGAAGAATATGAAGATGCCCGAAAACAGCTGAGATCACTCCTTGAAATGGATCCAACCAACGAAAAAGTTGATTTCAACCTCGGGTTGATCGCCCTGCGGCAGGATCGCTACAAAGAAGCGGTAACCTGGTTTGAATCGGCAACATCCAAAAAAGAGGGATACACCATTGCCTATTTCAATATTGCCCTGGCCTACGAACGGATGCCCGACTATGCCAAAGCCCTGCAGACCATTGACCGCGTTCTTCTGCGGCGGCGGGAATATCCCAAGGCTCTTTTGAAAAAGGGAGCCTTATTAACCCGCCTGGATACGGGAACAGCTGCATTTGATGAAATTATTACCACCATGGACACTCTCTCCCTTACGATGAATCAAAAGAGAGAGTACGGTGCCCTCCTCTTCAAGGCGCAACGCTACGAAAAAGCGCAAAGGTTCTACGCATCTCTTTCCGAACGTGAACGCAGCACGGACATGGAGATCCTTTTCGGCCGGACCATGGTGCAGCACGGCAGGTACCGGGAGGCTGCCGGGATTTTTGCCGAAGTATCCGATGATATGAAACAGGAACATGCCGCTTTGGCTGACTATGCACGGGCCCTTAAGGCTATTGATGAAATCGATTCGGCCGTACAGATCGTGGAACGCGCGATTGATATTCGCCCGGAAAACCGCGACTACCGCCGCCTTCTCGCAGATCTTGAATACGAACGTGATAACTGGGCTGATGCTGCATCGGAGTATGCCCGTGTCCGCAATCTCGGTGATTCCGGTGCAGACATTCTGGAACATCTTGCCTATGCGCTCCTGAAAGATGACGACTATGATCGGTCATACAGAGCCTATGCGAAACTCCTTGCAACGGACAGTACTGACTGGACGTATCTGTATTACACTGCCCTTGTCGCCCAGCGCCTCAATCGTTTGGACAGAAGTCTGCGTATATGGAAAAAATTTGCACAGGAATACAACCACGATTATCGCGCCTTCTACCAACTGGGTAAAACCTATCTTTTGCAGAAGCAATATGACAATGCAGTAAAAGCTCTTGAAAAATCGCGGAACCTGAACAGGACAGACAACAGCACAAGCCTGTATTATCTGGCCAAAGCGTGGATCGGCACGGGAAATCGGGAGAAGGCCGAGAAATATGCCCGTGCTTTTGAGAAGGAAGAGCCCAACTCCGTACGCGGGGAGGAACTTCGGGGAATCATCGAGGAAATGAGGTAACAAAATGAAAAACAATACAATGCGATTTTTATGTGCTGTTGGAATTGCGGCAGTGCTGACGGTCTCCTGTGTTACGCCTGTTGACGTTGATACAGAAGACGTAAAACGGTACAACCGCGGCCGAACGCTGCAAACAGACTCTGCCGACCTGCACGGAGCGGTCAAGGTATTCACCGATATTATTGAAAACTATCCCTGGAGCAGTAAATATGATAATGCCCTGTACCGTCGGGGAATATGTTATTACGATATTGCCGCAGCCGCAGAAAGGCCGGATTCTGCAGAATTCTATCTTCAGAAAACCCGGGCAGACTGCAGGGCCCTGTCGCAAAAAAGCAATCTTCTGGTGGACGGTCTTTTTCTGAGTGCGACTGCACAACGTCTGCGCTGCGATTTTGCGGAAACCGGCAGCGCTGATTCTGTGAAAGCAGCCTTTCTCAGGATTATGGAAGCATATCCCGCCCACGAAAAAGCCGCGGAAAGCTGTCTGGAACTGGGAGGCTTTTACTACGATGCAAAGAATCTCGACTCCGCCCGGGTCTATTATGAGAAGTTCCCTGCTGAATATGCTACTCCCGACAGCAACAGCTCAGCCGAAGCGCTCATGCGGCTGGGGCATATTGCACGAAAGCAGCAGGGCAGTGCCGCTGCTCTTTTGAAGTATGAAGAGGTACTTAACAGCTATCAGTCATCCTGGTATTACGATAATGCCCTGTACTGGGCAGGTTCTGCCGCCATGGATCTTGGGCGCACAGATACGGCACAGGCCTACCTGAAGGAATATGTGGACAACTACCCCAATGAAACCTATGCTGATAAAGCACAGGAAAAACTCACAAGCCTGAACAACTAAAGGAGCAAACCCTGTGAAAAATATCGGATCATTGCTACTTCTCAGCATCACTCTGCTTGTTTCT
>JBNJDQ010000143.1:0-5803 GCA_051745065.1 Fibrobacterota bacterium
CCGATACAGCTCCCGTCTTTCGTATTGACCAAAAAAGGGAGGTTCTGTGACAGTACTCTATATTGTAACGGCAGCGGCGCTGTTGTTGTCCCTTGTAAAAGACCGCAAAAAAACGGTACAGGCCGTGAAAAGGGGTATGAAAAAACTGGAAAAAATACTTCCATCTTTTTTGATGGTACTCATTGTAGTATCGATCTCCCTGTATTTTATATCCGATGATACAATTGCGCAGTATCTCGGTTCAGAGTCGCAGGTGCAGTCCGTGTTTCTTGCATCTTTTGCCGGATCCCTTATGATGATGCCCAGTCCGGTGGTGTACCCCCTGTGTGAACTGCTTTTGGAGAAAGGGGTTTCCTATACGGTTCTCGCAGCCTTTTCAACAACCTTAATGATGGTTGGTGCCACAACTCTTCCCATGGAGATAAAACTCTTTGGAAAAAAACTGGCGATTATGAGAAATGCGGTCAGTTTTGCGTCCGCTCTCCTTGTCGCCTTTGGCATTTCGTTTTTTGAAGGATGGCTCAAATGAAACGAAACCACCCTGTATATATCCTCTTCCTTCTTTTTATCGTCTTTATCATAAGCTCACGGATCAGTAACTTTCAACCGGGGGTGGAAATGGGAGACACCCTTTTCGATTTCTTTATTGATATGGTGAAGGTTCTTCCCTTTATCTTTATTCTCATCGGATTATTTGATGTCTGGATTGATCGGGAAACTATCGAACGGCACCTGGGGACAGAGGGCGGCTGGAGAAGTTTTCTGTGGGTGTTTCTGCTTGCCATGCCCATGGGCGGCGGTCTTCTGCCGGCTCTTTCCATTGGTCATGCTCTTTACAAAAAAGGGGCGCGCTTACCGGTGATCCTCACATTCCTCGGGGCGGTTGCAATCGGGCGGGTTCCCATGATTCTTCTGGAAAGCACCTTTCTCGGCTGGCGGTTCAGTTTTCTCAGAATTTCCTTCTCGATTCCGATTGTCATAGGAACGGGAATTCTTCTGGGGCGATTCCTTCAGAGCCAAAACTACGCTCTGCCGGAATAATGCCAATGGATCCGAACTATAGCACCAAATCTCTCAGGTTGGAAAGAAGGGCGGGATGTTCTGTGGAAGAACTCTTGGATCACTTCTTGACCTGAAATCTTCTCCACCTGCATTCTGTTGGATTACCCGGTATTGCCACCGACGGGGAAGTTTCTTTTTCCGCTTTCATCAGAGATCAAATATATCGCAGAGGTGGTTCATGTACATCACCTCGAAGGAGAGCATTTCCCGGTCTTTTTTGCGCAGCCACTCACTGAGCCAGGCAAAGCGCAGAGCACAGACCATGGGCCCGAAAAGCGAGCTGTGCTGTGCATAGGGCGGGTGTTTTTGCAGATGAGTCTGCAGAGCCTTCGCCATGGGGGAGCACCAGGCCAGAGGGCCTTCCGAGGCGATACAGCCAAAGAGGAGGGCCGCATCGTAGAGCAGGGGGCGCATACTGCAGAATTCCCAGTCGATGATCGCCTGAATGGTTGTGTCTCCCCAGAGGATATTTTGCGGATGGGGATCACCGTGGGAGAGAACCTGGGGGAGAGCTTCCAGGGGGATAAACCACCTCTGAAGGCGGGTGTGAATCGGATCGATGCGCTGTGCCAGCGCGGGACGATGTACTCTGATGGTGGCGGTAAGGCGGCGAATGTATTCACGCAGAGAGTGGTGCCGGGGCAGAGCTTGCGGCGGACTAAGTCCATGGAGTCGTGTAAGAACTTCGGCGGCAGCCCTGCCGCGCCAGGCATCGTTAATATAGTCGGGCTGGTGTAGGGGCCGGGCCTTTATCCAGGGCTGGATCTGATAGGCTGCTCCATTTATGGTGGTGACAAAATCCCCCGTTCTGTCCCGGCGGTAGGGGGCACAGGGAATGTCCGGGGCGACCCGTTCCAGCAGGGCGGCAATCAGGCGGCGCGTGGTTTCCTGATTGGGGTGAAGGCGCTCCAGCAGCCAGGCTGATCCCTGATTGTCCCGAAAGACGACCCGGTCTCTGCTGCGCTCCGGACTTCCGTAGAGTGCCGGGCGGCACAGCTCCTGAAAGGTACATCCGAAGCGGTGGGCTGCAGCTTCCGCTGTGGCAGCGGAAAGGCTCACAGGGTTCGGCGGTGGAAATGGGGAGAATCCCCCCACTGATTATATCCGATGGTCTCGCCGATGCTCTCAATGCGCCGCTGCAGACAGCCCCGGCACATGCCGGCGTTCTCGTCGGTACAGGGTTTGTTTTCGTAGAGACTGTAATTGGGCCGGTAGACCGTTTCCGTAAGGTTTGGCATGATCACGTTTGCCCCGGCCTGCAGGCCCTGTTCCCGTCCGTCCTGGGCCAAAGCCTGCAGAGCGGTGGTGGCGGCAATGTTGACATCGCGCAGAGTCAGGCGGGCCATGGCAATCATGCGCAGTCCCAGGTTCAGCAGACGCCGTTTCTCTGCGTCCGAAAGGGGCGGCAGATCCCGACCGAGGGGGGTGTTACCGTGGGGAATGTAGGGGCCCATGCCGACCATGTCGATATCCAGTTCATCCAGAAAGAGAATATCCCGGGCCATCTGGCGATAGGTTTGCCCGGGCAGGCCCATCATGAAGCCCGTACCCACCTGATAGCCCGTGTCACGCAGATCCCGCAGGGCCTGTACTCGTGCCTCATAGGAGTGATCCGCCGGATGAAGCTGTGCGTAGAGATCGGGGTCTGAGGTTTCAATGCGCAGAAGATAGCGGTGTGCCCCGGCCTCGAACCAGCGGCGGTAGGTTTCGCGGCTCTGCTCGCCCAGGGAGAGCGTGATGCCGATGCGGCCTTCCGTAGCCTCTTTGATTCGCCGGAGAATATTTTCGATCATGGCAATAAAGGCGGGATCCTGTCGTTCCCCTGCCTGAATAACAATGGAACCGTAGTTAAACTGATCTGCCTGCAGGGCCTCGCGGTAGATATCTTCGGGATCCATGGAGTAGCGTTCCACCTGGCGGTTTCCTTTGCGGATGCCACAGTAGTAGCAGTCCTTTGTGCAGATATTGCTGCACTCGATAATCCCGCGGAAATAGGCAACCGTGCCCACATTCTCTGCTTTGACCGCGTAGGCGGCCGAAAAGAGTTCCTTCGCAGTGGCGGGATCTGTATCGGCAAGAATATCTGCAATCTCTGCGGCGGAAAGGCGCTCTCCGGCGGCGGCCCGGGCCAGTATGATGTTATTCATTATTATCTCCGAATACCTGTTCAATCCATCCGCCCCCGAGAACCCGATTGCCGTCATAAAAAGCGGCGGTCTGCCCGGGGGTGACGGCCCGCACGGGGTGTTCAAAGGTTATGAGGGCTGTGTCGTCCCCCCGCTGCACAACTGCTGCAACGGGCTGCTGATTGTAGCGAATCTGCACCTGCGCGGAAAAGGTCTGCGGTACATCGGCAATCCAGGTGATATCCGTCGCTTCAAAGGAGATGCTTTCCAGCTCGGCCCCTTCCGTGGTGAGGTAGACATCCCCCGTGGTGCCGTCGATCCACGACACATAGGCCGGTTTGCCCAGGGCAACTCCAAGGCCGCGGCGCTGACCGATGGTGAAATGTTCCATGCCCGCATGGTGGCGCAGAACCGCGCCGTCAGGACCGATAATACGCCCCGGTGTGGCCGGGCTGTCAAAATAGCGCAGCAGGGTTTGGGAGAAACTCTCTCCGCGATAGCCGAAGCAGGCATCCTGACTCTCGCTTTTGTCGGCGTTCTCCAGGCCGCGCTCCCGGGCCATCTCCCGCACCTGCGGTTTGGTGTATTCTCCCAGGGGCATGAAGGAACGGCGCAGCTGATCAGAGGAAAGGGTGGAGAGAAAGTAGGTCTGGTTCTTGGTATCATCCACACCGGTCATCAGAACAGGTTCATTCTCTTCGTCCCGTTCGATTCGGGCGTAATGTCCGGTTATGACCCCTTCGGCGCGAAACGTGTCGGCATATTCCAGAAGAGCGCCGAATTTGAGCCAGTCATTGCACATAACACAGGGGTTGGGGGTTCGGCCGCGACTGTATTCATTCCGGGCATAGCGAAGAACCCGCTCTTCGAACTGGGGGCGCAGATCCAGAAAATAATGGCGGATTCCCAGGGTTCCTGCGGCCATGCGTGCCTGAATATTGTCATCCAGTCCGCAGCAGGCCTTGGTTTTTTCGCGGCTGTTGTCACATTCTTTCATCTTGAGGGTAACCCCGATGACCTCCCAGCCGGCCTCCACAAAGAGTGCCGCCGCCACGGAGGAGTCCACACCGCCGCTCATGGCCGCGATGATTCGTTTCTTCTTTGTACTCATATCAGCATCCGCATCCGCCGTTTTCGGCAAGAGTCATTCCGGCATCGCGAATCATCTGCAGATCATCCGCAACAGCCCGGCCCGAGGTGGTCAGATAATTGCCCACCATGAGTGCGTTGGCACCGGCGGCAAAGATCCAGGACTGCATATCACGCAGGGTAAATTCCCGTCCCCCGGCAATACGAATCTGCGCAGAGGGCATCATAAGCCGGGCCACGGCAATTATTTTGAGTGCTTCCAGAGGGGACATGGGGGTAAAGGATGCAGCGGCGCGTGTGCCCTCTGCAGGGTTGAGGAAGTTGATCGGAACAGAATCCACGCCGATCTGCCGCAACTCATCAAAGAGTTCCACCCGCTGATTCCGGCTTTCCCCAAGGCCGAAGAGTCCGCCGGAGCAGACCTTCAGCCCCGCCGCTTTGGCATCTTCCAGAACCTGTACATTCTGCTCCCATGTGCGGGTGGTGCAGACCTGCGGGTAGAAACTGCGGGCACTCTCCAGATTATGATGGACTGCCCGGACACCGGCGGATTTCAGCTCGCGCAGAAAGGTGCTGTCGATGATCCCCAGGGAGACACAGGCCGAAAGAGATTCTCCGGCGGTGATCCGCGCTGCTGCTTCCGTAATAGCTGCCTTTTCGGCAGAGCCCGTCACCGCCCGGCCCGCCGTGACAATCCCCATGTTATGGGCACCCTTTTCGGCGGCTGCCCGTGCCGCATGGGTGAGCTGCTCCGGCGTCTGCAGAGAGTAGGTCTCTACTGGGGTATTCGCCTGATGGGACTGGGGGCAGAAGGAGCAGTCTTCACTGCAGTTGCCGCTTTTGGCATTTACAATGGAGCAGATGGAGACGCGATTGCCCACACTGCGGCGCCGGGTGTCATCGGCCAGACGAAGGAGTTCAAAGACCTGCTCATCGGGCAGGGCCATGTATTCACGGGCCTGAGCGGTTGATATTGGATCAATCATATATCCAGCCGTTGTTCAATCATCCGGACAATGGGGGTTTTCGCCCTGCGGATTGTCTCATCGTCAAGCTCTATCTGCGTTGCCATCTCTTCAAGAGAGCGGCGAACATCCTCAAGTTCGATCATCTTCATGGTCATGCAGACCGCCTGTTCCGAGATGGGGATGAACTGCTTATCCGGATTCTCCTTCTGCAGGCGGTGGATGATCCCCAGTTCCGTGGCAACAATAATCTGTGTGGTATCGGTCTCTTTGGCAAAGCGCAGCATGCCGCCGGTACTCAGGGAGTGGTCCGAGAGAGCAACCACATCGGGGCGGCATTCGGGATGGGCAATAACCACGGCCCGGGGAAACTCCTGCTTTTTGCGTTCCACCATCTGCGGGGAGAGGCGCATGTGAGTGGGACACCACCCTTCCCAGAGATGCATGGGACGGTTGAGCTCACGGGCAATATTGGCACCGAGGTTCTTATCGGGCAGAAAGATGATCTCCCGATCTTCGGGAATGAGCTGCACAATCTCCTTTGCGTTGGAGGAGGTACAG
>JBNJDQ010000144.1:0-5635 GCA_051745065.1 Fibrobacterota bacterium
GGGATACGGTCGCGGGAGCGGTTCTTATCCCGGACGGCGTGTACTTTTGTATTGTACACAGTAATAAGAGAGTCCGCCTGCTTTTTATATCCCGCTGCCCGGGCCACCTCCCGGAACTGACGGCAGAGATCGGAGTAGGACCGGGGTTTGTCAATTACCCTGAGAGGGATATTCAGTTTTCTGATCATTGCCAGCTTTCCGGCCGGAGTGATGGGGGTTGTCAGTACAATGTCAGGTCGGAGTGCAACGAGGGATTCAATGTTGACAGTCAGGACATCTCCGATGCGTGCAGCCTCTTCAAGGGGGGAATAGACCGTAGCTCCCACAATGAGAGAGTCTGCTTCGAGGGCCATGAGGTGGTAGTCAATTGCCGGTGAAAGGGATACAATCCGTTTGATCGGTTGAGCTGTTGTCGCAGACAGAATGCACCATATTAAGAGAATGGACTTCTTCATCAGTATTCGATCCTGTTGTGAAAGACCCCGAGAAGTACCCGCAGGAACCCTTCTGTGATCTGGTTGACTTCATCAAAGGTGAGAGTACATTCATCAAGCTGGCCGGCTTCGATTTTGGCATAGGTGATTCCCTTAATCAACTGGCGAAGCTCAGCAACGGTTTCCCCTTTAAAGGTTCGTGATGCTGCCTCAATGGAATCGGCAAGCATGATGATTGCCGTTTCCGCAGACTGCGGCTTCGGACCGGCATAGGTATAGTTGCCCCTGTCAATAATGTCCCGACTGTCGGTTTGTTCAAGGGCTTTATGGTAAAAATACTGCATGACTGAGTCGCCGTGATGCTGTGCTATTGCTGATTGAATAATTTTGGGCAACTGGTGTTTGCGTGCCAGACAAAGCCCGTCATCAACATGGCGCAGGATTATCTCGACACTTTTATCCGGGGCGAGATAATCATGGGGGTTTTCATTGGTGCGCTGATTCTCTATGAAATAGTTGGAATCCTTTGCCACTTTGCCGATGTCGTGATAGTACGCGGCGACACGGCAGAGCAGGGCGTTTGCCCCAATTTCATCAGCTGCTGATTCCGCAAGATTTGCAACAAGGATAGAGTGATTATATGTCCCGGGCGCCTTAATGGAAAGACGTTTCATCAGGGGGTGACTCATATCGGCCAGCTCCAGAAGTTTCATGTCCGTGGTGATACTGAAGCGGGATTCAATGATCGGCAGAATAAGGATGGTGATTATAACGGAGAATATTACGTCGGAAACGGCGTAGAGAGAGGCAAACATAAAGAGTCGTGGGGTGATTTTGTATCCCGAAACAAGGCCCAGGGTTACGACAAGGGTGTTAATGAGGGTCAGGGTTAAAACCAGGGAGAGATAATCACGTCTGTACCGGACTTTATTTGCAATGTACGATGCGGCCCCGCCCGTAATAAGGATCTTGATGGTTGATATAAAGTTGAAGTCCGTGGTCATGCCCAGGTAGATAGCAAAAAAGAGGGTCAGGAGAAGCCCGTTTTCACGGTTGAAAAGTATGGATACCATGAGAATTGACACCAGCATGGGTATACCGTTAAAAACAAGATTAAAGCTGGAAAATCCGTCGTGGCTGTTAAAAAAAAGCATGGGAAAGAAGAGGTACGAGCCCCGTATAATGAGCAGCTGCAGAGAAACAATGAGAACAAGGAGCAGAAAATACGTGTCACTGGCAATCTGAGTGGGTATAAAATGCTTGATGAAAGAAAAAATCAGAAATGAGACAATCAGCAGCAGCAACAGCGAGGCGGCATTGCGGATTAAGAGGTTTGTTTCAGTTTCGGGCTTGCCCTTTTTCTCGATTTCCTTCAGCCGGCTGAGAATTTCCTCGGTTTTTTCGTCCACCCGCTGATGCTTGCGGATAATTTCGACATTTTTAATCACCTTGGTTTTTACTGTATCTATGTTGGCAAGAGCAGCTGTGAGGCGCTGTCTGGTTGCCGCTGTATCAAGGCTGATGCTGGGGGCGATAGTATGCTCCATTATTTTATACAGGGCAGAACGGAAACTGATTTCATCGGATCCTTCGGGGAGTGATATTTCTGAAATGATATCATCGTAGAGATCAGGCAGGGTATGAAGGGAATCCTGGTGAACGGTTCTTTCCGTTGAGTCGGATACAAGGGTTATGTATCGATTGTTTTTTCGTCTGAGAAGATGGTTTATGTGTGGCTTGCTTCCGGCGGTATCCGCCACGGTCGTGCGGATTCCCTCGCGCATTCGCCGACGAAGATAATAGTCAAGGGTGTCGAGTTTTGCGGTGTATTTACTGAGGGCGAAAAATTCCCGACTGTTCAGCAGAGGATGGGGTGAGGGAGGCAGAACTGTATTGCCGGTGTCCTGTTCAGCAGTATCCTGCCGGGGAAAGGTGTAGGTGCTCAGATCCCTCTTGAGGCCTTTAAACATACTCTTCCATTCAGAGAGAAGAGAATCCTCTTTTGTATGTGAATACCGGAAAACGGGAAGCACCTCGGAGCGGACCCGCCGGCGTTCTGCGGCAAGGAGTGCTGAGTCCTTGGGTACGGTAAATGTCGTCGGAGCGATCACCGTTTTGGATGAAACCTCTCCTTCGGAAGGGTAGGTTTCTATGAAGGCTTTATTCTGATAGGGAAAAGTGAGTATCAGGGTGATAATAAAAAGAATGAAAGCAGCGACAAAGGTGTATCGGGAACCTTCATTTCGGTAATCCCTGCCTCTGTTCAGATGTGTGATTGTCCGGGTGTTTTTGTTTTGTGTTTTCATAGAAGGATCCCCCGAAACGGTCTGTCCCGGGGGAAATGTATTCAGCGGGGGATGTCGACAACCTGTCCGGGGAAGATAAGATCCTGCGGACGATCGTATTTGGGTTCATCCACAATCCGTTTATACCGATCATAGCTCTGATCGATCATGCTTTTGTTTGCGCGGTAGAGCTCGGGCCAGCGTGTCGCATCGCTGTAGACTTCTTCATACCCTGAAATGCGGTACAGGCAGTCCTTCTTACCGGTTCTGTCCTTAACCACGTAGCTTGTAATCATGTCGGGAAGATGGTTCTTTACCCGCTCAAGAAGATTGTCAAGCTCTTTGATAGCATCGCGGATTTCCCACAGGAGGGATACAGGCTTTGCCTTGAGAGCGTTGATACGGTCTTCGTTGGCTGAAATATCTGCCTTGCGTCGCAACAATTCTTCCGGAGTAAGACCAAGAAGAAGATTGAGATTGTCTTTGATCTCTGAAATTTCTTCCTTTGCTGCAGCGATATCAGCTTCAGTTATTCCGAGAATATCATATTTTTCCTGAATAACTGCAGCAATTTCCTGGTCAAGCTGGGTAAGCAGGGCATTCAGACTGTCGATTTTTACCTGTTCTGCATTGATCTCTCTCTTCAGTTTCTGCTCTTTATCAAGGGCAGACTGGAGTTCAATATTATATGTTTCAATGCTCATGGTGTCATACTCCTGCGGGTTTTGCTCGTACTGCCACGCAAACGTATTTGAAACCATTACACAAAGAACTGCAAATAATGCCAGTATTCCGTGTTTCATTCTATTTCCCCTTTACCCTATTAATTGTTTCTTTCTTCCATTTTCTTTTCGATATCGTCGCGCTCTTCCTTGTGACGATCCAGTGTTCCCTGCTTGGCTTCCACCTGCTGCTCAAGCTTTCTGCGTTCTTCAACCTTCTGGTACTTGGTTTGCTCGGCGCTCTTTGCAGCACCGCGGGCATCTTCCAGTCTGTTCAGCTGAGCTTCGTCAGGATGTTTTGTACAACCGGTGAGCATGAGCGCACTTACTGCTGCGCCTGCTGCAGTCAGCTTGAAAAGGCGTTTCCCTAATTTCATATCAAACTCCTCTAATCTGTTATTAGAAATTTAATTATATCAAAACAGTAATATAATCACATATACTGTCGTTTTCAATTAAAATATTCTTTCTGACTAAAATAATTACTTTCAACCCTTCTTATGTCAATAAATAAATGATCAATGCAGTAATTTGCTTTCGTGCTTATGCACGGGCGGGCCAGCCTTTCGCACACCGTACGCAGGGTGCGGAGCTTTCGCCTCCCGCCGTGTACTGCATCTTTACTTCCTGTTGACGATGTTCTGCCCGCGTCCCTGGAGGTACGAACGCAGATTCTCTTCGGTGATTTTAAGGGCCCGGGTTCGTGCTTCCAGGCTTGCCCAGGCGATGTGGGGGGTAATGGTACAGCGTGGATTTTCAATCAATGGAGAGCCCGTGCGGGGCGGTTCTTCACAAAGAACGTCCACAGCAGCCCGGGCCGGGCGGCCCGCATCGAGAGCGTCGGAAAGGGCCTGCTCATTTATGAGCTGTCCGCGCCCGGTATTAACGAGAACGCTTCCTTCCTTAAATGCCTGCAGGCTCGATTTGTTGATCATCTCTTCGGTCTGCGGAGTCAGCGGGCAGCACAGAGCGGTGAAATCCGCCCGGTGAAAGAGGTCTTCCCGGGATGGAGTGAATTCAATGGCCTTTTCTGCAGAGTCTTCCGGGATCGTTCTGGTCTGACAGAGCACCTTCATGCCGAAGGCGACCCCGATACGGGCAACGGCCTGTCCGATATGACCGTATCCCACAATGCCGAGGGTTTTCCCCGCAAGCTCACGCAGGGGGTATTTCCAGTAGCAAAACTGCTCCGCCCGTTCCCAGTCCCCCGCTTTTACGGAAGCGGAATGTTCGCTCACGCGATTGGTCTGGTGTAGAATGTGGGCAAATATCATCTGCGCAACGGAGTCCGTGCTGTAGGCGGGAACATTTGCCACATCCACGCCGCACTGCCGGGCGTATTCTGTATCAACATTATTGACTCCCGTTGCAGTCACGGCGATGTACTTTAGATTGGGCAGCTGCGAGAGAACATCTTTGTCCAGAACGACCTTGTTGATGACCGCAATATCCGCATCCTTCAAACGGGCAACGGTCTCCTTCGGCGCGGTTCTGTCATGGACCGTGAAATGCCCCATATTGGATAGATTCTTCCACGAGAGATCTCCCGGGTTCAGGGCGAATCCGTCGAGAACGACTATGTTCATACTTCCTCCTTTTTTATTAAAAATATACCTCACACCACGGGGCGGTATCCGAAATGTTCCCGGAAACGGAAATTTTGAATATTTTTTGCAATTTATTCTGCCCTGAATTATTTTATGGCCGTTGTTAAAGACGACGCACCCTTAGCTCAGTTGGATAGAGCAACGGATTTCTAATCCGTAGGTCAGAGGTTCGAATCCTCTAGGGTGTAAAAAGAATATGGGGCTGTAGCTCAGCTGGGAGAGCGCGACGCTGGCAGCGTTGAGGTCAGGGGTTCGAACCCCCTCAGCTCCACCATTCTTTCTGTCAATCATTCATAGTATCGATATTCCTCTTTTTTATCTCTGTTTTTTGTATGTATTCTCCCTGCGCACCTTTGTGTATGCCCGGATTCTTCCCGTTCGGGGTTTTCCTGATCAGTGATGCCTGTCCATTGCAGGAAATGCGTGCCGTGTTGCGTTGCATATTTCCTGATAAAAGTACTCCCCGGGGGCTTTGGGCAAAGGAGGAGAGTGCAGAAAGAATGGCCTTCCGTGAGAGGATGCCATTGAACTTCCCTGCAGACGCATGAAAAATATATCTTATACAGAATACAATTCATTCGGAGATT
>JBNJDQ010000145.1:0-5619 GCA_051745065.1 Fibrobacterota bacterium
GCCAGCGTTACCTTCACCGGGGAGAATAAATCCCTGAATATTACTGTTGGTGAGGGAATTGTTGCGCGCCCCTCACGGTTTTCAGTAAAGACAGAGGATTACCCGCTCTCCCGGCGGCTTTTTCTGTATACTCCCGAAAAGCTTTCCGCCCCGGCGCGGGATCTTGTGGAATACTCTCTTTCCGTCAGCGGTCAGGGGATTGTCGAACAGGTGGGCTTTGTGGCGCAGACTCTCCGTCTGGTAAAGCCGGATATCCCCTCCACGGCGCCGTCGATCTATCGCAGCAGTGTCGGCGATGCTCTGCGGCTCTCCGTGAACTTTCGCTTTGTCCCCGGCAGCAGTATTCCGGACAACCGTTCTCTCCGTGATATTGACCGCTTTGCCGACTTTATAGAGCGGGAGGATCTTTCCCGGGGGCAGGTGAAACTCTTCGGGTTTTCCGATAATATTGGCTCTTTGCGGGGCAATCGGGCCCTTTCTCACCGCCGTGCCCGGGCAATCGCAAAACTCCTGAATGATAAGACCGGCCTGAAAGTATCCGCCGTACGCGGTTTCGGCTCAATCATGCCGGTGGCCTCCAACAAAACCTACGACGGACGGATGAAGAACCGCCGGGTTGAGGTCTGGCTGGATTTTAATTCTGAAGGGTAGGTATGTGGCGATCAGAGGATGGCTTTGCATTTCTGTTTTCCCGTCATTTTTGATATTATTCGTTTTTTTATGCAGAAGCCGCTGATGTGCAGTACCCTTCCAGGGAATACGTTTTTTATCCTGTGGGAGGGTATATGTTTCGTTATTGGCTTTTGCTGGCGGCGTTGTCGGGTCTGGTTTCTTCGGTGTATGCGGATACGCTTCGCGTTCATATTTCTGACAGAGCTGCTTTGGTTCGGGCACGAAAGACGGTTGGTGCAGAACCGATTTTTTGGGAGAACGGGTCGGCCCTGTTTGACGTAACAGAGCAGCAGAAAAGGGCGCTTCTTGGCTGTGACGGTGTTTCTGCGGCAGAACCGTCTACCGGGATGAGCCGGAAAAACTTCCCCACTCTGTACGAGGTAACGGATCGTATCGAAAGTTATGCAGGGGGCTACGACTTCTGCCGTCTCGATACGGCGGGACAGAGTTCTGAAGGTCGCCCGATACAGGTGCTGCGCATTGATGAAACCGGCGGCAAAGGTCCGCTGGTATTCATTTCCGGCAGTACCCACGGCAACGAGAAAGTGGGGACGGCCTGCGTGACGGCATTTCTTGATTCCCTTTTGACGGCACCCGAATGGGAGGCCCTGCGCAAACGGTACCGGTTCACGGTGGTCCCCATCCTGTCTCCCGACGGGTATGCGGCGCATTCCCGGTATCTTGCGGGACGAATTGATCCCAATCGGCAGTTTGGCTGGCAGGGGGGCTATTATAATACCTCCGGCTGGATGGGGGATGATCACAGTGTCTGCTCGGAGTATCCTCTGTCTCCGCCGGAACTGCAGGCGTATCAGGGCATTCTTATGGAGGATCCCTGGTTCATCTCCCTGGACTACCACACCGGAGTTGAAGCTGTTATTGCGCCGTGGTTCGCCGATGTTCCCATGGTTCCTGTGGATGCAGATGAGTTTCGCACCCTGACGCAGACGTATCTTACCGAAGTCTCTCTGGATCGCGGTCTGGAATTCGGCGGCTGGATGGAGCAGGACGGCATTCCCGGGGTTCAGGGGGATTACCCCTATGTGCGGTGCGGAACGTATTCTCTGGTTCCGGAGATTCACAATACCCAGGCACAGCAGGAGCCCGCTGATCTGTCCCGGGTCTGTGCCGATAACACCAAGGGCCTGAAAACGCTTTTTGAACGGGCGGACCGGGGCTTTTCCGCGGTGCTCACGGATTCCGGTGGGGCTCCCCTGTATGGACGGGTATCTTTCCATGACGGAGCTTTTCCTGTGTGGTCGTCACCGGTGAGCGGCACCTTTTACAAATACAGTGAATCCCAGGTAAAAAGTATCACTGCTGATATTAGCGTCGCCGGGTATGCCGACACCACTGTCCAACTGCAGAATCGGACCCCCTTTCAGGCGGATACGATTATTCTGCGGTCCCGGGCAAATGCCTCCTTTCATGCGCAGAACATGGAGGCATTTCGTGCCCATAATCGTCCGGAACAGGCGCAGATGCATTGTGCCCTGGGGGCGCCCGATGATCAAAGTCTGGATGTGGAAAGTACTGAGCACAGCTCCTTTGCTACGTTTTCCTTCGGCCCGGAAGCATGGATCTGCGACCGCAGTGGTGCAGATATTACCGTGTACAGTACAAATTCCGGCGAATATACCCTGTACGGCGCCCGGAACATCACTGGCCTTATCGGCAACAGCGGCGGGGTTGATCTCGGCAGTGCGGCGGGCACGGCATCCTTTGACCTGTCCGATGTCGATGCGGATTCCCTGCGCTATCTCAAGGTTGTCCCGCAGACCGGTGCGGTGGTTGCGCTGGACGCGATCAGCATTATGCCTCCCGAAGAGTCTGAAGCCCTTACAGAGGTCCACAGTGCTTCTTCGGGGATGCAGACGGTCGTTGCAGCCGGGGGGCGTGAGCTGATCCTGCGAAATGTCCAGCCGGGCCGGGCGGTGCTCTTTAATCTGCAGGGGAAGGTCCTGCGCCGGAAGAATATCTCCGGCAATACCGGGCGCATTGCAACGGCGGGGCTGAGCCGCGGCGTGTATCTTCTGCAGATGGAGAATTCTCTTTGCAGTCGGACAATACGCGTGAACCTGCCCTGATCCTATGTGTTCCGGCGGTGAGTCAGCATTCCCCAGTGACAGAGGGCAAAATCAAACCGGAGGGGATCAGCGGGATCGCAGGCGGCGAGCTTTGCCGTGATCTCCTCCGCCATTGCCCATGAAGGGCTTTTACGCCGGGTCATGCGCAGGCGGCGGGCTGTGCGGATTACATGTACATCCAGGGGAATAACAAGATGTGCCGGCGAACAATCTTTCCAAAGCCCCAGATCAATGCCGTCATCGGCACGGATCATCCAGCGAAGATACATGTTGAGGCGTTTGCATGGGCTGCCCGTTTCCGGTGACGGAAGCAGATACCTGAACGGGCGGCCACGATCTGCCGGATCCGGGGCGGCCCGGCGCAGAGCGCGGGAGAATTCAATCAGGGTTTCTTTCTGAGAGCTTCGGCCATCGCGGCAGTGCGTGTAGAGATTCCGGCAGGAGCCGAATTTGGTGAGGATCTCTTTCAGGCTGCTCATGAGCAGGGCGATATCCACACCCCGGTTGAATCGGTGAACCACTGAATCCAGGCGGGCGCATTTATCGGCATGGGTGGTATTGCGGATAAAGTCAGTCGGTGCATTTTCGCACAGGATAATGATCTGTTCCAGAGTATGGATGATTCGTTCCACCCGCCCGTAGGAGAGGCAGGCAGCAATTAATCCAAAGAGCTCCCGATCGTCCCGGCGATCAAGGCTTCGGACCGTCAGAAGAGGGTCCAGGCGCAGCAGTTCCGGCCGGTGATAGTTCCGGTATATTTGTTCAAGATGTTCTTTGCGTTTCACCATTCCCCTTTGAAATCGCCTCTGAATGGGGAATATATCCTTCGGGGACCGACGGGAGGGGAATATTTCAGTTCCTGTGCGGTGTGCAGTGGTGCCGCTGATTCGGTCCGGCGCAGGCAGAAATCGGGGTATGACGAAGATTTCCTGGCAGCATTGGGCGGTCCACGCGATCTGTGCAGTATTTTTGGCTCACTCCTTTTGCCGCTCCTTCCGGGAGTCAACGGTTTCGCGTATCCGCTGCAGATCAACATGATCCCCTTCGTCACGGCCGTAATGAACAAGGAGCAGTGTTCCCGCAGGACTCACCAGAAACTGGGCGGGCATGGTCATCAGATGACCGTGGGGATTCTTCGGAATATACCCGTGGAGCAGCCCCCGTACCAGGGTGGGAAACCGAAAAATCATTCCTTTCAGCATGCCGGAGAAGGATTTTTGGATCCTCCACAATCGGTAAAGATCTCCGGCTGTATCTGCAGCGAGAGGAAAATCTGTCCCGTGGATCTCCTTTACCTGCGTAACATCCGCCGCGGGTGAGCCAAATACTCCCACCAGGGCAATATCTTTGTTTGATTCATGCCAATGCTGCAGGAAACGCACGCGCATATTGCAGTACGGGCAGGTGGAAAAGCGAAAAAAACTGACCAGGGTACACATCGTTTGGGAAAGGCCAACGGTACCGCCAATGGACTGTACGGTGTGGAGCTGCGGAGCGATCTGCCCCTCTTTCAGTCTGTTCATGATACTCCTCACTAAGTTATTAGTAAATTGAAGGGAAGGGCATTCAAAAATGCCCTTCCCTGTTCAAAATTTCCTTCGTTGTGCGCCGGAGCGGGAGCGTCAGGTACAGACACTGCCCGCAGTGAATCAGAACTGCAGTTTCTGCATGAGTGTTTCCTCTCCTGTCTCTACACGGATAATGTTCATACCCGTGATTCCTTTCGGGTGTTTCAGGCGGAACGATCCTGCCGAAAGATCAACCGTTCGTTCCAGAAGGAGTCGCCCCTGCAGAGAATAGATGGAGACAGTTCCTGCCTGATCGGTAAAGCCCCGCAGAATAAGCTGATCACCCTGTTTTACGATGGTCTGTGATGCCGTGGGAGCAGTCGTTTCAAGGGTTGTGGTCGCGGTCTCCGTTCCTCCCTGATAATTGTAGAGGATTACTTCGGAGATGGAGATTGTCGCATTGCCACCGCCATAGGGGAGTACCGGTTCAAAGATGAGTCCTTTTACAGCGGATGGGTCGAGGGCTGTGGTGCTGCTGCTCCAGTCGGGCTGAGCGAAATCCTTTACGGCCAGAAGCAGGGTGTCTGCAGAGGATTCGGTCGCAGCCATGGCAGCACCGTAGGATTCTCCTGTTTCGTCCAGAGGTGCCTGGGGCAGGGTCAGAGTAAAGTTATTATCTGCGGTGTAGATTACCTTGATATGCGTAACCTGATCAAGCGTATTGGTGTCCGCCGGCGGAAGAGTTGCCGAAATACCGCCGTATGACCATTCTCCGGAAACGGAGTCCGAGGAGCCGATGGTGAACTCTGCGGCGGCGGTTTCCGACTGCAGAAGAGCTGTTCCCGTATCAACGGCAGAGCCGCCGAAATCGTCAGTGTAGGCGCCCCAGTATGCCCAATCAAGAAGATTCGTTGATGGATTGAGGGTATCCACAATCACCGTGTCCTGTTCATAGGTTGCAGTGATATGCACATCTGCCGTCCCCATGGTGACGTCAGTATTCTTTTCGTTCACTGCGGCAAGAACATCCACATCACCGGTCCATTCGGTGAAGATATACCCGGCGGAATCCTTTGCGGAAACAGGTATAATCGTTCCTTCCGAATACTTGCCGCTTCCACTTCCGTTGGTGACAGAGAGGGTCCAGGTGACGGTATCCGGACCGCCCAGTTCCTCCTCAAGGGTTTCTATGGCTGTTTTAATATTGGGCAGTGGTCCGATGTTCCCTCCCGATCCCTGAGGGGTACCGGTTTCTTTCAGAAGGCTGCGCATATCCCGCGGAGAAAGCAGGGTGTCGTAATTTGATTTGGCAAAAGACTGAACTGCCGTAACTGCCGAAGCGACAATGGGCG
>JBNJDQ010000146.1:0-5594 GCA_051745065.1 Fibrobacterota bacterium
CGCCTCAGCTATGTTCGCCGCCTGACAACGGAGGATTTTCCCCTCAAAGAGGTGGATTCTCCCCTTCCCGGGCTTCATGAACCCTGTTATTTCAGCGGGGACGGACGTCTTCTGAAGAAGCGCGTTATCGACCGGTTTCAGCGAAATGGCGTGCGCCATACGGTGCGCGGTTTTGTGAACGACCGGGAGGGAACCCTGGCGGTGACCCCGAAGGAGGTGCTTCTGATCGGCGGGGGACGTACGAAGATTCCTCTGAAGGATATTCTTGATCTGGAAGTTGACTGGGAGCAGCAGCTGCTGGTGATTACCCGAAGCAACCGTAAAAACCCCGTGTATCTTACCACGCCCCGTGCTCTGACTGCCGCAGCTGTGGTGGAGCGGCTTATTTCCCGCGGCGCGTAAGCACCTTCGGTTGCTCTCCGGGGGAGCTCTGTGCGGCGTGGGGACACAAAAAAGGGGAGAGGCGCCTGCCTCTCCCCGTCGAATTCGGGCGTATGTGTACTTAGTCGTGGAACAGCTTGGATGCAACCGCAAGGGCATAGAGCCCGTCGGCAACACCGCAAATGGTGGTTTCCATACACATAAAGTCTTTCTTGTTATCGTAGAATACCCCGTGGGACGTATTGAAGGGGTAGGTCCGTTCCGCCTGTTCATCAAAGCCGAAATAGGTTTTGTATTTCTCCCAGGATGACCGGTCACCGGGGCCTTCGGAAATACCGCCTTCGGGGAACTTGCGTCCCTGCAGGTTGTAGACCTGGGAGTAGGGTTCCGTAATGGTATGATCCATATCCTCCATGGCGACAAAGCACATGCCCCAGTTGTTGTATCCCAGCAGATAATCCGTCATATTCCGGGCAAGGGAGTGGTATTTGCGGTTATTTGTGCGGAATTCAAATTCCCCGGCAGAACCGCCGACACCGATGTAGGAGTACAGTCCGGCCCAGACGTATTTCATGGGAATTCCCCAGATATTGCCGGATTCACGGGAGTTTTTCAGGAACTGATCCAGATCCAGAAAGAGATAGTTCTTGGCAACGGGGTAATGCTCCATGACCCGCATATGGGCGGGCATATTGACCGATTCCCATGCTTTCCAGCCCGAGGCCCGTGCCTTGTCGGCGTAGGTGATTGCCTCTTTCAGATAGGCGCTGTCCCCGGTGGAGGCGAAGAGCTCCGCCGCGGCAAGTTCCAGATTGTCGTTGGTTGTCTTGTCCGCATAGAAGGGATTGGCCTTGTCGTTGAGCCATGCCGTTGCTTCCACATCATTGGAGGTTGCCCGGCGATAGATTTTACGCGCCATGGCAAGGTAGTCCGCAGCAAGCTCCGTGTCACCCTTCTCTTTAAAGATGCGCGAGCCCAAAGAAAGTGCTGCCGCAGTGTAGCCCATCTGCGGTGCGGAGAGGGCGGACAGAAAGGGGCGTTCACCGTCAAGCTCATCGTCTTCCGGCAGGCGGTAGCCCACGTTATGGTCCTTGGCATCAGCGACCATAACCATAAACTCGTTGGTGTCGGGCATGGTCTTCATAAGGAAATCAAGGCCCCATTTTGCTTCATCGAGCAGATCGTTGTACTTGGTCGTGCTGTGGGTGTTGAGGGTGTCAAAGATCCCCGGATTCACCTCGTAGGCACGCAGCAGAAAGTAACAGGCGTAGGCATTGGTCAGGGAGAACTTCAGATAGTCCGCCGCATCATGCCAGCCGCCGAAACCGTCGACCACCTTGCCGCTCTTTGCAGGCTGCCAGTCGCCGTTGTCATTGTCCACGCGCCGGTGAACGGTACAGGCCGTATCACCGCCGTGACAGAAGCCGTGGTCAATAGCGTTATGCGAGCCGCACCGGGCAACACGCATCCAGCGCAGGGGTTTGGAAATAATTCCGCCGTAGGGATCGTCTTTAATGGGGAACTCCGCCGGTTCCGCCACGTTTCCTTCCAGAGAAAGGCGGTAATCACCTTTTTCCTCTATGTCAGTCAGATCCATGACGTAATTGTACTTGAAGGGCAGGTGTTTTCCCTTGCCGTAGACAGATTTTCCCAGTTTTCCTGTGATAACGGGCTCTTTGGTGCCCTCTTTTTCCAGTTTCCAGGCAAAACCGTCGATGTTCTCTTCGGACATTACGACGAAGCGTTTCTGACGGCTGGGATTGTAGCCCAGATAATTGTAGCGGATATAGGTTTTCGCACAGAGGGACAGTGCAAACAGAAGGAGTATCGCTGATATATGTATTTTTCTCATAGGTTTCCCTTTCTACTTGGTAAGAAGAGTTGTTGCAAGGGTCAGAAGATAGATGTTGTCTGCGGCACCGTAAATCCACGCATCCGTAGTCATGTAGTCATCGGCATGGTCGTAGAATGTTACCGCCGGCGTATTGTACTCGTGACAGTAGTTCATTGATATATCATCAAGAATCCACTTGCTTTCCTGTTTATGTCCCTTGGTGTCACAGGGGCCGAGCACCGGCACACCTTCGGGAAAGAGGTGGGTCTGCAGTTTGTACACGGGCATATTGATGTTGTGCACGCTGTTATCCAGTTCCTTCATTGCGACAAAGGAGACACCCCAGTTGTTCACGCCGTAGGTGTAGTTGATTACATCCGTTACAAGATCGGAGAACTTTTCATTGCCGCTGACTTTGCGGTAGCGCAGGGCTGCTGCGGCAATTTCGTAGGATCCGTAGAGATTGGAAAAGCCGTAGTCCATGGGAAAGCCCCAGATGTTGCCTTCGGAGGTGGCGGCGAATTCATTGAGATCGGCCATGAAGAATTCCCGGGCCTTATCAAAATCCTCTGCAATACCCACGTGCCCCATCATGTGCTGCATATTCCATGCGGCCCACCAGGCATTTTTGATTTCACGGGAGTATTCTTTTGCCTGAGTGAGATATTTTTCGTCACCCGTAAGGCTGTAAAGCTGGCCCGCTGCAATCAGGAGGTTATCCCCGGCGGATTCATCCTTAAACTGGTCGTACTCCTTCTGCAGCCATGTGGTGTAGGCTTCATCCGAGGTGGCACGGTCGTAGATTTTAACGGCTGTGGTCCGGCATTTTTCGGCAAAGTCCGCATCGCCTTTTTCTGCAAAGACTTCGCTGCCCAGGGCAAGGGCTGCTGCGGCCCAGGCCATCTGCGGTTTGGAGTAGGCGGAATAACAGTTGCGTTTTCCGTCGTATTTGTCATCTTCGGGCAGACGTATGCCGTTTTCGCCGTCAAATCCGCCGACCTGAATGATAAAGTCTTCATCGTCGGGCATTACTTTCAGCAGGTATTCCAGACCAAAGCGTGCTTCCTCCAGAATTGTCCCCATCTGTCCGGAGGCATTGTCAAAGAGAGCGGGATTTGTCTGATAGGATTTGAGAAGATAATAGGTGGCATACCCCGTGGCTGAGGTGAATTTTGCGTAGTTGCCGCCGGCTGCATACCAGCCGCCGAGGACATCAACCCGTTTGCTTTCATCGTCTTCTTTCCAGTTATCCCAGGAGTGGACGCCTTTTTCTTCTTCCCGGTAGACATAACAGGCGGTGTCCCCGAAATGAGCGCCTTCATGGTCCAGGGTGTTTTTTGTTCCGCTGCGCTGTACTTTAAACCAGCGAAGATTTGCGGCAATCACCTTTTCGTAGGGGGACTTTTCGATGGGAAACGTTTTTTTCAGATCTGCATCGGGCAGGGAAAGTGTTACCTTTCCTGTTTCTGTCACATCGGAAAAGGGGATTTCATAGTTGAAATTATACACAGAGTGCGGCCCGCTTCCATGAACACTTTCGCCGACCGTACCCGAAAGCAGGACGGTTCCATCGGTGTTCTTCAGCTTCCAGGGACTTCCTGTCAGGTTTTTGTCGGAACACAGAACAGCCCGTTTTTCTGCGTCTGCGAAATAGCCGGCCTTGTTGACCCGAAGCAGAGCATCGGCAAAGGCTGCTGCGAGCGTACAGAGTATCATTAGTGATACTGCTGAGATCTTTCTCATAAACAACTCCTGGTAAGATTAATAATCCATCATCTATAATATAGACAAAGATACCTTCTTACACTTAGCAAAAAAAAGAGAATTATTAATCATATTGAATTTCATGTCCGGGGAAATGCAAAGTATTATCGGCCTTTTCCCCATAATAAAGGAAATCCTTTTTGAAATGTTGATTGTGCGTGCAAAATATGCTACTTTTATTAAATAGTCTGTGTATCCTTTACTCTCTGTAATTATTTTATATGAGACGGTTTCAGATCAACTTTTTAGAGCGGGTGAATTATAATGACAAAAACGGACAAACGCATAATCGATACCTATCCTGCAGTGTTTATTGCAGTTCCGCTTCTCCTTTCTGCTGTGCTTCTTTTGGTTGTGTACAAGCCGGCGAAACATGTCATCCCTTATACCAGCGGTTCCGTTGACACCGTTCTTTCCGTTGATACCTATTCGGACAGTTCCGACGGCGGAAAATCCACGGCGGATATTCTTGATCTCAATGAAAACCATATTGCCTGGACGTTTACCCTGCGCAAAAGTGAGTTGCCCAGTAATTACGCAGGTATCTATATTGCCAAGGCTTCGGGCAGCAAAAATATGCATTTTGATCTCTCCGGCTATACGGATATTCATCTTTCTCTGGAACTGAAAAATGCAAAGTCCCTGTATTTTTATCTGAAAACCTTCATCGATGATTATTCCGAAGATGAGCGGGTGAATACCTATGCCCGGTTTCGTAAAGAACTGTACACGGATGACGGCATTATCGAACGATCCATTCCCCTGGAGGAATTCATTGTTCCCGAATGGTGGAAAAACTTTGCTGATATTCATGAGGAAATTAATATGAATGCTGCAAAAACTCTGCAGTTTGATATTACCAACGGTAATGACAGCCGCAAGATTGTCGGAGAAAACGTACAGATTCGCGTGAATGAGATCTCCTTTACCAAGAATATCAATGCCTGGATACTTGCGGTCGTCCTGGTGAATCTATTTTATTTTATGCTGATTGCCCTGTGGAAGAACGGGGTTCTTGAGCGTCTTCTTACGGCAACCTCCGGTGAGGATGAGCGTATTATTATCTCCTATGACAAGGTGGAGATGAAAGATGAGCAGGAGGAGGACATCAACCGGATAACCGAACAGATTTCCAAAAACTATTCCAATCCCACCTTCAATGTGGAGCAGCTTGCCAAGGAAGCCGGGGTGTCAACATCGCGGATACCGTCGCTCTTAAAAAAGAAGTTCTCCATGAATTTCAAGCAGTACCTCAATATGGTCCGGGTCACCGAGGCAAAGCGTCTGCTTCTGGAAACAGAGCATCAGATTGTCAGTATTGCCCATTCCGTGGGGTATAACAATATTCCTCATTTCAACCGCACCTTTAAACAGTACACGGGGCTTTCGCCCAAGAAATACCGGCAGAATCCCGAAGAAGCCATTCCCATCATGGAAAAAATCCGCAGCAAGCAGTAGACGGAAATTCAGTGATCCTGCTCAAATACCTCCCGCCGGTGCATTCCGGCGGGCCTTTTTTATCCTAAAATCCGCAGTTACGGGTTCATTGTTTTTCCATGAACATGTTTATCAATGATTTGGAACGGTATTGATTTGTACCCATTCGGTGAATGCA
>JBNJDQ010000147.1:0-5498 GCA_051745065.1 Fibrobacterota bacterium
CCCACCACATCGGGAATCTGCATGGTTACGGGCTGACCCAGCATGGCCGCCTCGGCTTCGATGCCGCCCACACCCCAGCCCAGAACAGAGAGCCCGTTGACCATGGGGGTATGTGAGTCTGTTCCCACACAGGTATCGGGGCAGGCAATCCGCTCTTCCCCCTCCGACTCTGTCCACACCACCCGGGCAAGATATTCCAGATTGACCTGATGGACAATCCCCGTTCCCGGCGGGACCACACGAAAATTATCAAAGGCCTGCTGCCCCCACTTGAGAAAGCCGTAGCGTTCGCCGTTTCGGGCGTATTCGGCGGCAACATTTTTCCTGCACGCATCTTCCGTACCGTAATAGTCCACCGTAACGGAGTGATCTATCACCAGATCCACAGGAACGCGGGGAGAAATCCGTGCCGGATCTGCCCCCAGTTTGCCCAGAGCATCACGCATGGCGGCAAGATCCACCACGGCGGGGACACCGGTAAAATCCTGCATCACCACCCGCACGGGATGATAGGCAATTTCCTGCAGGGATCTGCCTTCCTGCACCCATTCATCAAAGGCGCGGATATGGGAATCCTCCACAAAGCTGCTGTCCTGATGCCGCAAAAGATTCTCCAGAAGAACCTTCAGACTGACCGGAAGCCTGTGCAGGGATAAAAGCCCCTGTTTCTGGGCAGCAGAAAGTGAAAAGATGGTATATTCTTCAGTATCAAGGATTAATTTTTTTCGAACATCAAACATGAATCCCCCCTCTGTTTGCAGGTAGAAAAAAGCGGGGCATCAACTGATGCCCCGGTATGGGTTATATATTCTGGCTCTCGTAGCGTTTGTAATGGTCCTCCAGGACAAGACAGGCCATGGCCTCAACCACGGGAACAATGCGGGGACAGATACAGGGATCATGCCGTCCTTCGGTGCGAATGGTGCACTCCCGTCCGCCGGTGTCCACTGTCTGCTGAGCCTTGGATATGGAGGAGGTGGGTTTCACGGCAATGCGGAAATAGATCTCTTCCCCCGTGGTGATCCCGCCGATAACCCCGCCGGCATTATTGCTTACAAAACCGGAGCGATCCATGGCATCGTTATGCTCACTGCCCTTAAGATCCACCGCATCAAACCCCCGGCCGATTTCAAAGCCCTTTACCGCTCCCAGGGAAAGCATAGCCTTGGCCAGATCCGCTTCAATCTTATCAAAAACCGGCTCACCCAACCCCTGTCGAACACCGGTGATCCGGCATTCCACAATGCCTCCCACGCTGTCCCCCTCCTCTGAAAGGGCCTCAATGCGGGACACCATTTTTTTTGCCGCCGCGGGATCGCAGGCACGCATGGGATTATTTTCAATTTCTGCGGGTTCGTAGGTCTCGCAGCTGATCCCCGCCGTGCGGGAGGTATAGGCCGTAAGCCGTACGCCCCGCTGATACAGCAGTTTTCGGGCAACAGCACCCGCAGCAACCCGGGCAGCGGTCTCACGACCCGAAGCCCGTCCGCTGCCGCGGTAATCACGAATTCCGTATTTTGTCAGATAGGTATAGTCTGCATGGCCGGGACGGAACATGTCTTTAATATCACTGTAAGCACTGGGCTGGGCATCCTTATTATACAGAATCATTAAAATGGGCGTCCCCGTGGTCATGCCTTCAAAAACCCCCGATAGAAGATGCACCTTATCGGGCTCCTTGCGCGGCGTGGTTACCGATGACTGTCCGGGCTTGCGCCGGTCCAGCTCTTTCTGAATATCATCCTCGGAGATTTCAAGCCCCGGCGGTGCACCGTCCAGAACACATCCCACGGCGCCACCGTGGCTTTCTCCAAAGGTACTTATGCGGAAAAGGGATCCGAAACTGCTGCCGGCCATACCACCTCCTCAGGCTTTGCGTTGTACCCGTATGATTACACATCGGGTCTTTTGTACTGTGTGAAAATATAGAACACGAGCAGTACCGTGTCAAAAGAAAGATGGCCATTGCCCCTATTTTGACCGTTGCTCACACACCGGCAACAGGATTTTTCGGGGGTATATTCGAAAAAGGCTCCCGTACAGGAAAAGCGCTGGCGGAAAATATCAATATCTCAGCAGATTTGCCGTGGTGCCTGAAGGGGAATTATTCACTCCTTCTTTTGCTCTTTTTATATATTATCACCACACCGCTGTGGGCCGATGAAGGGCATCGGTATGAGCGGATGGATCGGTGATATTCTGCATATTCTCCGAAAGAGGCCGCCGTCCGAAACAGTGCCGCATTTTCGGCGATTACGGAAGAATTCTTCACGGCGGTTTATATTGAATGCGGTCATTGAACGATGTTCAGCCAGGCACCAGCCGAAACGTGGAAAGATGGGTTATGGAAGAATTTGTAACATCAGATTTTAAAATAGGGATTATCTCCGGCGGACAGTTGGGGAAAATGCTTATTCAGGAAGCCAGTAAATGGGATATCATAACCTATGTACTGGATAAAAACAAAGAATGTCCCGCCGCACGGATTGCCTCCCATTATGTACAGGGGAGCAATCTCGATTTTGATGCGGTGTACCGGTTTGGGAAAATGGTGGATCTCTTAACCTTTGAAATTGAAAATGTGAATATTGCGGCCCTGAAAAAACTGAAAGAAGAAGGTCTCAGGATCGCTCCGGATCCGGATATACTGGAACTGATTCAGGATAAGGGCCTGCAGAAGGAGTTTTATGGGAACAATGGTATTCCCACGTCTTCCTTCTCCCTCTACGATTGTGAAGATGCAGTCCGTGCCGCTGTTGACACGGGGGAGATTGCCTTTCCCTTTGTACAAAAACTGCGGACCGGCGGCTATGACGGTCGGGGAGTTGCCGTAATTGATTCTCCCAAAGATCTGCCCAGACTGCTGCCCGGCGCATCGGTGATAGAAGAAAAGGTGGAGATACAAAAAGAGATTTCCGTTATTGCAGCACGAAACGGGCGGGGGGAAATCAGCTGTTATCCCGTGGTGGAAATGCAGTTTGACCACCGGGCAAACCTTGTGGATAAGTTGATATGTCCCTCCTCAGTGACGGAAGAACAGTCGAAAAAAGCAGTTGCCTGTGCCCGGCAAATTATTGAGCTTCTGAATATGGAAGGACTCCTTGCAGTGGAGCTTTTTATTGATTCACAGGGTAATGTTCTTGTGAATGAAGCTGCTCCCCGAACTCATAACAGCGGCCATCATACCATTGAGAGTGTTGTTACCTCGCAGTTTGAGCAGCATTTGCGGGCAATCCTGAATCTGCCCCTGGGGAGTACAGAACTGAAACGTCCCTCGGTAATGCTGAATATTCTGGGCGGACCGGAAAGCGACGGGCCGGTGAAGTATGAGGGATTAACCGAAGCCATGGCCGTTGAAGGGGTTAAGATACATTTATATGGAAAGAAAATTACCAGACCCTACCGGAAGATGGGACATATCACCGTGCTTGCATCATCCCTAAAAAAGGCCCTGGAAAAAGCTGGGGAAGTAAAACAATTAGTAAAGGTGACTTCATGGAAAAACAATTGATAAGTATCGTCATGGGATCCGATTCCGATTTACCCGTGATGCAGGAAGCGGCAGATATACTTGGTGAACTGGGGGTTGCGTATGAGATCGATATCGTTTCTGCCCACCGGACCCCGGAAAAACTGTATTCCTTTGCCGCAGAGGCTCATACGCGTGGCGTGACGGCGATTATTGCCGGAGCAGGGGGCGCAGCGCATCTGCCGGGCATGGTGGCGGCAATATCTCCTCTGCCGGTTATCGGTGTGCCCATAAAATCGCGCAATTCCATTGACGGCTGGGATTCACTTCTCTCTATCCTGCAGATGCCCGGAGGTATCCCCGTGGCGACGGTGGCATTGAATGGAGCAAAAAACGCGGGGATTCTTGCCGCGCAGATAAACGCAACTGCAGACAGCTCTCTCCGGGATAGAATTATTGCTTACAAAAACGAACTGAAAGAAAAGGTTCATGCCAAAGCGGCGAATCTGAAAAGATAGATCCTGTGGCGGCATTTTTCCACAGCGGTCACGGCGCACCGTGACCGCTGTGGGCGGTGTTGCCCGACGAAAATAATCCACCAATGAATATTCCCCTGTCTGTGGTCGGTTCCGGTTCGGTGCTATTCCGTTCACTGCACCGCTTCATTCGGGCTTGCTTCTATGCCCATAATCATGGTTTCTTTGCGCTGTTTCTTTCTGCTTTCTCAGATCTGTCTTTGGCAAAACAGGAATTATTCTCCATTCACTCCTGACACATGTGTATATTGATTATACATGCTGTGAAGACGACAAAAACGCATATATGATTTCAACACAGAGGGTATTCCGTATACATTCTTTAACAGTATTCTGTATCGTGGTTGAAAAGGAGGTTGTGCAGGTACGGTTGATCTCAACTCAGGCACACATTATCAATGGAGTATCACAACAAATGAAAGGTTATTATTATGGCTGAAGTAACACGAAAAATGGTTGAACAGGCCGGTGTGGACGTCGATGAAATTGTTAATCTGCTGGTAAAAAACGCAGCAGCTGAATTGACGACATTCTATTATTACACGATTCTGCGGGTGAACCTGATCGGACTGCAGGGTGAAGGTATCAAGGAAATTGCCGAGACGGCACGTATTGAAGACCGCAACCACTTTGAGGCCCTTGTTCCCCGCATCTACGAGCTGGACGGAAAGCTCCCCGGTGACATGAAGGCGTTTCATGACATATCAGCGTGTCCGCCGGCAGGACTGCCCTCGGATCCGACGGATGTTCAGGCAATGCTGAAGGTCCTGGTGAATGCGGAACGGTGTGCAGTGAAGGGATATACGGAAATTTGTAATCTCACTGCCGGCAAAGATCACCGTACCTATGATCTTGCCCTGGCAATCCTGAACGAAGAGATTGAACATGAGGCATGGTTCTCTGAGTTTCTTGGAGAAGGGCCGTCCGGGCATTTTCTGCGCAGAGGTGAAACATCCCCCTTTGTGAGTAAGTTTCTTCGATAAACTGAAAATGCCGAAATCGGGTTTTGCCGCGGGTTCATTGCCCGCGACATAACCTCTCCTGTGGCAGCGCACATGGTCACGCCAATCAGGGACGTATCAGTATTATCCTAACAACCGCAGTTACGGGTTCTTTGTTTTTCCATGGACATGTTTATCAATGAGGTAAAACGGTATTGATGTGTACCCATTCGGTGAATGCATCCATATTCGTATGGCAATTGGTTTTACCATTATTCAATGCAGGGTGTTGTGGTGGAAAGGGCTTACCCAATCAAAGATGGTTCATTTGGTCGTATGGGGGCCAAACCTCATGAATGGCATTTTGGTTTCTTTTCTGCCACGGGAAAAGGAACTGCTCCGTCCGTGGCAATACCGACATATCGTAACCGGGGCATCAGCCCCGCTCCGATCACCTCAAAATGTACGAAAATCAGGTCCAACTCGGAATCAAGGATTATCTCAGCTTCCTGTACAGAAGGCCACAGAACCATTTCAGGGCCTTCGGAGTTG
>JBNJDQ010000148.1:0-5351 GCA_051745065.1 Fibrobacterota bacterium
TTTTTTCGTATGGGCGACCAATTATTTGCCTGAACTTTCACTGTGCTGCGGAATATATTTTCACCCGAGGAGGCTCTGTGATTAAAATACTTCTTGCTGTATTCAGTATTGTCGGTCTTTCCGTGAGTGCGCCGCCCTGTTCCGAAACTGCTGTAGAAATTATGGGGAAGCTTCAGGAAGCATACCGTACTGAAGGAGTAATGCTCTTTACGGATCGCATACAGGCGCGTGCACCTATTCATGATTCACTTGACGCTGTTCTTGCCGATGAGATCCGCAGTTTCTTTGCCTCCCCGGATTTTCTCAGCACCGGATGCCGTTACCTCGATTCCTGGTTCAGTCAACGGGAGCTTGAAGACCTCCTGCGGAAACTGGAATCCGCCGATGCAGAGGGCCTTGCTGAGCTTTCCCGGGTTCCTGCCCTGCAAGCGGTTATTACGCGGTTGAATCCTCTCCTTGCGGCCTATCTGGAACGCCTGGCCCGCTCATTGTAGCCGGCTGCGGCAAAAAATATGTCAATAGATATGATCTTTTCAATTCCCCATGGTATACTGATCAATGGAGTTTTTCCCGATTCTGCACTGCCCGGAGCGGTTCGCCTGATGGGGCGGGTGTATTTCTGTATTCAGGAACACGGAGGTGTACGGTGAGATCCGGTGCTCTGCTTATTCTGCTGCTTTTGACAGGTTGTACCGTTCAGGATTCGAAGGAGCGCGGGGCCGATGAACTCCGCCGGCGGCTTCGTGATGATACCTACGTCACGGATGTTGATCTGGATTCAATTATTGCCCGGGATACCCTCATCGCCCTGACCCGGTACAACGGGAACAGCTATTTTATCTATAAAGGTCATACCATGGGCTATGAGTATGAGCTGCTTAAACTCTTTGCCAAAGATCTCGGAGTACATTTGAAGATCAAAACACCTTCCACGCAGGATTCTCTCTTTACACTTCTGCGCGAAGGCAAGGGAGATCTCATTGCGGATAACCGGGTGATTACTCTGGATCTGTTGCGGGATTATTCCGCATCAATTCCGCATAATCTTACAAAACAGGTTCTGGTACAGCGGAAACCGCGCCGGTGGCGGTCCATGAAACGCCATGAAATTGAAAATGAGCTTATACGCTCTGTAACAAGCCTTGCAGGCAAGGTGGTTGCCGTGCCCCGGGGCAGTCATTACGAAAGCCGTCTGGAACATATTATCAGTGAAATCGGTGCTCCTGTTCAAATCAAGCGCGTCGGTAAAGATATGGAGATTGACCAGCTTATTAAACTGGTGAGTGACGGTATTCTGGATTACACCCTTGCCGATGAAAATATTGCCCGCCTGAACAGTGCCTTTTTCGATAATATCGATGTCGGTACACCGGCAAGTCTTGATCAGCGGGTGGGGTGGGTTTTTCGCAAAACCTCTCCGGAGTTGAAGAAACGGGTGAATGGGTGGATCCGGCGTATGAAATACGGTTCCGATCCGGCGTATAATATGATCTACAAAAAGTATTACCGCAATCTGCAGGGGTACACCTCGCGGGTGCAGAGCGAACAATTCTCCCTGGAGACGGGCGTTATTTCCCCCTGGGATTCTCTTTTTAAGGCGCACGCAACGGAGTGGCTTCCCTGGACTCTTCTTGCATCAATTTCATATCAGGAGAGTCGTTTCAGTACCGCGGCTCAATCACGTTTCGGCGCCCGGGGAATAATGCAGCTTCTGCCCGAAACAGCAGAGCAGTTCGGTGTCAGTGATCTGTCAGATCCTGCTGCAAGCATTGAATCGGCGGTCAAATATCTGCAGTTTCTTCGGGAAGAATACTGGTATGAGCTCCCTCCCGATGAAGCCCTGCATTTTTCCCTTGCCTCGTACAATGCCGGGCCCGGGCATGTGCTGGATGCCCAGCGGGTGGCGCGCCATGCGGGGTATGCGGACAGTCTCTGGTTCAGCAATGTGGAGGAGGCTATCCTTAAGCTATCATTCAAAAGCTACATTTACAAGGACTATGTGCGCCACGGATACTGCCGTGGTATTGAGCCAAAGCTGTATGTGCAGGATGTTATAGATCGGTACGAACGGTACGAGCGTGCCCTGAAAGAAGCAGACACCCGGCGCCGGCGGCTTCTTGAAACCTTCGGTCGGAAAGATACCGCCGCGACCTGGGAATTTCGTATTGAGTAAACACCTGCAGCCCGGTTTGTCCTGTGATCCGGGCCTTAGTCCTGCTTTTTTCCAGCAGCTTCATCTGCAGCCGGCTGCTCTTCCTCCTCGTCTCTGATCAGCCCGAAATAGCCACGCACCTGCTTGGCTATTTCTTCAAGCATGGCGGAGTTTTCTTCCAGAAAGGCCTTGGCTTTTTCGCGCCCCTGACCGATGCGTTCTCCCTGATATGAGTACCAGGCACCGCTTTTATCAACGATATCCGCTTCGGCCGCAAGGTCCAGTACATCTCCGGAGTAGGAAATTCCTGTCCCGTACATAATATCAAATTCCGCCTGTTTGAAGGGAGGAGCGGTCTTGTTCTTGACAACCTTGGTGCGGGTACGGTTCCCCATGCTTTCGTTATCCTGCTTAATTGCCCCGATCCGTCGAATGTCAATGCGCACGGAGGCGTAGAATTTCAGGGCATTCCCCCCCGTGGTTGTTTCAGGATTGCCGAACATAACCCCGATCTTCATGCGCAGCTGGTTGATAAAGACAACCGTGGTGTTGGATTTTGAGGCTACACTGGTAATCTTACGCAGCGCCTGCGACATGAGCCGTGCCTGCAGGCCGACATGGGAGTCACCCATTTCCCCTTCGATTTCCGCCTGAGGTACCAGGGCCGCCACGGAGTCAATAACAATGAGATCCACCGCACCGGACCGGGTCAGGGTATCGGCGATCTCCAGGGCCTGTTCTCCTGTGTCGGGTTGAGAAACCAGAAGGTTGTCCACATCTACGCCGAGGTTGCGGGCGTATTCTGCATCAAAGGCGTATTCCGCATCGATCAGGACGGCAACACCGCCGGCTTTCTGCGCATTGGCAATGGCATGGAGACACAGGGTTGTTTTACCGGATGATTCAGGACCGAATATCTCAACAACACGTCCCCGGGGAATGCCGCCGACCCCAAGGGCGATGTCAAGGGAGATGGATCCCGTGGGAATTGTATCGATGAAACGCTTGCGCGGATTGTCGCCAAGGCGCATGATTGCCCCTTTGCCGTACTCTTTTTCGATCTGCCCCATTGCCGCCGCAATGGCTGCTGACTTGTCTCCGCCCGCCTGGGATACACTTTTCTTTTTCTTTGCTGCCATACCATTCATTCCTTTGTATTGGTTATTTCTGTGTAATATACACCTCTGCTGTGACAGCCTTTGTCACAGCAGAGGCATTGGGACTGTATACTGAAATATATGTATCTCAGAAAAGGGGGGCAAAAGAATAATTTAATTGTGATATTTAAGTTCGACTCCCGTGGGGACTGAATATATTTTGAGGGTTAAAACAGAAAAGGATTGTATTACTTTATGTCAAAAAAGATCATATTAAGCTCCTCCACAACGCAGAAACGGGCAGCCCTGCTGGAGGACGGCAATGTTGTTGAATACGTTGTTGAGCAGCCCGACAGTACACGAATTCTCGGAAATATTTACCGCGGGACGATATCAAAGGTTGTTCCCAGTATTCAGTCGGCCTTTGTTGATATCGGTATTGATCAGAATGCCTTCCTGCATATTTCCGATGTTGACCCCTCCCTGCTTCCCGCGCATTCCAAGGACGTGGCCAGGACAGTGGAGAACTACCTCAGTCGCAATAATCGCAGCCGCAGCAAGCGTAACCGCATTCCCCGCGTTCCCATCGAGAACGTGCTTCATGTGGGCCAGCAGATTCTTGTGCAGGTGATTAAGGAGCCCATCAGCGATAAAAGCCCCAAGATTACCACGCAGATCAGCCTTGCCGGGCGCTTTGTGGTTCTTGTGCCGGATTCAAAAATAATCGGTGTTTCAAAAAAGACCGAAGACGAAGGGCATCGGCGAATGCTCAAGCGTCTGGTGCGCGAGATGCTGCCGCCGGGCCTGGGCTGTATTGTACGAACCATCGGCCTGCAGGTGCCGCCGGAGTATATCCGCAAGGAGCTGCAGACTCTGGTAAACAGCTGGCATGAAGTCCAGGATGCTGCTCTGCAGGGAGTCGGTCCCAAAAAACTCTTTACGGAACGCGGGGTCGTGACGCAGGTTGTGCGGGATCTTTTTTCGCGGGAAGTGCAGGAGATTATTGCCGACAGCACGGATGATTTCGAAGAGATCGTGGATTATCTGGAAAAGGTTTCACCGGAAATGGTTGACCGTGTTTCCCATTACGAGAGTGATATTCCTCTCTTTGATGCCTTTGATATCGAACGGGATCTTGATCGTTCCATTAAGCGCAAGGTCTGGATGAAAAACGGAGGATACCTCTATTTTGATCATGCTGAAGCGCTTCTGGCAATTGACGTCAATACCGGGCGTAATACGGGCAGTGATAAGCTTGAACAGACCGTGTATGAAACAAATAAGGAAGCCGCCAAGGAGATCGGCCGGCAGCTGCGGCTGCGCGATATCGGCGGTATCATTGTGGTGGACTTTATCGATATGAAGTCCCCCAAAAACCGGCGTAAAATCGAAAAGATCCTTGAGGATACCCTGGCTGAGGATCCCACCACGACGGCATTTACGCGCCTCTCCAAGTTCGGTCTCATGGAGATCACCCGTAAGCGGGTTCGTCCGGAACTGCAGGAACTGCTCACCGATGTCTGTCCGGCCTGCTCCGGCCTGGGGCGTGTCTTTTCCACGGCAACCCTGGCCTCCCGTATTGAGCGCTGGTTGCACCGTGCCGAAGGTGACAAGTCAATTCCCCGGGAGCTTTCCATCTCCGTTCCCCTTTCTGCATCGGAGTATCTCCTTGATGAAGAACGCAGCACCCTCAGTGATCTTGAGCGAGATCACGGGTTTCGTCTGCGCGTAGTTGTGGATAACAACCTTGATCAGGATGAATTCGACATCTACCCCAAAGGGAAAAACGAAGCGATCACCGAAAAGCATATATAAGCACTCTTTCAATTCTGTATACAAAACGGGCTGCCTGCGGGGAGCCCGTTTTGTATTCGCCTGCTGTCAATGCCGTACGGTTTTGATGCCGAAATACTGCTCTGCTTTCTGAAAAATGTTCTGATTATTTCCTTGCATATCTCTGCATGTCCTGTATCATATACACACAGGGAGAGCGTACATGAACAATTGCATTCAAAAAGTTTATCGATATTATCGAACTTGTAACAAATGATACGGCGCAGAGTTTCAGGTAAAGGTATCTTTGTGGTATATCAATTGTAGAA
>JBNJDQ010000149.1:0-5259 GCA_051745065.1 Fibrobacterota bacterium
GCTTTTTATTGATGCTGATACACCTGTGCGGGTAACCGGTGTCTCCGGCCAGTATCTGCAGGTTGAGGAGCAGGAATGATCTATATCGCCGTTATTGCCTGTCAGATTCTGGCCTCTCTTCTGATTGTGGCAGAACTGATGATTCCCTCTCTCGGCCTGCTTTCCATGGCGTCGGCGGCCCTTTTTTTCTTTTCCTATTATTTATTGTACGGCGTAAGTCCTTCCTTAACTCCGGTGTTGCTGCTGGTGAATCTTTTTTCTGTTCCTGCGGTCATAGTCTATGCTACGAGTCTTATCAGCAGTTCTCCCGCAGCTCTTAAGCGTCGTCTGGAAAGCACTCCGTATTTTGGAAGACGCACCAGTGTCGCCGTGGGGGAGCAGGGCTTAGCGCGCACGATGCTGCGTCCCGTGGGTAAGGGGAAGTTCAGTGGCGGGTATTTCGATGTGGTTGCACAAAGCGGTCTTATCGAGGCGAACACCGCTATCGAGGTTGTTTCGGTTGATGAAAACCGCATCGTTGTTCGTGAAATTGTAAATGAATCATAACTTTAATGTGTTGAGGTGTTTATGGAAATCAGTCCGATTCTTTTTGGTATTGCAGGGATCATTGTCCTTGTTTTTGTATTTATTATCTGGTCGTATCTGGGGCTGTGGTTTCAGGCCTTGGTTTCAGGGGCCAATGTAAGCCTTGTAGAGATTATCTTTATGCGCTTTCGCAAGGTGCCGCCCAAGCTCATTGTTGAAGCGTTGATCACCGGTAAAAAGGCAGGGATCGATCTGGAAACCTCCCTCATGGAATCCCATTTCCTTTCCGGCGGCAATGTTATCCGCGTTGTTCAGGCCCTTGTTGCTGCTCAGAAAGCGGATATAAAACTCTCATTTTCCAAATGTTCCGCCATTGATCTTGCAGGACGGAATGTCCTTGAGGCGGTTCAGATGAGCGTGAATCCCAAGGTTATTCAGACCCCACTTGTAGCGGCTGTGGCCAAGGACGGTATTCAGGTAAAAGCTCTCTCCCGCGTGACAGTGCGTGCAAATATTGAGCGCCTCGTTGGCGGTGCCGGAGAAGAAACTATTCTGGCTCGTGTCGGCGAGGGAATTGTCACCACCATCGGTTCTGCCGAAACCCACAAGAAAGTGCTGGAAAATCCTGATCTTATTTCGCGCACGGTCCTCAAGAAAGGACTTGATTCCGGAACTGCTTTCGAGATCCTCTCCATTGATATCGCTGATGTTGATGTAGGCAAGAACATCGGTGCTGAACTGGAGACTGATCGGGCTGCGGCAGACAAGAAGATTGCCCAGGCCAAGGCCGAAAAACGGCGCGCCATGGCGCAGGCCGTGGAACAGGAAATGGTTGCCCGTGTTCAGGAGATGAAGGCCAAAGTCGTCGAGGCCGAAGCTGAAGTTCCCCTCGCCATGGCCCAGGCATTCCGCAGCGGTAATCTTGGTGTAATGGATTACTATAAAATGAAAAATGTTGAATCCGATACCAAAATGCGTGATTCCATTGCCGGTCCTGCCAATAGCGATGAAGAAGAAATTGACGAAGATCAGGACAGAGGACGCGGAGATAAATAATATGGAAGAGATACTCATTCCAGTTATTATTATCGTGTTCTCCATTGTTAAAAGCATTACGGAGCAACAGAAAAAGAAGCAGGAGAGTTCCGATTCTCCTGCTCAGGCTCGAAAAGAGCAGGAATCCGCTGAATCTGAACGCATTCGGGAGCATCTTGAAGGAGATGATCCCGAAATAAAGAAGAGTTCTGAGCCCCTGACAGCACAGGGGATACTGGATAGTTTTAAAAAAGCTGCCGGAGATGTGTCGACTCAGGTCTCCGATGCCCTTTCAGAGCAGTATGCGACGCAGGATTCGCACCCTGATCATATCGATCTTTCCGGAGATACCCCGGTTCCTGATGCGAATAACCGCACTACGGCATCTTTGGATCAATCGGCGGAATCATACTCTTCTTTTGCGCAAACAACGCAGCGCACAACACTTCGAAGAAAAGCACCAAAGAATGTCCGGGCGCGGCAAAGAGGATTCTCTGCGCACCGGTACCATTTGCGGGGAAGACAGTTGCGCCGTGCGGTTATTTATTCGGAGATTCTTGGCAGGCCGGTCAGTCTCAGAAAGGGGGACGAACGTGGATATTAACGCGTTGATCTCTGCTCACGGCTCCTCCATTGTTGTATTTATTATTGCCCTGTTTTTCTTTGTTTTTTTTGAAGACCTCACCGGCATTCGCGGTTTTTTCAGAGTTTTTGCAGCTGCTGTGGTGACCTGGCTTTTTGACAGTTATGGTCATGTTGTGTGGAATATCATACTTGATCTTATGCGGACCTATGGCCTGGGTGATTTGATAAGGTAAAAAATACCGGCAAAATCACAAAGGAACAGAATATTTGCAAAGTATCAATATGCAAAAGATAAGATTTTACGTACTTTTATCTCGCAAATTTTTATTATATTGAAGAGTAAATTGCCCAGAGCCGGCTCAATCTGTCCGGCATGATACACTGGGAAATGATAGATTATCTAATACATGGAGGAATGTCTATGAGTCGTTTTATGAAGTTGATTGCAGCAGCCTGTTTGCCCTTTTTTGTGGCGACAACGGCCTTTGGCGCAAACATGCCTTTTCCGCAGGTAAAGGATTATGGTCTTAAACCTTCGGAGGGCAACTGGGTCGATCATCGTGATGCCATAATTAAATACTATGAGCAGTACAAAAGCCGCTACAAAAAAGAATATGAAGGCATGACCTATTATGAGTCAAAGGCCACGGACGGGAGTAACTGGACAATCACCGTGTCGGAGCAGCATGGATATGCCATGATTATTACTGCCATGATGGCCGGCCATGATTCCAATGCCCAGACGATCTTTAACAGTCTTGTCGATTTCTATGATGCCTACAAGCAGGATAATAACCTTATGCACTGGCGTGTCTGGAGTGGCGGTTCAGCTGCTGAGGGTTCTGCTACGGACGGTGATCTTGATATTGCCTACGCCCTGCTTCTTGCAGATAAACAGTGGGGCTCTGACGGTGCCCATGATTATCTGTCAAAGGCCTTGGCAATCATGGATGGTATCTGGGCACATGAAATCAACACCAGTACAAATCTCACTCTTCTTGGCGACAGCTGGTATAATGACAGATTAACACGTCCCTCCGACTGGATGGCAAATCATTTCCGCGTTTTTGACCGCTATGATGACGGTAGTGACTGGGGGTCAATTGTGACCGGCGTGTATAACAAATACAACAGCGTTGCCAACAGCTCCACGGGTCTTGTGGCAGATTTTTACGAGGGCAACACTCCTGGTGGTGGGGGTGAGACAGCACACGATGATGACTACTATACCAATGCCTGCCGCGTACCTATGCGGTTTGCCATGGACTATGCGACCTCCGGCAGTAATGATGCTGCATCTGCTCTGCAGTCAATGGTATCATGGATCGGCGGGAAAACAGGGAATGATGCCGCCAATATTGTGAATGGCTATGAGCTGGATGGAACAGAAATCGGTGAGGATCAGTCTTTGATTTACATGGCACCTCTGGGCGCAGCCTGTGTTGCCACAGATAACCAGGAACTGCTGAACAGTGTCTGGAATTATATTAATACGGATTACCTGTATGATGCTGAGTTTTCAGATGCCTATAACGAAGCAGTAGCCCTGCTTTCAATGATGGTAATGACCGGTAACTGGTGGGAACCCGGGGACAAGAATACCCATAAGACTGATGGCGTTGATACTTCGGGCGTCATCTTTGATCATTTCGGTAATGAATACGGCGATGATAACAGTCAGACCCATCTCGGTGCAATGAACGGTGCGTATTGGGGTGATGCTGAATACGGAGCCGGCGGTGGCGATACCACCTATTATCACGGTGGCGGGTATTACTATGTCTTCGATGATTCTGAAGATGGTGGTACTTCTGTAATCAAAGGTGCTGACGGCACTGTTCTTGACAGCGAAACTATGGATAACATGGTAACAGATAATACGCTTGATGTTACCTTCGTTCTCGGGAAAGAAGATGATATGTCCTACGGATATGTTGGATTCGGTGCTGAGATCATGTCTGATATTGCTAAGGATGGCGATTCTGTCATAACCACAGGGCGGTGGGCTGATCTTTCTCAAATGACCGGTGTTACTGTCCGGTATAAGAGTGACGGTGATGTAACTCTTGCTCTGGAATCACAGGATATCTTTGATAAGATCGGATACGGTGGATATGAATTCACCCTTTCTGCAACAGGGGATGAGCTGAAAAAGCAGACAATAACCATGGACCGCTTCAGCAAACCCGACGTCTGGATCGGTGATGAGAAGAGTGATACCCTGAAGGATCTGAGCTGGGAAGAAACCGGAAAAACCGGTGTTAAATCACTGACATTCCAGGTTGCCGAAGACATGGACAAGGGTGGAGAAACCAATTTCATGGTGGAAGAGATCTACCTGAACGGCATTACCCACAGCGATCTCGGAATTGACTATCGTCCGGCTCCCGTCATTGAAACGCTTTCCGGCACAGAGCGCATGGGTTTTCGTACGGTGGATCGGGCAAACAGCCTGAGCGTCCTTTTTGATGCAGATCAGGCCGGTACTGCCACGGCAACTTTCTACAACGCAGCCGGTAAAAAGGTGATGGAAGAAGCTGTCAGCGCCCGCGCTGGTGCAAATGAGATAACCTTTTCCAAGGCGGGAATCTCATCCGGTGTGTACTTTATGACAATTAAGACCGGTAGCAGAGCTGCTTCCGCTCGGATCAATATCATGAAGTAAGGTTACGCCTTCTTCGATTTTTACAGACCGCCCTTCGGGGCGGTCTTTTTATTTCGGTGCTTTTTGGTAGAGCGTGGCTTTGCTGAATTATTATGAGGCGAAGAGCTTTTGAAAGGGCAGTCCGGGAGATGTATTTTATACCTTTTTCAAGAGTCGGACCAATGCTGATGTCCGCAAAGATACGCTCCATAGCAGGGAGCTCATTGTTTTCCAGGCGCTTTCTGCCGACAGACAGATCAGGTCTCAAGGAGTATACACGGCTTTGGGTGTACGGAGAATACGGGAGTGCAATGCAGCAAAATCGTTTTTTGCGTGTGCCACTCTAGAGTGTGATCCATATTTGCACCGGCTACCACGATGGACACAGAGTGAACTGCGTATAAATACAAAAAGGAGATTCCGAAGAATCTCCTTTTATGGTGCGGTTGAAAGGACTTGAACCTTCACAG
>JBNJDQ010000150.1:0-5180 GCA_051745065.1 Fibrobacterota bacterium
TGCGCAACCAGGGATGCGGCCATGGGGGAAAACCCGACAAATACTGCCGCAAGAGAAGCAGGAATCCGTTCGATACCAAGGTAAAAAAAGAGATACAGGAGAAACACCTGCGATGCGGCCACGGCCAGGATCAATTGGTAATGAGTACGAAAGGCCCGAACCGGTGAAGTATGCCTGAAGGCAAAAGGCGCAAGCAGGAGCCCGGCAAGGGTAAAGCGCAGTCCGGCAAAGGAGAGGATATTGTCGGTAAAGGCACTGCCCGTTTTAATGCCCACAAAGGCGGTGGACCACAGAAAGCAGGCAAAAAAAGCCGGAACCATTAAACGTATGGGCAGATGAACCTCCAAAAAGATAAATATATACTATGGAGATCTGAAACTCCACAGCACCTGTGCGGTATTTCGTACTTAATCGTCAGAATCCTCGGAGAAATACTTCAGATACTCACCATACCCCTCTTCTTTCAGTTCTTCCACCGGTATGAAGCGGAGGGCCGCCGAATTAATGCAGTAACGCTGCCCCGTGGGAGCCGGACCGTCTTCAAAGAGATGGCCCAAATGGGAATCCCCCTGACGGGATCGAACCTCCGTGCGCACCATTCCATGGCTGCTGTCCCGCCGCAGGACGATGTTTTCTTTTTCAAGGGGCGCATAAAAACTGGGCCACCCCGTTCCGGAGGAGAATTTATGCCGGGACATAAACAGGGGTTCACCGGATACAATATCAACATAGATCCCCGGTTTTTTGGTATCCCAGTACTCATTGCGAAAGGGTGGTTCCGTGCCGCATTGACGGGTTACGCGGTACTGCAGGGGAGTAAGGTCGGCACGATCCTTTTTCTGCCGCTCTGGCTCCTTCGCAGGCTCAGGCTCCTTTTTCCAGGTATTTCTGATAAATGGTTTTCGTCCGGAGCCTTCTGCATATCGGTTGTAGGCGGCAAAATGTTTGCGAAAATAGTCCTGGTGCTCCTCCTCCGCGTTCCAGAACGTATCAAGGGGAAGCACTTCCGTGACAACGGGCTTTGTAAAGCGATCACTTTCATCCAGCTTGCGGCGCGAACGCTCCGCCCTTTCTTTCTGGTCCTGATCAGTGTAAAATATGGCCGGGCGGTACTGATTTCCCCGGTCCGCAAACTGTCCTCCCCTGTCCGTGGGATCGATATTGCGCCAGAAAACGTCCAGCAGTTCATCGTAGGAGATACGCTCCCGGTCATATTCAACCACAACCGCTTCGTAATGGCCGGTCTCCCCGCGGGAAACCTCGCTGTATGTGGGGTTGGACGTGGTGCCGCCGGTATACCCCGATCGGGCGTCTCGCACGCCGTCCAACTCCTGAAACGCCGCCTCAATACACCAAAAACACCCGCCGGCAAAAACTGCTGTATCCTGTGCCATAGCACCTCCCGTAATCAGTAAAATCAATATTATCCAGAGTCGTTTCACAGCGCCCTCCAATACTCTATATAACTAATATACTTTGTAAACCAGGCTTGTCAACACGAAAGAGTCGGTCTCTACAGAATAGAACAAAATACGTCCAGGGCTTTCAGATCAGCACGACTGTGGAGCTGGTACAGAATAAACTCGGTCAGGGCACGGGTCAGGGCCGGTTTGCCCGGTTCATTCCGGCATATTTCAGGCGGATCCCCCGCCCCCCGGGCAAGAAGGGACAGAACGGCAGAAGAGAACGCGTGTTTCTGCCCCGGCCGGCAGCTGCTGCAGAGGAATCCCCCCTCCTCCGGTGCCAGAACCCCGCTGTCAAGAGGCGCGTTGCAGCGGCAGCATGCGGTGAGGGAATAGGCAAATCCGAGCAATGCTGAATAGCGCACCAGAAACAACCAGAGAGCAAAGGGCGCAGCATCCTCATCAGCCTCGGGAAGGTATGCACTGAATTTCATGAGCAGCAGAAAGATGCGGGCATCCGGCTCCTCCTCATGCATGGTACGCAGGACCAACTCGTAGATCGTATCCCGCGCAGCCGTCCGAAGCAGAGACGTTTCAAAGCGGAAATGGCGGATCTCATCTGCTTCGGTGAGGGTAAAGAGTCCGCTCTCTTCGGTACGCCGATAGAGATGCACGGCAATGTATGAACCGATCTGCGGCACAAAGGCCTTCTTTTTGGCGCCCCGGCGAATACAGGAAAAAAGGCCAAGATCCGCTGAACAGCATTTGAAGATCAGCCCGGAATCGCCGTAGGAAAACGTATTGAGAACAAGGGCCTCGGCGGATATCCTCATAGGCGCAGGAGCTTTCGGGCGGTTGCACCGAGAATGTTCTGTGTTTCCGCAGCGGAAAGAGGCATATTCAAAATGTAATCACGGGCCTCCTTCTGAGAAAACCAGGGCCAGTCCGAACCAAAGAGGATCCCCTCGCTGCCGTGGCGGCGCAGAATGGCCATAAAGAGATCCGGATCAAGAGAAGAAAGAGCCGATGTATCAAACCAGCAATTGCGTCCCGCAAGATGCGTGTAAACCGCCTCCCAGCGCATCAATCCGCCGTAATGGGCGGCCACAAAGGTCAGGCCGGTGGTACGGTCGAGACGCCTGGCAACGGCCGCAGGCTCACTGTGGCTTCCCGTAAAAGGGCCGGGATCCCAGCCGGTATGACTCAATACAATCAGACCGCTGGCTGCAAGGGCATCAAAGAATCGATCCAGGGCGGGATCATCGATGTAAAAATCCTGATACTCCGGGTGAAGTTTAATGCCGGGAACCCCCGTGTCACAAAGCAATTGCAGCGTCTGGTCGGTCTCTTTTGCAGAAAGAGCCGGATGAATTGCTCCGAAGGGGATCAGGGCATCATCGGCAGGGAGGGAGCCATTGATGGAGAAAACCTGCGCCGGCTTTGTTGCAACGGGCAGGCTTACCGTGCGGCCGATGCCGCACTCTGCCATGGAGGATTTCAGAGATGCAAGCCGCCCGTCACCGGCCGGACTGATACACCCATCTGCCGTGGATACAATCCGGTCCACGGCACGGGGGGCGACCTTTTCCGGAAAAAAATGGCCGTGAAAATCGATCATCTCCATGGATTCAGCGCACATTCTTTGCAAGCTGAGATCGCAGGGCGTCCTCATCCATGCCGGTTCGCGCGGCAAAATCGGCAATCTGATCGTTTCCGAGAGTTCCCACGGAAAAATAGCGGGATTCGGGATGGGCAAAACAGTAACCGCAGACCGATGCCGAGGGCTGCATCATCCAGTGTTCTGTCAGGGCAATGCCGATTTTTTCTGCACCGAGTGCCTTGAATATCAGCTCCTTCTGAGAGTGCTCCGGACAGGCGGGATAGCCCGGTGCCGGGCGGATCGAACGGTACTTCACCTGCATAAGTTCCTCTTTGGAAAGGGATTCCCGCGGTGCAAAGCCCCAGATCTCCCGACGCATTTTTTCATGAATCATCTCGGCAAAGGCTTCGGCCAGACGATCCGCGAGGAGAGAAATCATAATGGCACGGTAATCATCGTTCTGCCTGCGAAAGAGTTTCTCCGCTTTCTCCTGGCCGATACCCGCGGTGACCGCAAAGAACCCGAGGTGATCCTGCACGTTCTCTTCCGGTCCGGCAATGAAATCGGCCAGGGCGAAGGAGGGACGATCACCTTTGTCAATCTGCTGCCGCAGGGTGGGAACCGTAAAAAACTCCTCCCCGTTCACATGGGACACGGCAATATCGTCATCCCCCTGTCGCTGTGCCGGCAGAATTGCGCAGGCGCCGTTAAGCTTCAGCAGGTTTTCCGCATCGATCTCTGCAAGCATATTCTGCGCGTCCGCCAAAAGCTTCTTTGCTTCGGGGCCCTTTTGGGGATCACTGAGCACCGCATCGTAGGATCCTTTCAGGTCCCAGGCATTCAGGAAATACCGCCAGTCGATGTAGGGCTCAATATCAAAAACGGATACATTGATGAACTCTGTTACTCCCGGCCGGAGCGGAGCGGGCGAGGTTTCGGCGGTAAAGGTCGGTCGAAAAGCGCGGCGGCGGGCTTCCTTCAGAGAATGAAGGGTAAAGGGTTTGCCCTCTTTCCGTTTGCGCCGCATCTCTTCATAGTTCTCCTTGATTTCCTTTGCCCGGGCAACCCGATCCCGCCCGAGAAGTTTTGCCACAGCCCCCGGCGTCTGCGACGCATCACGCATTCGCACAACCGGGCCGGAATACTCCGGATCAACCTTGACTGCCGTATGAATATCCGAGGTGGTGGCTCCGCCCAGAAAGAGGGGCATGGTCATTCCCCGTTTCTCCATCTGCTGAGCCACGTGCACCATCTCTTCCAGAGAGGGCGTAATCAGGCCGCTCAGACCGATGACATCAACCTGTTCCTCCTGAGCGCGCCTGAGGATATCGTCACAGGGAACCATAACCCCCATGTCAATCACCTCAAAATTGTTGCACTGCAGGACAATGGTAACAATATTCTTGCCGATATCATGGACATCACCTTTCACCGTGGCAATGAGGACCTTTCCCGCCGTGTCAGACGATGCTTCGGTCTTTTCCGCTTCAATGTGGGGCTTGAGAACGGCCACGGCCTTTTTCATCACCCGGGCGCTCTTGACGACCTGAGGAAGAAACATCTTTCCATCACCGAAGAGCTCCCCGACATAATCCATGCCCCCCATGAGCGGGCCTTCCACTATATCCACAGCGGAGGGAAACTCCTGCAGGGCCTGGGCAAGGTCATCATCAAGATACTCTGTTATCCCCTTGACGAGGGCATGTTTCAGGCGTTTTTCCACGGTCTCTTCGCGCCAGGCCTGCTGTTTTTCCTGTGACTGCCCACTGCCGGACGTGTCCATGGACTGAGAAAACTCCAGCAGACGTTCCGTTGCATCATCGCGCCGGTCCAAAAGCAGATCCTCCACCCGCTCGCGCAGATCCTCATCGATATCACTGTAGACCTGCAGCATGGCGGGATTGACAATGCCCATGTCCATACCCGCCTGAATAGCGTGATAGAGAAAACAGGAGTGAATCGCTTCGCGGACGGGATTATTGCCGCGGAAACTGAAGGAAACATTGCTCACTCCGCCGCTGATATGAGTCGCGGGCATTTCCGAACGAATAACCGCTGCAGCCTCAATGAAATCCAGTGCATAGCGGCGATGCTCCTCGATCCCCGTGCCCACGGCAAAGACGTTGGGGTCAAAGATGATATCCTCTGTGGGAAAGCCCATTTCTGCAAGAATGGCA
>JBNJDQ010000151.1:0-5149 GCA_051745065.1 Fibrobacterota bacterium
CGTGCTCCCTCTGTGCGAATCTCTCACTGAAATCAATTCAGACATTCACGTTCCATTCAGATCAATATAACCCAGGAACAGGCCGCATGACATATACGAATCTTTCGGCGGCTGGTTCTACATTTTGCATCGCAACCTGATATGACACAAACAGGGTTTATCAAAACAAAGATGGTTCATTTGGTCGTATGGGGGCCAAACCCCATAAATGGCATTTTCGTTTCTGCCACGGGAAAAGGAACTGCCCCGTCGGCGGCAATACCGACTTAGTAATCGGGGCATCAGCCCCGCTCTGATTACCTCAAAATGTACGAAAATCAGATCCAACTGCGGAAGTAATATTGATCCACCACAGCCGAAACCGGCGAAAGCGTGCCTAAAAGTACAACTACGCACCCCGGCAGAGGTTGCGTAAGGCTCTGCGAAACACTGCCGGAACATAAAAAAGGCTTCCTCTGTTGCAGAGGAAGCCGTGCTCAAAACAGGAAGGCTGAAATCAACCTTTGTAATCGAGGGCATCAAAGGCCTGGGCAACACGGTCAGCCATGCCTTCTTCACCTTTCCTGAGCCATTTGCGGGGGTCATAAAACTTCTTATTGGGCTTATCCTCACCATCGGGATTACCAATCTGCGTTTTAAGATAGCCTTCATTTTCTGTATAATAATCCAGAATAGCTTTCCAGGTGGCCCACTGCGTATCTGTATCAATATTCATTTTGATGACGCCGTATGTCAGGGATTCCTGAATTTTCTCGGGTTCAGAGCCTGACCCGCCATGGAATACAAAGTTCACGGGCTTATCTGTATCAAGATTAAGTTTTTCTCTGATGTGCTTCTGGGACTTATCAAGAATTTCGGGGCTCAGCACTACATTTCCGGGTTTGTACACACCGTGAACATTCCCGAATGAAGCAGCAATAGTGAAGTTATCCGATACCTTGCTCAGCTCTTCATAGGCGTAACACACCTCTTCGGGCTTGGTATAGAGATCCTCTTTATCAACATGACTGTTATCGACACCATCTTCCTCGCCGCCGGTAATACCCAGTTCAATCTCAAGACCCATTTCAATTTTGGCAAGTCTTTCAAGATATTTTTTGGAAATAGCAACGTTATCTTCAAGTGACTCTTCAGAGAGGTCAAGCATGTGGGAAGAAAAGAGGGGACGGCCGTTTTCCTTATAGTAATTTTCACCGTATTCGATCAATCCGTCAACCCAGGAGATAATCTTTTTGGCACAGTGGTCAGTATGAAGAATAACCGTAACACCGTAGGCCTCTGCAAGACGGTGAACATGTTCTGCACCGGCAACTGCACCGAGAACTGCAGCCTGCTGACCTTCCATCTTCAAGCCTTTACCGGCATTAAAGGCGGCTCCACCGTTGGAAAACTGGATAAACACCGGTTTTCCCGCAGTAGCAGCAGCTTCCATTACCGCATTGATGGAATCAGACCCGACACAGTTTACTGCGGGCAGGGCAATCTGGTTCTCTTTTGCAATGCGCAGAACCTTCTGCATTTCTTTCCCGTACACAACACCGGGTTTCACAGAGTTAAAAACACTACTCATTATAAGCTCCTGATTAATTGGTTTACTCTTTGCTGTAATATAATAAATGGGAGCCTCGCCGTTTAATAATTGCCGTGAGATTTCACGATATGAAGAAATGAGAAATAAATGTATCCTGCGGGGATGTAGTTTTATATATTCCATACGTATACTGAGTAATGAATTACGGAGGTTTATATGTATAGAAACAGATCAATCCTGGCAGCATTCATTCTGTGCTGCACCGTTGCCGCCTACGCTGCACCAATGATTGAATTTACGGCACCGGAACCATGGACAACACTTCGTAAAAACGGTATCAAAGTGCAGTTCATTGGTACAAAAGAGTCTCACGGTGAAACTGCTGTAATCCGCCTGAAGCGAATAAGTCCGTCCGGAGAGAAGACACTCTATACAAAGCGAACGCAAATATCTCCGGAGGGAAATGCCTTTGATCTGGCATCATACTTTACACCCACCGGAGGAGATGAATTCTATGCCCTTGAATGGGAAATAAAGGGCTCCGACGCAGAAGGAATACTTGCTCCATTCTCTTATTATACAGTTTCAGACAGAAACGAACACACAGAGCACCTCCTTTCCTACACTCCCGGTGACGATATTACTGATGACGATTTGATACGCACCATTAAAAGCGGTGACACCGAGATCCCCGGCATTACCATGAGATCGACAGATGAACATCTTCGTATTGCCGCTTCTGCTGACGACAGTCTGACAGTCTGCCTTGATCCGGCCAACAGTAAAACCGGATTCCCCGTGTTCTCCGACAGATTCATTACCCTCTCAGGAAAAGGATCCAGCTTTCACTACCTGGACCGGGAGATGCGAAGCAGAGGAAAAACACTCAAACTGTCATACTCCCCTTCTCCCTGGAACGGGGACATGACTCACAGAGTGTCAGACAATATTCATATTGTTACCATTCCCTGGCATTCCCTGGGCATACTCCCAGAAGAGGGACGCCGTCTTGGTTTTGCCCTTATCCGCAATGGGAATGGTCTCTACCCGCAATCAGCGCAGAAACTGATTCCGGCAAGCTGGTTCAACGTAAAACTTGACAAAAAATAGAAAACCATTGCCCATGCATGTAACATCATGTATATTAGGGCATCTTTGAAACAATATGGTGGCTGTAGTTCAATTGGTTAGAGCACTTGATTGTGGTTCAAGATGTTGTGGGTTCAAGTCCCATCAGCCACCCCAAAAAGGGTTCCCTGCAGGGAGCCCTTTTTTTATACACCGAACTTCCCACCGGAGGAACCTATGTCTCTTCCCAGGATACTCATTGTCGATGACGATATTCATATGCGCAGCTCCGTTGCAGAATTTCTGCGTTTTTCCCAATCCTACACAATCGAAGAGGCCAATAACGGCAAAGAGGCACTCTCCCGCATATCAAAAGAGTCATTTTCCGTTGTTGTCTCCGATATCAAGATGCCCGAAATGGACGGCATTACCCTTCTGGAGAATCTGCAAAAGAAAGAAATCCGTACTCCATTTATCGTCATGTCAGCATACGGGGATATCCAAACCGCAGTAAAAGCAATGGACAAAGGAGCATTCTATTTTATAGAAAAGGGAACTGCCTCCTTCACAGACGAGCTGGAGGCCATTGTGCAGCGGGCATTGGATACTGACACCCTGATCAAGGAAAACCGCAAGCTCAACCGTGAGAATACCAATCTCCGCACTGCTCTGCGCGAGCAGTGGAATTATATCGGGGAAACCCGGAAGATTACACAGATCCGCTCCCTCTCTGAATCCATCGCACAAAGCCGCTCAACCATTCTTATTACCGGTGAATCCGGGACGGGCAAGGAGCTGATTGCCAAATCGATACATGCCATGAGCGACCGCTCTGGCGGTCCGTTTATCAAGATTAACTGCGCCGCTCTGCCTGAAAACCTCATTGAATCAGAACTATTCGGCCATGAAAAAGGAGCCTTCACCGGAGCACTGAAAACCCGTTCAGGAAAATTTGAACTTGCTGCAAAAGGCACGATACTCCTTGACGAAATTGGTGAAATGCCCGTCACGGTGCAGGCAAAACTGCTGCGGGTTCTTCAGGAACGGGAAGTGGACAAGGTTGGCGGTGATACCCCCGTCGACGTGGATGTACGGGTTATCGCCACAACGAACCGAAATCTGGAAGATGAAATTGCCGCAGGCACATTCAGGGAAGATCTGTATTACCGACTGAATGTATTTAATATCGAGTTGCCTCCCCTGCGTGAACGAAAAGAGGATATCCCCGCTCTGGCAGATCATTTCATTGAAAAATACAACAGGGAAAACGGGTTCACCGTAGAGAACCTTTCCGACAAAGCTCTTGACGCGCTCCTGCGCCATACATGGCCCGGCAATATACGGGAACTGGAAAACACCATCGAACGGGCTGTTGTACTCACGCGAAACGGGGCAATTGTTCCGCAGTCCCTTCTTTTAAACCGGGGCCGTGAAAAGGAGAATCAGGGGCTGACAGCAGGAATGACTGTCGCCCAGGCAGAGCGGGAGCTGATCTTTAAAACCCTGGATTTTTGCGGCAACAACAAAACCAAAACGGCAGACATGCTGGATATCTCTGTCCGTACCCTGCGAAATAAACTCAATGAATATGAGGACTCCCACGGAAAGGAAGAATGATGTACAAATACCTCTTCGGTCCCATACCGTCACGGCGGCTGGGCATATCCCTCGGTGTTGATATGGTACCGCATAAAGTATGTACAATCAATTGTGTGTACTGTGAATGCGGCGAAACAAACTGCAGTACAACTACACGTCAGGAATATGTACCGGCGGATACCGTCATCAAAGAACTCCGGCAGTTTATGCAATCCTCTCCTGAACTTGACTGTATCACCTTTTCCGGTGCCGGCGAACCAACCCTGAACAGCGAAATCGGCCGGGTTATCACGTGGGTTAAAGAGCATATCCCCGCCGTAAAACTGGTTATGCTGACCAACGGCACCCTCCTGGATGATCCGCAGGTCCGTGCAGAAATCATGCCCCTGGATATTGCAAAAATATCCGTTGATGCAGTATCCTTTTCGGTATTTCAAAAAATCAACCGTCCTGATCCGCATCTCGACCTTGAAAGAATCAAAGAAGGAATTATTACCTTTAGCCGTGCGTTTCCCAACAGTATCTGGTTGGAGTATTTTCTGGTTCCCGGCGTAAATGATTCCGAAGAGGAACTGCATAAAACCGGTGAATACCTTCGTCGAATCCGTGCGGATAAACTCCAGATCAACACCCTTGACCGTCCCGCTCCGGAAGACTGGGTGGAAAAAGCCGACGCCGGGGCCCTCGGTCGTGCCATGAAAATACTCGGTGCCCATGTCTCCTATCCGGTTCTCAATATCAGCAAAGTAGCTTTGGACAAGCGTTTCCGGGCAGCCGGAAAATCTCTTACGGATATTGTCCTGAATCAGGTCTCCCGGCGCCCCATGACACGCCAGGATCTCACTGCAACAACGGGCCGCTCTTCCAAAGACCTGCAGGACGCCCTTGACACGCTCCTGACTGCCGGGCGTCTGCAGCAACGCCGGGAGAGCCGCGGAATCTTTTATGAAA
>JBNJDQ010000152.1:0-5126 GCA_051745065.1 Fibrobacterota bacterium
GGCATGCCGTGTCTTATGTGGGAAACATGGGAGGATGTTCTCTCGAACACCCCTACGGCGGTTGTGGCATTGATGATACCGGGCGACCACAGAGGGATCGTTCCTACGGAACCACGGGGCATGTCTGCCTGATCGATATAACTGTCAGTCCGGCAGGATGGTCGGGATACCGCGTGAGGGAGGTGGAGGGTGCGAAGCAGTGCCCGTCAGGGTACCGACCGAAGGGACGCCCGGAACACACCCGACCGCGCCGGCGACGTCCTGATTCTTCAGGGCGTTGCAGGCGTGGGCACGCCCGAAGAGAGAACGCCTTTTAGAACGGTAATCGGTCAATTCACTGTGGATTCTTTAATTTTTTTGTCAGTCAGCATCGGTACGGCGTTTTCCTCTGATGTCGGCTTGCTTGATCACGTATGAGGTATTTGTTCCTTGCGGTCCTGCTTGTATGGATGAGGCAGTGCTTGCCAAATTGCAATGCACATAAAGGAAAAAACATGAAAATGCAACTAATGTAATAGGAGCAGGTTACAATATATCATCTGTCCCTGGGGAAAAATATAGCTAAACATTTTAAAAATAAAACCGATAAAAAAATCGGGAATGTTATAGTCCGGGTGGGGGCCCGGGTTTGAGTACTTGTTTTCAAGGAGGAAGTTATGAGAATTAACAACAATCTGATGGCAATGAATGCCCATCGAAATTTGAAAATTAACCAGGGTATGCAGGCGAAATCGCTGGAGAAGCTGTCCTCGGGGTATCGCATTAACCGGGCCGGGGATGACGCTGCTGGCCTTGCCATTTCAGAAAAAATGCGCGGTCAGATCCGCGGTCTTGAGCAGAGTTCCCGTAATGCACAGGACGGTGTTTCCCTTATTCAGACTGCTGAGGGGGCTTTGAATGAAACCCACGCGATTCTGCAAAGAATGCGTGAGCTCACTGTTCAGGCCGGCAATGATACCAATGTAACCAAGGATCGTGATGCGATTTCATCAGAGGTTGCTCAGCTGACCTCGGAAATCGACCGGATTGCGAAGGAAACAGAGTTTAATACACAGAATCTGCTCACGGGCGGTGCCGATGCCCTTGAATTTCAGGTGGGTGCCAACAGTGGTCAGGTGATCAGTCTGAGTATTAACGACATGACGCAGACAGCCCTGGGTATCTCTGCAGTGGCAACAGCGAATATCACTGTGAATCAGTCGGTCGGTATTGCTGCGGTTAATGATGCCATTATCAGTGTTTCTGAGGAACGAGCAAATCTCGGTGCGGTGCAGAATCGCCTTGAGCATACCATTAAGAATGCAGATAATTCCACCGAGAATCTTCAGGCGGCGGAGTCCCGTATTCGGGATGTGGATATGGCTGCTGAAATGACTACGTATGCCAAATATGATATTCTGAAGCAGGCTGCTCAGTCCATGCTTGCTCAGGCAAACCAGGCGCCGCAGGGAGTTTTGCAGCTTCTGGGATAGCAGTTCTTCCTGTTCTTTTCTGACTGTGTGCGGGGCTGTGACAGCCCCGTTTTTTATTGATTTCTGCAGCCTATCCTATTCATAATCAGCATAATACTATCCAACTTTATTATCGGTATCAGTAGAGGTTTTATGAAATTTTTAAAAAAAATTAAAGTGCCGGCGCAAAGAGTTCGATAGTATAATAGCGGAAGCTGCAAGATGCAGACAACTTTCAAGGAGGAAGTTATGCGGATTAATAACAACATAATGGCGATGAACGGTCACCGTCAGCTGGGTATCAACGATCAGAACGCCTCAAAGTCTCTGGAAAAGCTCTCTTCAGGGTTTCGAATTAACCGTGCCGGTGATGACGCTGCGGGGTTGGCAATCTCTGAAAAAATGCGCGGACAGATCCGCGGGCTTGAACAGGGGTCACGAAATGCACAGGACGGCGTTTCTCTTATTCAGACTGCCGAAGGGGCTTTGAACGAAACTCACGCGATTCTGCAGAGAATGCGTGAGCTTACGGTTCAGGCATCCAATGATACCAACGTAACCAAAGACCGTGATGCGATTTCATCAGAGGTTGCTCAGCTGACCTCGGAAATCGATCGTATCGGTCAGGAAACAGAGTTTAATACACAGAAACTTCTGACCGGCGGTGCCGATGAGCTTGAATTCCAAGTAGGTGCCAATAGTGGCCAGGTGATCAGTCTGAGTATTAATGACATGACTCAGACAGCCCTGGGGATCTCGGCGGTGGCGACCGGTAATATTACTGCAGATCAGTCCACTGGTATTGCTGCGGTTAATGATGCTATTATTACTGTATCGGAGGAGCGTGCAAATCTCGGTGCGGTGCAGAACCGTCTTGAGCATACCATTAAGAATGCAGATAATTCCACTGAGAATCTGCAGGCAGCGGAATCCCGTATTCGTGATGTGGATATGGCTTCGGAGATGACAAAGTTCTCCAAGAATAATATTCTGAAGCAGGCTTCCCAGAGTATGCTTGCTCAGGCGAACCAGGCACCGCAGGGTGTACTGCAGCTCCTTCAGTAAGACGGGGTTATCAAATGTGCAGGGGAAGGCTTTTTGAAGCCTTCCCTTTTTTATTTCTAAAAATATAAAAGTTTTTTGTACTTTCCGTCGATACAGTAAGTGAGACAGAAAGGAGCCTGAAACGGATTTCAGGTGACTGAGAAAAACGTATATGTCAAGGAGGATGGTATGCGTATTAACCATAACATTATGGCGATGAATGCCAATCGTCAGCTTGGAATTAATTCTACAAACAATGGAAAATCCCTGGAAAAACTTTCCTCGGGGTTTCGTATCAACAGGGCCGGGGATGATGCCGCCGGTCTGGCAATTTCAGAAAAGATGCGCGGTCAGGTTCGTGGCCTGCAGCAGGGTTCACGGAATTCCCAGGATGGGATCTCTCTTATTCAGACAGCCGAAGGGGCTCTCAACGAGACTCATTCCATTCTGCAGAGAATGCGTGAGCTGACCGTTCAGGCAAGCAATGATACCAATGTGACCAAGGATCGGGAGGCAATCAGTTCAGAGGTTGCTCAGCTGACCTCGGAAATTGATCGTATTGGTGCGGAGACGGAGTTCAATACGCAGAAACTTCTGACCGGTGGTGCCGATGAGCTTGAATTTCAGGTGGGTGCCAACAGCGGTCAGGTGATCAGTCTGAGTATCAACGACATGACCCAGACAGCACTTGGAATATCCGCCGTAGCCACAGCGAATATTACGGTGAACCAGTCAACCGGTATTGCTGCGGTCAATGGTGCTATTATTACTGTATCGGAGGAGCGTGCAAATCTCGGTGCGGTGCAGAACCGTCTTGAGCATACCATTAAGAATGCGGATAATTCAGCTGAAAATCTTCAGGCTGCAGAGTCCCGTATTCGTGATGTGGATATGGCCAAGGAGATGCAGATGTTTACCAAGACCAATATCCTGAAGCAGGCTAGCCAGAGTATGCTTGCTCAGGCGAACCAGGCACCGCAGGGTGTCCTGCAGCTTTTGCAGTAATCTTTCTGCTGTCTTTTTTCAAAGGAGGTCTTCGGGCCTCCTTTTTTATTATCCCCCGGCGGCAGCGGGATATATTACTTTACAGTATAGGTTTATTGAAGGGTAACGAGCTATGGATATTGCAGTGATTGACCGCCTTGACTATCTCTTTCGCAATTTTCATCTTGAAGAGGGACATCGGCGTTTCTTAGAGTGTGCCGGAGAGATTTCCCAACAGCTCAGCGAGGAAGATCGGGCTGTTTTTTCCCAGTATCTCTTGATTTATGAAGATGCATTTAAAGCGCAGGATGTTGTGAAGATTCTTGATGTGGTAAATTTCCTTATCCGTCCTATCCTTGTCGATGCGAGCTGAAAAGAGGGTGCAATGAGTGAATCTCTGTACGAAAAAAATCTGAAAGTTCTGATGAAGAAACAGGCCTACCTTGGTCACGCCCTGCAGGAACGGGATCCTTCTGAGCCGATGAAACGCTATGATCTGCGTGATGTCAATGGTGTGCCGGTGCTTCTGTATCGCCGTTCTTCGGGGGAAGAGATTCTGTTTACCAGCATGCTGGATCCGGTGGCAGCCGCCCGGTCCTATGCAGAAGAAATCGATTACAGCCGCAATCGTTTCACGGTGATTCAGATCGGTTTGGGTTTGGGGCTGGTTGCGGAAGAGATACTCACACGACTCAATCAAAAAGCGCTCCTTTTTATTTGTGAGCCTCATCTGGAACTGATACAAGCGGTGCTGGCCCTGCGCGATTTCAGTGAATATATCGAAAATGGCAACCTGCTCTTTATCTGCGGGGATCTGCAGAAGGTCAGCCCGGCAGAGCAGATTCGGCGGTTTTCCTATATTGCATTTCCCAATATGACCTCAAAAAATCAGCCTGTTACCTTTCCTGTTTACGATATTGAATACATTGGGTTTGCCAACGCCATGCTCAGACGTTTTCAGGATGAAAAGAATTATGTTAAGTTCGGTATTGGAAATAATGTCGATGACACCCTTGTGGGGTGGGATAATTACCTGGTGAATAATGAGTACGTTATGCGCCACATGGGAATCCGGGAGTTTAAACGCCTTGCCGGAGACCGGTATAAAAAGCGCCCTGCCTTCATTGTTGCCTCCGGTCCGTCACTAAACAAAAATGTTCATCTTCTGAAAGATGTTGATGATTCCGCCCTGATTCTCTCCTGCGATGGCTCCATGGATCTTCTCAAACGGATGGGCATCACCGTGGATGCCGTTGGGTCCGTGGAGCGGATCAAGTACACCCATGACTGCTTTTATCGCGGACGGGACTTTCCCGATGAAACCCTTGTGGTTGCCCCCTCCGTTGTGTATCCGGGTATCTACGAAAAGTTTGATAAGGGCATTGCATTTCCCAAGGGAGGGATTCCCACAGCAGAGTGGGTGAATCAATTCAGTGACGACAAAAAGGGAGCCATGGCCTGCGGGCCTTCTGTGGCCCATATGCTTTTTAACTTTGCCTGGGAAGCCGGATGCGAGCCCATTGTGCTTCTTGGGCAGGATCTTGCTTATTCACCGGAGGGGTACTCCCATAATACCGACGCCGACGGTGTCCTCGAGCGACTGGAAATCAAAGAGAAATATGAATACTGGGTGGATGATTATGAGGG
>JBNJDQ010000153.1:0-5077 GCA_051745065.1 Fibrobacterota bacterium
CTTCTGTTTGCGAAGGAACCTTCAGCATACGCACAGAGGTTCCGGTTACAGTGGAGTCTTCGATATTCAAACGAATCTGCTCAATGCGGCCGCTTTTATCGTTGACAAAGACATACAGGGATCCGTCCTGCGCGCTTTTATACAGGGAAATACCGTAGGCACGCAGGGTTTTGACGGGATCCGTCGGAGATTCCACATTGAAAATCTCACCGTTTTTTCTGATTCCGTAGAGGGCAACGGTACTGTCATATCGACGGCTTCCGGCAATAAGATCGATAGTATCTCCCGCGAGAATAAGTCCGTAGCGAATGTCAATATTGTTGATACCGGCATCGGCGATACGCTGTACCGCTGTGCCGGCAAGAGTATAGGCCGTAATTCCGCCTTCTGTTTCATGCTTATTATTACCGATGATCAGGCTGTGTGCCGGGGTGTCCGGGTGTTTCCAGATGCACATATCATCGGCGGCATCCCCGCGGGAAATAACGGGCTCAGTTTCCACCCGGGGTGAAATTTTAAATACCTGGGCACTCACACAGAGGGCGGCCGCAAGAACAGTCAATAGCAGTTTCATTGCATTTCTCCTTATTAAAAAAGAGTAAGATATGTCATGTTGGAAAAGAGAATCAGGCTGCTTGCGCCATTCTCACAATTGGTTAAAAATCATCTTACAGAAATCGTTTTCCATTCTAACACGACAAAAAAAGAATCATCATAATCACAGGGTAATTTACTCGTGTATTTTTAACCGTATGAGGTTTGTATGAGAAAATTTGGACTTGTATTACTGCTTCTTGCAGGGTATGCTGCAGCGAATGCCGGCAGCATCTCCGGGCGTGTTGGATCCTCGAAAAGCGATATTGCTGTTCCGGGAATTAAGGTGCAGCTGAAAGGAACCAATCGGCGTACCTCAACTGATGAAGACGGGCGGTATCGTTTTAATTCTGTGGATGCGGGTACCCACACTCTAATCTTATCCGGTATCGGATATACAACGGATACTCTCACCGTGCAGGTGGAGGCTGGTGCGTCGACGGAGGTGAACGTAAGGATGGCCGAGCCGGTTGATGCCATGAACCGTATGCTTGTTGTGGGCAATCTGAAAGGGCAGCGCAAAGCGTACAATATTCAGAAGAGTGCCGATAATATCAGGAATATTATCTCCGCTGACTACATCACGCGCTTTCCCGATCAGAACAGTGCCGAGGCTCTTCAGCGGGTGAGCGGTATCTCCGTTGCCCGTGACCAGGGTGAGGGACGCTATGTGCAGATTCGCGGTGCGGAACCCCGGATGACCGATGTTAACATCAACGGGGTGCAGGTACCCTCTCCGGAAGGTGATGTTCGCACCGTTGCCCTGGATGTTGTTCCTTCGGATATTCTGGGAACCATTGAGGTAAACAAGGCGATCACTCCGGAAATGGACGGTGACGCCATTGGCGGTTCTGTGAATCTGGAGACTCCCGGGGCGGCGGACAGTGCATTGGCCCTTTCTGCAACTGCATCACTGGGATATAACGATCTGACTGCGCAGCGTGAGAACGGGCCGGCCCCGCTGAACGGACAGGGCTCTTTTGCTCTTTCAAAACGCTTCGGCCGAAACGAAATATTCGGAATGGTTCTGGGCGGCAGCTACATGAAAAGCAATCGTTCCTCCGATAATATTGAGTTTGACGGCTGGGATTCCATGGAGTTTAACACCGGTGGTACTGAATACGATGAAGATGATCCCGCTCAGGAACGGGCCGGTGAGTACACGATTCTCGAAGAGATAGAACTTCGTGATTATCTGGTAACCCGTGAGCGTATCGGTGCATCGGCCCATTTGGACTGGAAGCTGAATGATCTGGGCCGGGTCTATATATCCGGGCTCTATAACCGCTTCGGTGATGATGAAAACCGCCGCAGAACAAAGATTGGTTTTGGTGACGGCTCGTACGCCATTCCCGACCTGGGTAATGCAGACCGCATGGATATCACGCATGGAGCAATCTCCATGGATATTAAAGATCGGTACGAAGTTCAGGATATTATTTCCACCACGGCGGGATTTGAACTGGAACTTGCCCGGATGATGGTTGACGGGAAATTCAGCTGGTCCTATGCTCAGGAGGAAGAACCCGATCGCTACAACAGTGAGTTTGAGATGGAAGATGTGAACATGGGCTATGACATCTCCGACCGCGAGTGGCCGAAAATTAATCGGGATGAAACAGCTTTCAGCAGCGGTCAGTACACTCTCAAAGAGATCGAGCTGGAGGATAATCTGACCCGGGATGTGAATGTTGAAGGCGCGTTGGACGTGACCGTTCCCCTCACTGTCGGCGGCAGAAGTCTGAAGCTCAAGAGCGGCATTAAGGGGCGTCAGCAGCAGAAGGATCGTGATAATACCTATGAGCTGTATGAGCCATCGCGCAGTATCACCATGGCTGATGTGTCGGATGAAGATTACAGCAACGGTGATTTCCTTGAGGGACGCTATGTGCACCCCATTTCCGGTTATGCCGATCCGGAAAAGGTCATAGATCTCTATGAAAATAATACGGGTGATTTTGCCCGCGCCTCCTATGCCGATGAAATTGAGGATAACTGGGCCGGCGATTACGATGCCAAAGAGATAATCGGTGCAGGGTATGTGCAGGGGAAAATCGAATTTGATCAGTTTTCCGTACTGGCCGGTCTTCGCGGTGAGTACACGGGCTCACATTATGACGGATACAATGTGAATATCAAAACAGCAGAAGCCATGGCTGACAGTGATCTTGCGTACAGTACGGCTGACTATATTGACAGAGCTGTGACGGCAACGAGCGGGTACCAAAAGGATATTCAGATTCTGCCCATGGTACATACCACCTTCTCGCCCATGGATAACCTTAATATCCGCGGTGCCTACACCAAAACCTTTGCCCGTCCCGATTACTACGATATGGTTCCCTACTATCTTCTGAACGATGACGGTGATGAAGTGGAACTGGGCAATGATTCCCTCAATTTTACTGAGTCCCATAATGTGGACCTCATAGCGGAGCGCTATTTTGAAAACCTCGGTATTGTGACGGCGGGGATTTTCTATAAATCCATGGACGATTTTATCTATAAGCGCGTATGGGAACGCGGCGGTATGGAATATCTGCAGCCGGTGAACGGTGGTAATGCCTCCATCTTCGGTATCGAAATGAATGCAGAACAGCAGCTGTCTTTTCTGCCGGGTTTTGCCTCGGGCTTTTCCATCGGTGCAAATTACACCTTCACCAATTCCTCTGCGGATATTCTGGATGAAGACGGCAATGAACGCGAAATAACCGTGCCCGGTCAGGCCGCACATATCGCAAACGGATTTGTGGGGTATGATAAATTCGGCTTCAGCACGAAACTCTCCCTGAACTACCACGATGAATTCCGTGAAGAGTTTGGGACAAGCGATGAGTCCGACCGCTGGTATGATGAGCATCTGCAGCTGGATCTTTCAGTCTCACAGAAGCTTCTCAAAAAGCATGATCTCATTCTCTTTGCAGAAGTGGTCAACCTGACGGATGAACCCTTTCGGGCATTTCAGAAGGTTGATGGGGAAGAGCTGCCCATGCAGAAAGAGTATTACTCCTTCTGGACACATTTCGGGTTGAAATACAGTTTCTAAATAGCTTTTCTGCAAAACTGTCCACAGGGGCCTTCCGTTGGGGAGGCCCTTTTTTACGTACATGCAGAGGATGAATTTAATTTTTCCCCGGATATTAAAGTGCACAGAACGTATCTTTTACCAGAGAGAATATGTTTGAACAAAAGGATGTGTAATGACACAAGCAGCAGCCTGGGTGGAAGACCGGGAAATCACCCTTGATGATCTGAACCGTATGGAGCAGGCTTTTAAGCAGCAGAACCGCAAGGAAAGCGTCAGCGATGAAGAGCGGAACATGCTTCTGGAAAACCTTATTGAGAATCGTCTTCTGCAGGAGGAAAGCAAAGCCCGCGGCCTGACGGTGACCGATGAAATGCTCAATGCCCAGCTGGAACAGTTTTATAACCAATACGGCGGCAGAGAAAAACTTGAGCAGATGCTTGCGGGCAGTGAGATTGATCTGGATACGATTGCGGAGAATATGCGCAAAGATATGGCCGGTCAGCTTGCTGCAGAGGAAGAGGTTCGCAAGAAGCTTGATCTCTCTGAAGATGAGATGAAGGCTTTTTATGAGAAAAACCGCAGCAAAATGCAGAGCGGTGAAGCTTTTCGGGCGCAGCATATCCTCATTAAGGAAGACCGTGATGGTGCGGAAGAGACTGCGGCGGATCTTCACGAAAAGATTGAGAACGGTGCCTCCTTTGAAGAGCTTGCAGAAGAACATTCCGATTGTCCCTCCGGCAAAAAGGGTGGTGATCTTGAATGGTTCGGCAAAGGTCAGATGGTTCCCGCCTTTGAACAGGCCGTCCTTGATCTGGAAACCGGTGCTGTCAGCGGTCCCGTGAAGACACAGTTCGGGTATCATATTATCAAAAAGAGTGACTATCGCCCCTCCAAAGATCTGTCATTTGATGAAGCAAAAGATCAGATTAAAGAGTTTTTGACCCGCCAAAAAGGGCAGGAGATCGTCGCTGCTCTCGTGAAAGATCTGCGCGAAAAGTTTACTGTAACATACGCGTAAATCTCTTTTCGTGGTAGCTGTACCCCGCTTTTCCCCATACGATAAAAGCGGGGTTTTTGGAGGGCTGCGGAGAAATCTGGCTTCCCCTGATTTTATGGGCGTCCCGCAATCTGTGTGGATGTTTGTTTGAACACCACAACGGGCGGGGCATCGATGATACCGGGCGACCACAGAGGGATCGCCCCTACGGAAACACGGACCATGGTGCCGGATCAAATAACGGTGAATTCCTGTGTTGTAGAGACGTCAATTCATTGCGTCTCATTTTTCATGGGGAAATATGGGTGAATGAAGATGTTCTTTCGAACACCCCTACGGGTGGTGGTGTGCAAACATATCATTATGGTTCAGACAATGGTGGTATTCCGGGGCCTGCCAGGGGGAGACACGCCTCACCGCTCCAGGGATGGTTGCCGGGATGGAATTATGGTGTAGGG
>JBNJDQ010000154.1:0-5014 GCA_051745065.1 Fibrobacterota bacterium
AAGCTTAGCCCGTTCAATGGGTTTAACAATGTAGGCGTCACAGTTATTCTTAAATGCTCCCATTACACTTTCACCGTCCGAAAGGGCCGTGGTCATAATGATTTTTGCTGCACGTCCATCATCGGAACCGATACGACGTTCGATAGTACGGATTTTCTCCAGTGTGGTATGGCCGTCCATTTCAGGCATCATGATGTCCAGGCAGATTAAATCATACCACTCTTCATTATCAGCCACTCCCTCAAGGATATCCACCGCCTCCTGGCCGTTTACAGCAACATGAACCGCTCCGTAGGGAGAAAGCATCTTATGCATAAGAATACGTGAACTGAAATCGTCTTCCACTATGAGTGTTCGCATGGTATTGGTTTTCCTTTTATTTTTTTCCAATTATACCGCTCTCTCCGGAAATAGCAACATGTTTTTTGTGATAAAAATGACTCATGGCAACAGCCCCGGCCACTGCTGCGTTAAGCGACTCCACACGATCCGACTGAAAGGGAATCGTATACACCGCCTCCGCCAGCTTTTTTAAAACAGCGCTGATACCGCTGCCTTCGTTGCCGACACAGAGCACAGTCTTTTCGGCCGGGGGCAACTCTGCAGCTCCGTCCAGATCCAGGGTAATCAGGGTATACCCCTTTTTTTGCAGGACAGGAAGCATTTCGTACGGACTGGATACACGGCGAATCCACAACTGAGAAGCCCCGCCCGCAGTGGAGCGAATCACTTTCGGAGACAGGGGATCCGCCCCACTCTCGGTGACAATAACTCCGGAAAAGCCAAAAGCCGCAGCACTGCGAATCAGAGTCCCCATATTTCCCGGATCCTGAATATCCTCAAGAAAGAGTACTGCATCACCACATGAGCGGGGCAGCTCATCAGCGTACACATTGCCGGCATCAACCAGAGCCGCCACGGAAATCGCCCCGGCGGCAGAACATATCTTATTCATCTGCTCCTGCGTGAGAACGCGCACAGCTGCTCTGTATCTCTGCCAGGATGGGGCATTTTCCCGGGTTGTAAGGATCTCAGCAACGGCATCGGGGCCGGCCAAAAAGGCTGAGACGGCATTTTCCCCTTCTGCAAGGAAAAGGTTTTCACGGCGGCGAACCCGGCTTTTGGCAAGGGATGCATAGAATTTCAGAGGACGCAATTTTGTCATCGGCAATGTACCCCGCCATCAACAGAAAGCACCTCTCCCGTTACCGAAGGGGTTTTAAAAAGAAAATGGAGCCCCGCCGTAATATCTTCGGTGGAGACGGCCTTCTTCGTGAGAGAACGCTTTTGCGCCGCCCGGAACGACTCTTCCCGCGGGCGGTGCTCCGGCGGCAGAACCGTGCCCGGGGCAAGGGCGTTCACCCGAATCTGCGGAGCAAGACAAAAGGCAAGCTGACGGGTCAGTTCCTCCAGCATGAGCTTGCTCATACGGTAGGCCTGAAACGTTGTATTCAATCGGCGGATATTCCCGTCACTGATATTAATAATGCATCCCTTCCCGACCTGCTGCGAAAAGGCCACAGAAAGCTCGTGCGGCACACGGCAGTTTATCCGCATAAGAGTATCAAAGGCGGCGGTGTCCGTAAGATCCGCCGGATAAAAAAGACCGGCCGAGTTCACAAGCCCCTGCAGAGAGGCCCCGCATTTACCCATGGCATCAGTCAGGGGCTGCACTGATTGCGCAAGATCCGCCCTCACCCACTGTACACGGCACTGATAATCAGGATTATTTTCAAGCCATTCCTGCAGACTGTGTGTATTTTTACGATAGTGAGCAATCACAGACCAGCCGTGTTCCAGAAGGGTTTTGGCGAGATAAAATCCGATTCGATGTCCGGCACCGGTCACAACAACTGTTCTGTTCATAAAGGAGTTCCTCTTTGCAACGTATCAATTCTCTGCTGACATCGTCAGAATCAGCACCCTTCAAAAATACAACCATCGGCACCCATCTGCGCAATATGGATATAAAGAATCTCTGGAGCAGCCGCACCGCGGCGGTTGATACCATCGTCATTCATTATTCCAGTGCCGTAAACCGTACGCCGCACACCCCCTTTGCGGCAGATGAAATACTTGCCATATTTATGGAGTACGGCGTGAGCGCGCATTACCTGATCCTGCGCGACGGCACCATTCTGTACCTGGTTCCGGAAGATCAAAAAGCATGGCATTGCGGTGGATCAATAATGCCTGCACCGGATAACCGGCAGGGGGTAAACAATTTCTCCATCGGCATCGAACTGGCAGGCATGGCGGATTCCCCCTTTACGGATGCCCAGTATGACGCTCTCAGCAGTCTGATTGCAGATATTTCCCGGCGCCATGCCGTTAAAACAATCCTGGGACACGAGGATATCGCCGGCCCCCGGGCAGTGCAGCTGGGGCTGCGAAAGGATGAAAAGAAAGATCCGGGGCCGCTTTTTGACTGGCCCCGAATCGTATAAGATCTATTTTCGGGTCATGCTGAAAACCCCGGTCCATTCCGGCGGGGGGTCAGCACGAAGCATTTCACAGCGCCGTGCCATCACCCGTGAGGGGCTGCAGTTTTTGTCCGGATCGGGTTCTTTTCCGATACACCCACGAAAAAGCTCCTCCCCTTTTGCAAAATGCCCCGCATAATACTGCTGCAAGGCCTGCTCATATGCAGCAATCAACCCCCGCATGCGCGACGTCTCATCCTCCCGCCGTCCCAGGAGTTCATAGATCCTTACACGAGTATGTTTTCCCACAACGATAATTTTATCAATCTCGCGGAACAAAAAATCATCTCCCGCATCTTCACGGGTCTGTTCACCGACCAGAATGTACACACCGTACTGTTTGGCCGCCGATTCAAGGCGTGCCGCCAGATTGACACTGTCTCCGATCATGGTATAGTTCATGCGGATATCACAGCCGATATTCCCCGTGACAAACTCTCCCGTGTTTATACCGATTCGCGTGTTCATGGTCGTGATCTTAGCGGAAAGAGAGGGATCATCATGCCAGAGTTTCTCCAATTCACGAACTGCATGCTGCATTTCACAGGCCGTTTTGCATGCATACCGGGCACTGTTATCCAGAGACTTTGGGGCCCCGAAGAACGCAATAATCGCATCCCCGCTGTAGCGGTCAAGGGTTCCCTGATTCTCCAAAAGAAGATTGGTCATGCGGGAAAAGTAGGTATTGAGCACTGCAATAAGGTCCTCCGGAGAGAAACGCTCCGAGAAGGTCGAAAAATGCTCAATATCTGTAAAGAAAGCGGTTCCGTACACTGCTTCCCCGCCAAGCCTGGGAACCGTATGAGTGCGGGCCATGTCTTCTATATACTGCGGGGACAGATAGGTTTTAAAAAGAGACGTCAGATACCGGTATTCACGGTTATCCTCAAGATAATCAACAATGATACCGATCACCGTAAAAAGAGCCATGGCCATGAACGACTGGCCCAGGGGCAGGAAAATATCGCGGTGAAACAGCACAAGCCCCGCCACGTACAAAGTGATAAAAAGGGCGGGTATCACAAAAAAGAGAAATTTCTTGGGCAGAGCGGAAAACACACCGTACAGCACCAGGAGCATGGCAAAGGAAAGCCCCAGAGAGAAGATGCCCGTCAGATCCTTTACGGGAATATTCTGCAGAATTGTATGGGCCGTCATGGCATGGAGGGTCACAATGGGAGCCCGCCCGCCGCTGTACTTTGACGAAATCGGAGTCAGCCCCATATCGCCCACGGTCTCAGAAGAACTGCCGATGAACACTGTTTTTCCTGCCAGATGCTGAGCAAGCTCTTCCCGCTCTCCCGTAAGATAGGAGTTATACTCACGATAGAGTGTACTGAGATTGAAAAAAGGTATGGAATCCCTGAAATTAACCGTAATGCCGTAGTGATCATTCATGCTCACAGTGTCACCGCCGGTCATGAGCTTTCGCGCATCCAGATCATAGGACAGACTGTCCTGACGGAAAAGGGATACCGCATCCAGGGCCAGCGAAGGATACACCCGGGAATTTGCACTCAAAAGCAGGGGCATTTTTCTGTCCACTCCGTCGGGCATGGTAATGGAGCGGTTTACAAATCCGGCACTGTGTGCATACCGGCACAGCTTATCGTAGGGCCGCTGAACCCGCCGTATGGAATGTTTATCGTAATAGATATTACCCGGTCCGAGGGCAAACGTATCCAGAAGTGTATCGTCTGCCGCGTGGATAACCCCACGCCCTCCGTTGGTTCTCTTCATGACAAAACCCATACCCAGGGATATATTCGGGGTCTGTCGCAAATACTCGGCAAAAAGAAAATCGTCTTCATTGCAGATCTTATCAAGGAAAAGCACATCGAAGGCCATTACCTCGGCACCGTACTCCTGCAACATCAGAATAATCTCTGCATAGGTATCCTTGGAAATAGGCCAGTTAAACCCCATTACCTCAAAGAGATCTTCATCAATACCGACCACGGCCACATCCTCTGCAGTGGATCGCGGATACTCGTTGATCATCCAGAAATCAAAAAGGCGCCATTCATGAACGGATATGGCGGGAATAAAAAAGAGCAGTGCCACAAAGGCAAAAGAGAATATCAGCCCTCCCCAAAGGAGCTTCCCCTTCTGCCCGTCACGGGGAACATCCTTGTTTTTCCGGGCCATCAGATGCCCATCCAGCAGATAAGATCAGCAATCTGTGAAACCTGCGTGGGATCCGCCCCGCGTACTCCGCCAAAGGGCATCACATTTCCGCTGTAGCTGTCAGCACTTTCTTCACCGACATCGCGACTGATAACCCGTTTGCGGATCAACTCCTTCAGGCGGCTTTTATCAATGGTCTGTGCCGTGGCTTTATTGTGCTCACCGGCTCGTTCTTTGGGCACAGCGGTAACCTCCATTCCGAGCAGAGAATTCAATCGCGAAGGATCGCTCATGCGGGAATTCAGACGCTGAAGAGTTGCTATAAATTTTTCCACTCCCTCCTGCTGATCCGATGCCAGATAATAACAGAGGGCTTTATTGACAGTTGCTTCATCACTCTGTTT
>JBNJDQ010000155.1:0-4950 GCA_051745065.1 Fibrobacterota bacterium
GCGTATGCTTGGTGGTGGCATCAACAGGATCGGCCTGCCCGACGGTATCAGCCGCGGGGTGTATTTTATCCGTATTCAGGGAGCAGAAGCAGGGCTGACGCAAAAAATTGTGGTTGAATAGGAATACTTTTTTCGCAAAATATACGGGCCTGCTTTGTTCGGTACAGGCAGAGGTTATGTTCCCGGGCAAGCAGGCTGAAATCTTCTTCTGAATGTAATGATCGTACCGGTGGATCCCTTTTTCTGCAAAAGCAGGACAGGGTCTGTCCTCCGGTATTTTTGATACTTTTGAAATGATTCTGCACTTTTTGACCGAATCCTGCGGGGCTCAGGAAATATCTGTATATTATCAGTGCAAACTTTTTAACCCTATTGGTGGGAGGGTTTATGAAATCGTATGCACTTGTATACGTTCTTGTCCTGGTATGTATCAGCAGCCTTTCGGCGCTGGAATGCCGCTCTTTTCGTACTGTTACCGGAGGATATGAGCTATCCTTCGAAGTTCCGTCCGTTCAACGGGAGATGGTGTCTATAGATGATACCCTGCCCGACGGTGCGCAGATTCAACAGGATTTTACCCGTCTGAGCGTTGATGGCTTTCATGGAAATGATGCTGTCGGGGAGATGAATCTGCCGGCACACTCCTTTGATGTTGCCTGCGGGGACGGTATCCCCGAAGTTTCCCTGCAGGTTCGTTCCCGGGATACACTCTACCTGACCGGACCGCCCCTGCCCGTGCAGCCGCCGCAATCTTATTCGGTTCCCAAACCCTATGCCTTTGAGTATTCTCGTGCGGGAGCCCGTGATGTCTCTCTTCGGGCCGCTGTGTCCGACACCTTTGCCCTGCGCGGGCAGAAGGGGGTAACAGTCACGGTCGAACCTTTTCGTTATGAGGCGGAGGGACAACGGCTGATTTATGCGCAATCCTACACCGTCTCCGTGCAGGGGGCTGTTCCGCAGCAGGTTCGTTCAGACGGCTCGGATATGTTTGACCGTATTATCCGCAGTACCTTCGAGAATCTTCGAAAAGATCGCGGTGCTGCTGTTCCCTCTGAATCTTTCCGGGATACCGAAAAATATCTGATTATTGCTGCAGACCGTTTTGAGGAAAACGCCGACCTGGCACGGTTCGTTGATTTCCGCAGCAAAACCCATGATGTCGAGGTGGCGTATCTCTCGGATATCGGTGCTTCCAAGAGTGGGATTTCATCCAAAATCAGTGATGTATCGCCGTCGTACCTGCTCTTTGTCGGGCAGTACAGCGACTTTCCGTCCTATGATGGTGCGAATATGGCTGAGTACACACAGGGGCAGATGCAGGGAATTGTCAAAACCTATCTTCCCTATATCGATGGCGGAGACGGACGACCCGATATCGCCCTGGGCCTCTTCTTTGTACGTTCAGATCAGGCTCTGACCAATATTGTCAACAAGACCATTGCAAATCAGGAGAATCTGAATGCTATGGATATGGATTACATCTGTTTTGCCGGTCATAACAGACGGGCCCAGCAGCAGGGCTCACCCATGACGGCGGATCACATCGATAATATCTTTGATGATTTCAAACAGCAGTACTGGGATCCCATGGGGTTTGATCTGACGCAGGTTTATGCCAGCAGAAATCCGAACAAGAGTGACTGCGGAACGGTTATTGAAACCCTCAACAGGGGTGTACGCTTTGTCAACTACAATGGTCACGGACTTGAGATGGGATTCAACTTCAGTCAGTCGCCGTATAATGAGATCTGGGGCGAAGGCTATTTCAGTCAGAATGGTCAGAGCTACGATCTGGATGCCTTCGGCACTGTCTCCAATACGGAATACCCCTTTGTAATCGGCTGCGCATGCCTGTCCGGGCAGTTCAAAAACCGTGAAAATTCCTGGGCGGAAACATGGATTGGCGATGAAAATCTTGCTGTCTCCTACATTGGAGCCTCGGAGATATCCTTCGGGAATCAGCACGCCATGAATGCGTATCTCATGGAAGCGGTGAAGGATCATGATATAACGACCATGGGGGATATGTTTGTCTTTGCTATTACCCAGGGCTACGGTACATCCAAGTTTAGTAACTTCCAGGCCGCAAATATGGCGGAGGTCGGAGCGCAGGAGTATCATCTTTTCGGTGATCCCGCCCTGGAGACTATGGAGCTGGAAGAGACTGAGCCGAGCCTGACCGTAACGGCCCCCGCGGGCGGTGAATCATGGTACATTGGAGAGTCTGCGGAAATAACCTGGACTCATAATCTTAATACAACCTTCCGTATTTCCCTGCTGACTGAAGAAGGTACTGCGCAGGATCTCGTTGTGGATACGTACGGATCATCCTGGGAGTGGATGATTGGTGATACAATCGCTCCGGGAGAGAAATACCGTGTTGTTGTTTCCGTTGAAGGCGGTGAACTGGCTGATACCAGTGATAATTACTTTTCACTCAGGCCCTCAAACTGGAGTGAAAACCTTGTTGGTTTTACAAGGTGGGATGCCAATCAGGATTCCTATTCCGGTGAGAATGGATCCACGGTTGCACTCACAAAGACAGACAGTCTTCAGCACGCCGATTTTCAGATTGGCGTCAGCGATGAGGAGAACGAAATTTACCCCTGGGCGAATATCAGTGCTGTTTTGGACGGAACCCTGGACGGGGTGGATGCCCTGCGAATCCGCTACCGGGCGGATGCCGCTTTTGTGCTGACCATTGATCAGCGGGAACTGATGGATGCCGGGGAGAGCTACGGCGCTGCTCTTCCGGCAACTGACGGGCAGTGGCACGATACTGTTGTAGCAATCCCCGCCGGCTTTTCCCAGCCCGAGTGGGTTGCGACGAGCACGCCTCTTGTCCTGAGTGATGTGGAATCCATGAGCTTCACTCCCGCCGTAACCGGCGCTGAAACCAGTCTGGATGTTGCGGATTTGAGTCTGCGCAATTATGCCGGTGGCTACGTCGGTCTGACCTCACAGGGAACAGCGGCTTTGGAAAATTCTCCTGCTGTGAGTCTGCATGATGGGGCTCTTACTGTGCGCACTCTGCACAGCGGTCCCTATTCCCTGCACATGTACGGCGTCGGTGGTCGACGGGTCTTTACGCTTGAGCGTATGCTTGGCGGTGGCATCAACAGGATCGGCCTGCCCGACGGTATCAGCCGCGGGGTGTATTTTATACGTATGCAGGGAGCGGGAACAGGGCTGACGCAAAAAATTGTGGTTGAATAGAAAATTATTTACAATTTTAATTTTTTTATTTATATTAGTCAACGAGTGGGTAACTCCCCCCACTCTATGTGGATGTGTGTGATGATGAGATATCAGCCGACCGCAACGGACGGCTGAGGAAAGGCGGCTACAGGCCGCCTTTTTTATTTTCCCGCCGGTGCTGAGCGTAAAAATCCGGATATGGGCATGCAAATATTTCTTTTTCTGTTTTCTATGATATAATTGGTACACAACCCCAAAAAAATAATCGGAGGATGTATGGTACAGGAAAAGCACATTATTATGGCGATTCACATTACCCGGCGTCTGCAACAGGTGACATCCATGCAGAAGATTCTTACGGATTACGGGTGTTACATTAAGACCCGCCTTGGCCTGCATGAGGCCTCGGATGAGTTTTGTTCCACCAACGGCATTATTCTTCTGGAGCTTGTGGGTAATGAGCCCGCAGCCCGTGAACTGCAGGATGCCCTTGAAGCAGTTGCAGGAATTGATGTGGATACCATTATCTTTGACCATGAAGCCGATAATATGCTGAAATAGGAAAAACTCAGCCGTGCGGCATTCTGTGGAACCGGCCTTTCGCAACTAAATCGACAGGAGTATCTCTGTTTCGGACGAAATAATGCTATATTCTGAATTCAGTAACCAAAACTGAAGGAGCAGACCATGGCAGGCAGTAAGGTTCTTGAAAAAAGTGATACCCTCCCGATTCGCACGGATAAGCCAATACACAGCGGAAAGGTTCGCTCCGTGTACTGGCTGACAGATGCGGACAGCCGTCGTTTGATTACAGAAAAAGGCTACCCGGTTCCGGCAGATACTCCCCTGGGAATAATGGTGATCAGCGACCGGATTTCAGCATTTGAGTGCCTCTGGAAAGGTGAAGGCGGCATGAATGGGGTTCCCGGCAAGGGGGCTGCCCTCAATGCGATCTCCAATCACTGGTTCCGGCGCTTTCGGGAGGAAGGCCTTGCGGATAATCATATTCTGGACACGCCCCATCCCCTTGTCTGGATTGTGCAGCGTGCAGAGCCGGTGATGATTGAAGCCATCGCCCGTAATTACATTACCGGATCCATGTGGCGGGCCTACGCGAAAGGGGAGCGTACTTTCTGCGGAATTGAGCTGCCTGAGGGGCTTCAAAAAGATTCAAAGCTGCCGGAGACCCTTATAACACCTTCCACAAAAGGTGTTCTGAAAGGAATTCCCGGTGTGCCTGCGGTGGATGATGTCAATATCAGTCGTGCTGATATCGAAAATAATTATAACGCCTTTCGTTTTCGGTCGAAAGACGATGTGTCCCTGTACGAGTCTCTGCTGAAGGACGGGGTTGATCTGATATCCCGGGAGCTTGACAAAGCGGGGCAGATCTTTGTGGATACCAAGTTTGAGTTCGGCTACGCCAGGGATCACGGTGGCCGTGAACGCCTTATCTATATGGATGAAGTGGGAACCCCCGATTCATCGCGGATCTGGGATGCGCAGGCTTACGCGCAGGGGCAGGTTGTGGAGAATTCCAAGGAGCGTTTTCGCAAGGGGCTCATGGAGTATGTTGCTGATCCGCAGGTACTCACAGATAAAAGCCGCATGGATGAGCGCAGGGCTCTGGCGGAATCCACCCGCCTTCCCCGGGAGATTCTTCTCGCTGTATCCGCTACCTATTGCAGTATTGCAGAAACCATAACCGGTCAGGCCGTTACGCTGTCCGATGATCCCCGCGGGGAGATCATT
>JBNJDQ010000156.1:0-4937 GCA_051745065.1 Fibrobacterota bacterium
TGCAGGACGGGTTAATCTTCGGATGAAGCCGATTCACCCCCGTATTGGTGATTATGCTCTGCTCGCAGCGGCAGATATGGGAAAAATGACAGATCTCTTTGCGGCGTATGACCGTATTGATCAGCGCCTGGATGATGAAATGGTTCTGCGTGCCGCTGAGTATGCCCGTATCGACCAGGGGAAACTGGTAAACCTCCTTGAAAAAAACAAAGATGTCTACAACGCACAGGTTCGGCGCAATAATGAAGAGGCTGATTCGGTGGGCGTTGATTACACGCCGGCCCTTTTTATCAACGGTGTGAAGTATCGAAGCAACAAACGCCTTGCATGGATTGAGGATTACATTGACTGGTGTGAGTATCGCCGGTCAGAGGAGTTGGTACAGGAATAGTGTCAGCGGTCGTTGTACCGGCCGGGAAAGAGTGGCATAAATAAAGGGCGCTCCGAAGAACGCCCTTTGAATCAGTTGCCTGAAAAAAGATTATCCCTTAGAGATTGATCTCGTTTCCTGATCTGTCCAGGAGGCCGCATTTGCATTCGTAGGCCATCTTCTTGGAGTTCAGGGCCATAACGCGTACGGGTTTTCTTTCCTCACCGCAGGCAGAGCATGTCATTACAGTCTTTGCACCACGGTTTTCAATTGAGTTCTTTGAACCGGTTCTTATGTTCATATATCTACTCCTTATTTAGATTTCTCTGTTCAGGGACAATAATATATATATTGGATACGTAAATATTGAATATAACATAAAAAAGTGGAGTGTCTATGAATTCCAGAGCTGCAGCAGTCACCGGAGGTGTGCTTGCCCTGGCATGTGGTTTCCTTGCGGGAACGTTCATCGGCAGCGGCGGGGAAGAGAAATCTGTGCAGGAGAATGGAAAAAAACTTCTTACGGTTTCCCGTACCCTTATTGAAGAGGACCTTGCAGACACAGAGAAAGAGTTACATGAAACAATCGCCCATATCGGTGATGCTCTGAAAAACGACCGTGACTTCGTTCTTGCTTTTTTTGTTGAGAAAAAGAAAACCGCTCAGACCGTCCGGAAAAAAGCGGGGGAGTACGGCCGTCTTTTTCCCCGTCTGGCGTATTTACGATTCCATGACAGTGAAGGGATCCCCTTATCCCGATACGGGACAAAGCCGCTTCCTGCTGACAGCTCAGTCGATACGCAGCAGTCCCCCTATCTTAACAGTGAATATTCGGGTATTGTTTTTACCGCTGAAACACATCTTAAAGAGCGGGGCGGGGCTTTACAGGTACATGGCGGGAGGCTTCTGCCTCTTGAACGGTTGAGAAAGATCGCCCGCCTGTGCGGAAATGAGCTGGTGATTATTCAGGAAAAAGGAAATGACGGTGATCTTCGCTATGTTCCTCTCTACTCATCTTTTGCTGCTGATATTGAGCGCTTTGGGATAGATCCGGAAAAAGAGCGTGTCATCATTAACTCATCTCTGTATCCCTTTGAAACGCTCTCTCTCGGAGGGAAGATGACAGTGTATATTATCGGCGAAGCAGAAAAAAGAGAAAAGGAGAAGGAATCTTGAAACGTATTATACTGCTTATCCTCGCAGGGGCCGTGTATCTCGGTGCGGAGGAATTTCTCAGTCAGGATTATATCGATACGACGATCCAGAAGGCTTACTATAAATTTATCGCCGCCAACAGTGCCTCGGGGGGGCGAAGTTCTCAGAAGCAGGCCATTGAAGAGGCCAAGGCAACCGTAGAGCGTTTGAAAAAACAGGCTGAAACCGATCCCAATTATCGCTATATCCTCTGGAAAGTGAATGAACTGGAAGCGCAGATCGCTCTGGAGGAAGAGGAGTATGACATTCAAAACGCCTATAAGCGTGGGCTGCAGATTAACGAGATGGTCAAAAAATTCAACCGTGAACTCGATAAAGAGCGCCCTTCCTTTGGAAAGTTGCACGGCTTTCATAAGTCAATGATGAAGCTGGATGTGTCGAAGGCCAATGAGTTTGCGGATCTTATCAATCACCACCATCGCTATATCCGGCAGCAGGTGCAGGATGATATTCAGGATGCATTCCGGCGGGGGGACTACGAAAAGGCGGAGGATCTTTTTGGTTATGCCATAAAAAGCCGTCGTTATCTGGGAATTTCCGAAAGGCAGTACAGTCAGTGGCGGCAGAAGATCACTGATAAAAAGACAGCCGATTTTCTTCGAAAGAATCTGGATGAACGAATCAGCAACGCCGCGGATCTTCTTGGAGAGACAAAGAATATTATGAAATCCCGCCGGATTGTTCAGGTTCTTTTATCGGATCTCGAAAATGCTTCAGATCTTCTTGACTACTCCTTTGTGTCACGGGCGCGCAGGAATCTCAAGCAGAACCTTGCCCGCATCAATCATGTAGAGGATTCCCTTGTTCAGTATAATCTCTCTCTGATTGACGGGCATAACACGGATCGTGCAGCGCGGTATCTGGAACGGGTACTGCAGAATGCCGGCATCAGCTCCGAAAAAATCGCCCAGGTTGACCGGGCAATCCTGCAGGCAAGCCGGCAGACTGTGGACCGTGGAACGGCTGCGAAGGTACGGGGTCACATGGCGGATATTAACCGAAACGAAAATTCCGTTGGCCTGCTTTCCATGAGTGATATTAAGACGACCCTCAAGCGGAAGAAGGATTCCATCGCGGGAAGTCTCACCCGTATGGAGGATATTGCTGACGATCATTATTACGATCAGCGCCGCCGGGAGGTTCGCAGTTTTCGCGATCACCGTGAGGATTCCCTGGATGAACACGAGGATGCTGACGAGGATCTGCAGGATATCAGGGATTACATGGACCGCGGCCGGTATCGCTGGGCTCAGCGGCGCTTTGACCGCAAGCGCGAAGACCTTCTCCGTTACGGGACGCCCAAAAAATGCTATTTCGTCATTGTTAAGCTGGATGAGCACGGCCGTATGGATGGCGATGTTAACCATATGGTAGAGAGAATGCGCCGGCGGATGAAGCAAGAGAGCGATTCTGCGCGGAAGGAAAATGCCTCCCATGTGATTGGTGAAATTTACACTGCAGTTGAAGACGACAGACTGCTGGATGCCTATGGTTTGTATTATCGTAATCGCCTGTTTCTGAAAGAATATGCCTACGGTGAGGCCTACTCATCAATGCGTGTGTATCTCCTGAAAAAATACAGCAAGGAGTATGATCTCCATGATGCATAGAAAAAATACCCGTCCCGTATGGGTGGGAAATGTGCAGATCGGCGGGGATGCGCCTGTTTCCATTCAGTCCATGACCAATACGGTCACCACCGATGTGGAGGCCACATGCCGTCAGATCGATGATCTTGCCCGGGCGGGATGTCAGATAGTTCGTCTTGCCGTCTACAATCAGGCTGCCGCAGAGGCCTTTGCTGAAATCCGCAGGAAAACAGCAGTTCCCCTTGTTGCGGATATCCATTTTGATTATCGTCTCGCCCTGGCAGCTATTACGGCGGGAGCCGACAAGATTCGCATAAACCCCGGCAATATCGGCAGTGAGGATCGGGTGAAAGCTGTTGCACAGGCGGCGAAGAACGCAGGAATCCCTATCCGTATCGGCGTGAACTCCGGTTCTCTGCATACAAAACTCCTGGAAAAGCACGGCGGTCCCACGCCGGCGGCCCTTGCGGAAAGTGCCCTGATCCATACGGGGCTCATGGAGGGTTTCGGGTTTGATGATATGGTGGTTTCCATAAAGGCATCGGATGTTCAGACAACATTGCAGGCCTGTGAAATCTTTGCAGAACAGTCGCCGTATCCCCTTCATCTTGGAATAACCGAAGCCGGAACCATTCGCTCGGGAACAGTCAAATCCGCTGTGGGTCTCGGGGCAATTCTCTCGCGGGGGATTGGCAATACCATTCGTGTGTCCCTTGCCGGGGATCCTGTGGAGGAGGTCTATGTGGCCAAACAGATTCTGCGCTCCCTTCATCTTGCCCGCGGCCCGCAGATGATCGCCTGCCCTACCTGCGGTCGCACCAGAATCGACCTTGCCGGATTGGCCGAAAAGGTTGAAGAGCTGCTGCTGCCCCTGGATAAGGAAATCACCGTGGCGGTCATGGGCTGCGTGGTGAACGGCCCCGGCGAAGCGCGCGAAGCAGATATCGGAATTGCCGGTGGTGCGGGGGAAGGCCTTCTCTTTAAAAAGGGAAAGACCGTTAAGAAAGTAAAGGAGAGCGAGCTTCTGACTGAACTGAAGAAAATGATTGACGGGTTTTAAATGAATATTCTGGTTCTGAACTGGCGCGATATCCGCCATCCCCGGGCCGGCGGGGCGGAAGTGAAACTCCATAAAACCTATGAACCCCTGGTGAAGGATCATTCGGTTACCCTGATTTCCTCGCAATTTTCCGGCGCTCCGCCGCAAGAGCTTATTAACGGGATACGGGTGATTCGTTTCGGCAATGATTTCAATTTCTGGCTTCTCTGTTTTCTGCGCCTGCCCGGGCTTATCCGGCGCTACGATATTGATTTCGTGGTGGAGGATTACAATAAACTGCCCTTTTTTACCCCTCTGCGCACCACAAAACCCCTCCTGATTCAGATGCACCATCTCTGGAAGAGGTCAATCTTTCGTGAAAGCTCCTTTCCCGTGGCACTCTTCGTCTGGCTCTGTGAACAGTCTCTGCGTGTTGTCTACCGCAGGTCCCCCTTTGCTGTGGTCAGCCCCTCCACCAGGAAAGAGCTTGAAACAATGGGGCCGTCCCCGCGCCAGATCACGGTTATCTACAACGGCTGTGACCTTACTTTCTATCGGCCTGCTGAAAAACAGGCGGAAGAACACCGGGGCATGACGTTTTTGTGGATCGGCCGGATTCAGCAGTACAAGGGGATTATCGATGCCCTGAAAGCATTTCGGTGCATTCAGCATGATCATCCTGAAGCAGTCCTGCATATTGCGGGAAAAGGGCCCTTTGAAGAGG
>JBNJDQ010000157.1:0-4835 GCA_051745065.1 Fibrobacterota bacterium
CAATACAGATGGTGCGGACACAACTATCACTATTCGTGATATTAACGGTACGTTCAAGCAGCCTTCATGGCTTGAGGAGAAGAGCGATATTGTTCTGGCTGATGTAACAGAAGTATCTTTTGAACTTGCCGATGGTTCTGTTGATGCAGCAGAAGGCAGCATCTCAATCTCCAGCCTGAAGCTGAAAGGACTCGATGTTGATGGATCAAGCGTTATCATCGGTTCAGCTACCACGGATATTACAGGTCTTGCCGTCAACAGCGTTTCTGCTGATGCCCTGAGCATCGCAACCGGAAAAAGCGGAACCTATGCGATCAACCTCTACTCTGTCAACGGTCGTAAACTTGCAGGATTCAACAGCAAGCTTACTGCCGGTATCAACAGAGTACCCCTGAGCGGTGCAGCTCTTACGGGTAATGTTTTCATCCTTCAGGTAAAGGGTGCTGACATGAACATGGTAAAACGCATTATGGTGCGCTAAACCGTACATACTGATCTCAGTATACTACAGGCGGGCTCCTTCGGGGTCCGCCGTTTTATTTACCGCCACCATTTATGTGGGCGAAACATATTTTCCCTAAAAAAGGCAAGCCATGATAACTCTGGAATATCAGAAATACGGCCGTTATTTTGCAATGGTCACGGGCGGCATGGAGGAAATGCTCGCCGAAGAACTGCAGGAGCTGGGTGCAGAAACCGTTCAGCCGGCATATCGCGGTGTTTCCTTCTTCGGTTCGCCCAAACTCCTCTACCGTGTCAACTATTGTTCCCGCCTTGCAACCCGTGTGATTGCCCCCCTGCATACCTTCACCAGCAAAACCGCTGATCAGCTGTATAACACGGCCCGCTCCATTGACTGGTCTGCCCTGCTGAGCCCCGATAGCACCTTTGCCATTCGTGCAACAGTTTCCGAAAGCAAAGCCTTTAATAATTCCCTTTTTGCCGCACGCAAACTCAAGGACTGCATTGCCGATTTCTTTATGGAGAATTACGGCCGCCGTCCATCGGTGGATCTCAAAAATCCGGATATCCGCATAACTCTCAGAATCCGCCGCAACCGTGCCCATATCGGTTTTGATACCTCCGGCGCTCCCCTGCATAAGCGGGGTTACCGCACGGAATCAACAGAGGCTCCCATGCAGGAGACCCTCGCCGCGGCAATACTGCGCCGTTCGCGGTGGAGCGGTGAAAGCCCTCTTTGGGATCCCATGTGCGGCTCCGGAACAATCCCTGCCGAAGCATTAATGCTGTACTGCCGCATTCCTGCGCAGTATCTGCGTACCCGTTTCAGCTTTATGGATCTGCCGGATTACAACGAGGAAGCATGGAAAACCGTAAAGATGGAAGCAAACCGCCTGATGCGTCCGCTTCCGCCTGATCTCATACGCGGTACGGATATTTCTTCTGACGCCCTGGAAGCTGCAAAAACCAATCTGCGCCAGCTTCCCTACGCCGAAACAATTACACTCAAGCAGCATCCATTTGCTTCGGGCCGGGCGTTCACGAATGGAACCATTATCACAAATCCGCCCTACGGTATTCGTATGGGCGATCGCCGGAGTACCATCAGCCTGTACCGCTCCTTCGGTGATTTCCTCAAACAAAAATGTACAGATACCACGGCCTGGATCTATATCGGTGATCCCACTCTGGCAAAATCATTTCGCCTGAAGCCCGCAAGCCGCACTCCCCTGGTGAACGGTCAGTTGCAGGGCACTCTCCTTGAGATCAAAAGTTTTAAGGTTCCCTTCTTCACGGCGAAGAAAAAAGATACATCCTCACCCGATGACATGACCGAAAATTCCTGAGGAGCATCTATGAGAACCAATCAACCCAGTCCGACACTGCATATTGATCTTGACTGTATCGAACATAATATCGACCTCATTTCCAGAACCACCGGGAAGGATGTTCAGGATATTGTGCCTGTGGTAAAAAACAGCGCCTACGGCCTGGGCAACAGGATAATCGCGCCATTTCTGCAGGATCTCGGTATCCGTGACTTTGCCGTTGCAACGCTGGAAGAAGCAGACTTTCTTCGCTCCGTGGGGATCCGTGGGGACATCCTTATCCTGGAAAATGCGCCCTCTGACTCTCTTGCCCATGCTCACCACAAGGGCTTTACTCTTTCCCTTGTGGACCGGTCTCAGCTGTCCCCTCCCTGGACGGATTATGCCTGTCCTCTGGCTCTTAATATTGATACGGGTATGCACCGCAACGGCTTTACCCTGAATGATCTGACTGATCCCGAAGTGGCTGCAGCCCTGCGGCGGATGGCCGCGCGGATTTCCACGGTGTACACCCATTTTCATTCTGCCGACGGCCCGGACCGGGTGCCGACGGATACCCAGATCAGTCAGTTCTCCAAAGCTTCGCGGATCCTTGCGGAACTGGGCATTAACGGGTATCGCACTCATATTTCCAACAGTGCCGGCTCTCTGTTTTATCCCTGCAACGGTGCCGATGCACTTCGTCCGGGGGTTGCTGTTTACGGCTGCAGTCCCGATCCTGCATACCCCGTTGAAAACCTCAAATGTGCCGCTTCCGTCACATCCCATGTGAGTTCCCTGCGCTGTATTCAGGCAGGAGAATCACTGAGTTACGGACATATATGGACAAACCCGGCACGAACACGAATTGCCACAATACCCATGGGATACTCCGATGGATATCCCCGCGCACTCTCCGCAGCAGGAGCTGTCGTCCGCATCGGCAAAAAACACTACCCCGTGGTGGGACGGGTTACCATGGACTACATCATGGTGGATCTCGGCACCGACACCTGCACCGTCGGCGATACTGCCGTTATCTCGGAACATGGAACTGCCGGACTGAGCATGGACGACCTTGCCCTGAAAGCCGGTACTATCGGCTATGAACTACTCTGCCGTTTCGGCACTTCCCTGCGCCGGGTCTATTACCGCAAAGGAAAAGTACGAACCACCCATGAAAGGAATCTTTTCTAATGAGCTTTAAAGCAGCAGAAACAGCCTTTCGGCCGGGGGTTGTTGAACGGCGAACCGGTCAAACCCTGCATATACTTCTTGATCCCGCTGCTTTGCGCAGTGTCTGCAGTAACAAGGGCTGCAATGCCTGCCAGGCAGAGTTCTCCCCCCTGCGCATCCGCGTGCATTCCACCGATACGGATCTTCGCGCGGGGGATACGGTCGTTGTATCGCTGCTCGTCCTGAATGAAGCACTCAGTGCCTTTATAACCTTTATCATCCCCATTATCGGTGCTCTGATTTTTTATATCCTGAGCGTAACTGCCTTCGGCAGAGACGGCAACAGTCTGTCTGTCGTCATGGGCACCATGGCCGTCTTCAGCCTCACCCTTGTCCTGATAACCTTCTCAGACCGCCTGATACGAAAAATCTCTCCGCCGCACATTGTCGAAACAACCAAAAGAAATAAATTATAAAAAACATTGCCATCATGGTGACAATCATGTATATTACAGGCAATTCAATCGGAGCGTGGCGCAGTTTGGTAGCGTACCACAATGGGGTTGTGGGGGTCGGAGGTTCAAATCCTCTCGCTCCGACCATTAAAGGCCTTCTTTTTTTAGAAGGCTTTTTTTATTGCATCTCTCTTTCATACCGAATCAAAGGAGAGCTCCGTGAATTCCATTATACCTCTTCCCTATAATTCTGATAACTATGCCTATCTCGCCCATACAAATGCCGGTTCAATTCTCTTTGACTGTGGGAATGCGGTGGAAATATCCGCACAACTGGAGAAACACAATGTTGCACCGGACTGGCTGGTTATCACGCATGAACACAGTGATCATACAGCTGGAGTTTCCCGCTTTTTGCAAATGTATCCCACATGCATTCAGGTAACACCGCGGAACATTCATTCTCACAGAAGACTCACCAGTGAAGTTGAGATCCTGCATACACCGGGACATTCAGATGATGATGTATCATTGTATCTGCCCAATCTGCAGGCCGTCATAACGGGTGACACCCTTTTCCCTGCCTGTTGCGGACGCTGCTTTACACAGAAATTCACCACTCTGTGTAAGTCTCTGCAGAAACTGGCGGCACTCCCCGACCAAACCCGCATTTTTCCGGGGCATGAGTATCTTGAACGGAATATTGCCTTTGTTCACTCCACCGGTCGGGATACAGCATTCTACACACAGCGTCTGAAGGACGAATTTCCTTCATGCGGTATTACCCTTGCCGACGAACTGCAGTACAACCCCTTCATGCAAGCTGCCGCCACAGGAGACTGCCGGGAATTCACCCGTCTGCGCCGCGCGAAAGATACCTTTTAAGAAGCGAATCAATGGTAGTGTGACCGGTTCACAGAAATTTCCTTGGTGGTGCATCCTTTTGCAACATGCTCTGAAAACAATATTCCGCTTCCAGCGGGCGGCCAAAACCTCCTTCCCCTTCACTTCCTGCGGCAGCCGCTTTTCGGGTCGCAAGCGCCCCTGCAAAGCTGGCGCCGCAGCGTGTTCAGGGTCAGGGTATTTTTGGCGCGCTACCATCGTGCCGAATGCAGATTCTCTGCTTCGCTCCCGCTCTGTAGGCAAAATGTGAGGCGGGAAACAGCAGTGGAAATCGAAACGTGCTGATAATCCTAAAATCCGCATTTACGGGTTCTTTGTTTTTCCATAAACTTGTTTATCAATGATTTGCGGCGGTATTGATTTATACTCATTCGGTGAATGCATTCATGTCCATTACCCCGCATTGATCCGGCCACTAGGCCAGGCGGACACAAGACCGCGTCTCTACAGGGTGTGTGCGATCCTGCCCTCCATTCCTGTAGAGGTGGGGCTTGTCTCCACCTTCAAGTCACAGAATACCACCATTGGCAGA
>JBNJDQ010000158.1:0-4823 GCA_051745065.1 Fibrobacterota bacterium
TACAGTGATCCGACAGCTACCATTACTATTGCCACAGATGGTGTTGCAGCAGGAACGTACACGGGTACTGTGGCTGTTGGGGCATCATCAAAGGAGTTCACTCTGACTGTAACTGAAGGCGAAGAACTGACTGAAGAAGTAACGAAATCAATCCATAACCCGTACGGGTCAGAGCCTTCTGCCTACAGCATTGTTGATAAGAGCAATATCTCTGCAACAATCGACACCGTGACAGGAAAGATGGAGTACAGTGCCGATGACTCCCTGTACATTGATATTGCCCTGGATAACAGTGCAAATATTCGTGCTACAACAGCGACTAAGAAAATTGTAGCTCACAGCTACTGCTGGTACAAGAAGGTTGCCGCTTCTGAGTATGACAACGCAACTGATACCAGTGTTGCCACGCTCCTTGGAGACCTTGCAGAAACCAGTGCGAATCAGGTTGTGACTGATTTCGCTGTGGGTGACGTGTATGCACTCAAGCTCGGTGGATTCGGCACTGACGGCATGGGCTACGAATATGCCATCATGAAGATCACCGCCTTTGATCCGGATAATACCGAAGGCAGTGATACCAACACGGGCAAGCTGACCTTTACCTACAAGTACAGCGGTGAGACCAATCGTCGTTCTCAGCGGTATGCCCGCCGCTAAAAGCCCGACACGTAATTGATTTGACAGGGCCGTCTCTCAGAGGCGGCCCTTTTGTGTTCACAGGGCGATTGAATGCATACTGTTTTTCAGTACTGGTATCATTTCTCTCTTGCCCACATATTCCTTCATCCCTGATTCCGCAGTTGGATCTGATTTTCGAATAGTTTGAATTGATCGGAGCGGGATTGATGCACCAATATGACTCGGCTCACGCCGATATGTCGGTACTGCCACCGACGGGGCAGTTCCTTTTCCCATGGCAGAAAAGAAAAGCCATTCATGGGGGGTGGCCCCCATACGACCAAATGAGACATCTTTGATTGGGGAGGCCCTTTCGATCCTTCCTCGTTGTATTACACCATGACTCGATCATGGCCGAAAGAACAGTATCTGCCCTTCGCTCAGTGGTTCTGCCAATGATGGTATTCTGTGACTTGAAGGTGGAGACAAGCCCCACCGCTACAGGAAGGGGGGCAGGATCGCACACACCCTGTAGAGGCGCGGTATCGTGTCCGTCCGGGCCATGGTGGTGAATCAATGCGGGGTAATGGATATGAATGGATTTACCGAATGGGTACAAATCAATACCGCCCCAAATTATTGATAAACAAGTTTATGGAAAAACAAAGAACCCGTAACTGCGGATTTTAGGTTAATTCTGTGAATCGTGGTAAGCGTGAAAATAGTGGTCCAGACAATAATGCCGGATCAATTGTCGATGTATTGTGATTTTTCCTATTGATTTGGTGCAATCAGGAACGCGGGGAGGTCTGGGCGCGCTGTCTTTCGTGGCCATGCCTCCAGAGCGGGAGCGAAGCAACAAAACACGCCTCTGGCACAATGGGAGCGCGCCAAAAATACCCTGAGCCTGAACACACTGCGGCGTGAGTGATGAGCGGCGCGGGCGACGGGAAGCGCCACTGCCGCAGGACGTGAAGGGGAAGGAGGTTTTGGCCGCCCGCTGAAAGCGGAAGTGCTTCTGAACATGCCCCAAACCTACGCCCCGGAGTACATGCTCAGCGGGTTATGTGCCCGGCCAGTGCGGAGTACCGCGCATACTGACGGTGCCGGAATCGGTAATAATGATGTGATCAAGAAGCTCTACTTCCAGCAGTTTGCCCGCTTCCAGAATGCGCCGGGTGATTTCACGATCCGCCCGGGAGATTTCTTTACTGCCGCCGGGATGGTTATGGGCCAGAATCAGGGCTGCGGCTTTATGGTCGAAGGCGTGATTGAAGATGCGGTTGGGATAGATCGGACATTTATCCACGGTGCCCCGGGCAATCTCCCGCGGGTGGATGACCCGGTTCTGGTTATCCAGGTACAGTACCACGACAAATTCCTCGCGCAGGTTGGAGTAGTTGAAACGCAGATACTGGGCCACATCATCGGCGCGGGTAATGTAGTCACGCTTGACAATGCCCTCGCGCAGCACCTGCTCTCCCAGATCATGGATCAGCGAAAAGAGGGCGGCCCCCCGCTCGGTAATACCGGGAATATCACGGAGCTCCCGCGGCGGAGCGGCAAGGAGTCGTCCAAAGGAGCCGTAGCGCTCCCAGAGTTCCTTGGCCCGGGCCTTGGTATCCTGCCGGGGAATGATATAGGTCAGGAGCAGTTCAATGAGCTCATATTCGTAGAGCGAATCGGCGCCGCTCTTCAGGTAGCGTCCGAGGAGGCGCTGTCGGTGTCCCGTGGGTGACATGGTGTTTCTCCTGTTATTCGTGCCTGTGCTTCATCAAGAATATGCATGACGGCCTGCCGGTCCGGGGCGCGAAAGATCGCATCACGCAGCTGAGATGCCGCGGGAAACCCCTTAATGTACCAGGCCAGATTCTTGCGCATATCCCTGAGAGCTTTTGCTTCGCCGTAGTATTCTGCATAGAGGGTGTAATGCCGCCGGGCCGTTGTTACACGTTCCGTAAAGGTAACCCCCTTGTACGTACCTGTTTGGAAGTACTCCCGAATCTGACGGAAGATCCAGGGATTGCCGTAGGTTCCCCGGGCAAGCATGACTGAGTCGCAATGGGTTTGCTCAAACATGGCCGCCGCATCTTCGGGAGTGGTAATATCTCCGTTACCGATGACGGGAATGGTGACGGCCTCTTTGACTGCGGAAATCCGCTCCCAGAAGGCGCTTCCCGAGTACCCCATGGAGCGTGAACGCGGGTGCAGGGCAATCGCCGTGACGCCGGCATCCTCTGCCTGACGGGCCCGCTCTGTATCCACCCAGTCGCCGATGGTCCAGCCGGAACGAATCTTGACGGTGACGGGCAGATCCGTGGCCTGCACCATGGCCGAAAGGATCTCATAAAAGAGTTTGCCGTCCTGCAGCAGAGCGGAGCCCCCGTTTTTTTTGATCACTTTTTTGACGGGGCATCCTGCATTGAGATCGATAAAATTCGGACGGATTTCCCGGCTGATACGCTCCGTGGCCCGGGCAAGCAGGTCCGGATCAGACCCGAAGAGCTGCACCCCGGTGGGCCGTTCGTCCTCCCGGACCTGTGCAATGGCCATGGTCTTTTCGGAATCGTAGGCAAGGCCTGCCGCACTTACCATTTCCGTCACGGTGATATCGGCACCCATGCTGCGGCAGAGATGGCGGTAGACCGGCTCACTGACCCCCGCCATGGGGGCAAGAATTATTTTTTTATTAAAATCAACCATTGCTGTATGTTATATTAAATAGTATACTTCTGCTAACGAATATATTTTTTTGAAACTGATTTTAACAGAGGCAAACGGCTAAAATGAGAATATATCGCGACGTTAAATTCAAAACCGACCCGACAATGATCGCATCCTGGCCGGGAATGGGAAACGTCGGCATCATTTCAACGGACTACATTCGCAGTAATATCAATGCAAAAGTTCTCGGTGAAATCGACATGAGTCATTATTTTATTCCCGAATCCATTGTGGTGGAAGACGGCATAGCAGAACTGCCGGAAATGCCCCGTTCCATTATTTATTACACGGAGGATCCGGATCTGCTGATCTTTGAAAGCAATGCGCAGATATCCGGCCGCGAAGGGGTCGCCATTGTCAAAAATCTGGTGCATCTTGCCGTGGAATACAATGTGCGGCGCATTTTTACGACCGCTGCCTTTGCCAAGGATATGTCCCATAATACGCCGCCGAAGATCTTCGGTGCGTTTAACAGCAAAGAGATGCTGGAGGAGTTTTCCGTTTCCGAGGTGGATCCCATGCCCAACGGCTACATTGCCGGGCTCAACGGGCTGGTTCTGGGCATTGCGGCAAACTACGACATCGAAGCGGCCTGCTTTTTGGGGACGATTCCTTCTTTCGCAACAAATCTTTCCTACCCCAAGGCTTCTCTGGAGATTATCAAGATCATTGAATCGCTTCTGGGAATCCATACGGATAAAGATGAGCTGGAAGAGAGTATTCGCCTGGTTGATTCCCAGTTCAGCGAGATAGAAAAGCGGATCCGTCAGTATTATCCCAATGCTATGAAGGACACGGAAGAGCAGGAAGACTGGCACGAACTTGTGGAAGATGATGATGTGGATCACGAGGCGGAAGTTCCCCGCTACATCATGGATAAGATCGAGAAGCTCTTTGATGAAGTCAAAAAAGATCGGGATAAGGCGCCGCAACTCAAGCGCGAGCTGGATCGATGGAATCTTTACGAACTCTACGAACACCGCTTTCTGAACCTTTTTAAAGACAAATAAGGCCTGTGCAGCATCGCTGCATGGCCCTTCTCGTGTGAAAGGAGCTGACATGGTACAGGTACTCTTTGTCTGTCTCGGTAATATCTGCCGTTCCCCTTCGGCGGAGGCGGTAATGCAGTCCCTGGTTGATGATGCAGGTTTGAGTGATAGAATTCGCCTCGACTCTGCCGGAACTGCGGCCTATCACGTGGGAGAGCCGGCTGACCGGCGTATGCAGCAGCATGCACAGCGGCGGGGCTATGATCTCACCAGTCGGGCGCGACAGTTTGAGTATGCCGATTTTGACCGTTTTGATTATATTATTGCCCAGGATAACAGCAACTACCACAGCCTGCGCCAGCAGGACCGTACGGGCAAATACACGGCAAAGCTCTATCGTATGACCGACTTTGCCCGCACCGTGGATGAACCCGAGGTGCCCGATCCCTATTATGGGGGACCGCAGGGGTTTGAGCTGGTTCTGGATATTCT
>JBNJDQ010000159.1:0-4777 GCA_051745065.1 Fibrobacterota bacterium
CCCGCCCCGGATTGTCCGATCCACTCACAACAGGGGGCACCGTCAGCGGTTTTTGCCGAAATATCCTTGAAAAGTTTTTCAAGTTCCGGCCAGGCAGCATACCGCCCCCCCGGCATAATGGACGGACCGCGGCGGGCTCCTTCCTCACCGCCGGAAATGCCTGCACCGACAAAATTGATCTGTTCCTGTGCCAGATCCCTTTCCCGTCGCACCGTATCCTGGTAATTTGAGTTCCCGCCGTCAATAATAATATCCCCTTCACGCAGCCAGGGGCGAAGCTTTTCAATAAATGCATCAACTGCATCACCGGCACGCACCATAAGCATCACTTTCGCCGGACGCTTCAGGTGCGAAAAAACCTCTTTAAGGGAGCGGGCTCCCAGTATGGAATCATACTCCTTTGCGGGGCCGGCTTTAAAATCATCCACCTTTTGAGCTGTACGGTTGTACGCCACAACCCGATAGCCCGCATCAGCCATATTAAGAATCAGATTCTGTCCCATAACGGCAAGGCCGATCACTGCAATATCGTAGGTTTTGTCCATTTCTGGCTCCTCTTGTTTCGGTTTATAATTAGTTTAATAGTATACCCGATTTCCATTGTAAAGTAAAGGATCCATTCTATGAAAATCACAGAAAACGGAATTAAAGCAAATATCATACCGTTCAAAACAATTGATGAAGCAGCGCAGAAACTGCTGCCCGCCGTAACGTCTGAGCGTGTCGCTCTTGCCGGAGGCTCTACCTTCCTGAAACTCTACCGCGCATGGCGAGCCATGGATATCAACATTGCGGATTCACGATTCATGCCCGTGGATGAACGGGTCGTCGACTTTGATCGCCCCGAATCCAACTGGGGCACCGCCTGGCGCGAATTCTTCTCACCCATGAATCTGCCCGATGCCGCACGCGCCCACCCATCATCAGTGGAGGATTACCGGCGTATTTACCACGCTGTCTGCGGCAGTGCACCGGGACTGACGGCAGTGCTCCTCGGTATTGGTGATGACGGCCATTGTGCCAGCATTTTTCCCGGCACTGCAGCGGCAAAGGATTTCTCCAGCGAGTTCCTGGCCACCCGCAGCCCCAAGGGAATCAAAAACCGGCTGACCATGGGCTATCGTACCATACTCAACACGGATCATCTGGCGATTATTATTACACAGGGAAAAGAAGAGGCTCTTGCAGCTCTGAAGGATTCCCAAAGTACCCTCCCGTACATTCAGGTACTTCGCAACTTCACGGGGACTGCAGACCTGTACGTCGATTCTGCCATGCTGTAAGGCAAAAGAGTTGACATCCGGCAAATTTTAATATACTTTATAAAGTTAATAGACTTTAAGATTGTGAGGAACCCATGGTGGAATTACTGATAGATATCCGGAATACCTTTAATGAAATGGCTCCGTATCTTCTTTTCGGCCTTGCCGTTGGCGGGCTGCTGCATCTTTTCTTTAAAAAGGAGTTTATCCAGCGTCATCTCGGTTCAAATAATATTGTTGCAACCATAAAAGCCGCACTCTTCGGTGTACCTCTGCCCTTATGTTCGTGCAGTGTTGTCCCCACGGCAATATCGCTCAAAAAGAAAAATGCCTCCCAGGGTTCCATTGTGTCCTTTTTGATTTCAACACCGCAAACAGGCGTGGATTCAATTATGGCAACCTACGGTCTGATGGGCCCCTTTATGGCGGTTATCCGCCCCGTTGCTGCAATGATCTCGGGTATAACCGGCGGGCTGATAGCAGGCCATGTTCCTGTGAAAAGCAATCCCTCCGCCCGTACCCCCATGGACTGTGCGGAATCATCGCCGCAAGAGGAACAGTCCGGCCTCTTTTCCAAAATACGCAACGCCCTGAATTATGCCTTTGTTGATCTTCTTGACGGAATCAGCTTAAACATTCTTGTGGGGATCATTATCTCCGGGCTGATCACCTTCTTTGTACCGGATGATTTCTTCGGGCGGCACATTGGCAATCAATGGGTTGAAATGCTGATCATGCTGGTGGGAGGTATTCCCCTCTACGTCTGCTCCACCGGCTCGATCCCGATTGCCCTTTCCCTGATGCTGAAAGGAATCTCACCGGGGGCAGCCTTTGTGTTTCTTGTTGCCGGGCCTGCGACCAATGCGGCGACAATCACGGTGCTGCTCTCCCATTTGGGCAGAAAAGTAACCGCTGTGTACATTGGTACCATTGTGTTTTTCTCTTTTCTCTTCGGGTGGATTATCAACCTTTTTCGTGCAGAACAGATTGTTCCTCTGGATAAGCTTGAACAGCATATTCACGGTTCGGAGTTTACCCTCCTGAGTATTCAGGGACTTCTCTCCCTGGTATTTCTTATTCTGATGCTGGCATCCCTCTGGCGTCTGTATCTTCGGGGAACCTTTCTCAAGCTCAGAAACACCCTGCAATCCACCGGCGCAAAAGGACAAGAGGAAACCATCGGTGTTTCCGGTATGACCTGCGGCAAATGTGCGGCCCGCGTGGAAACAGCCGCCCTTTCAACCAAAGGAATTACCGCAGCGAAAGTGGATCTGGACAGCGCCCGGCTGATCGTACAGGGAGATTTCAACAGAAAGGAGCTGCAGAGAAGAATCAAAGAGGCCGGCTATTCCCCCGATGAATAATGCAACAAATGCAACACAGGGGGTGCGAATATGAGCAACACCTTTTTCCCAAAGCCGTATACTAAGGCGTGTCGGATATCCGGCACGCTTTTTGTTTATGCAGAAGAAACTTTTTTTAACTGGAGTGTATCCTATGGCAAAAGAAATAACCGATGCGCAGTTTTCCACAGAAGTACTCGAATCAAAGGTTCCCGTCCTTGTGGATTTCTGGGCCCCCTGGTGCGGGCCGTGCAAGATGGTCGGCCCCATTCTTGAAAAAGTTTCCGAAGCAGTTGGTCCCGACGGAAAGGTCTGCAAGGTGAATGTCGATGACAATGCTACCACTGCCGGAAAGTTCAACATCACGGCAATTCCTACGGTGATGATTTTTAAAAATGGTGAAATGGTGGAGCAGCTTGTGGGTGTACAGAGTGAGCAAAACTATATTCAGGCTCTGCGGTCACATGCATAAAAATAATAATCCAGTCTGCTGCATTCACCTGCGGCAGACTGCTGATGACGGAATATCAGGAATCACCAAGGCTGAATCGCGCCGCTGAAGACACCATTTCAACTGATTGACTATGCAGTACCTGTGCAGAGGATGCAGCCTGCTGTGAAGCAGAGGCGATATTCTGCGATGAATCTTCTATGTTTCTCAGAGCCATTCGAATTTTATCGATTTCCGCACGTTGCTGCTCCGAGATATCCGAAACGGAAGAAACCTCTTTCACCACAGCACTCATTTGCGTCATCAGCTGAGCAAAAACCTGCTCCGTTTCTTCCGCAGCAACCTTTCCGGTTGCGGCATTCTCCACGGTCCGCTGAATAAGCTCTCCCGACCGCGCTGCGGTGCGGGCACTTTTAGCAGCCAGACTGCGGACTTCATCCGCAACAACGGCAAACCCTTTGCCCGCAGACCCTGCCCGGGCGGCCTCTATGGACGCGTTCAGGGCAAGGAGATTTGTTTGAAAGGCAATGCTGTTGATACTGTTGTTTATGTCTGTGATATTCTGTGCTGCTGCAGTAATTGCTTCCATTCCCCGCATAAGAGCATTCATTTTCTCCGCGCCCCTGTTTCCTTCACGTTCCGCATCTTTACTCAGATCAAGGGATTTCTGCGCCCGGCTGCTTGTATCGGCAGCACCGCGGTTAATCAGTTCCGCTCCTGCGGTAATCTGCTCCACGGACTCAGCCTGTTCCACAGCAGCGTTACTGAGCCCTTGCGAGGCATCAGTGATCTGTTCAGAACTATCTCGCAGAGCCAGGGAATTATGCCGAATTCCCCCTGCAATATCCCGCAGATTGTCCCTCATCCGGACAAGGGCATTGCCGAGCATATCTGCGGAGTCAACAGTACCAAGCTCCGCGGTAAGATCACCATCGGATATTCTGCGTGCAAAATCCGCCTTCATCTCTTGCCGGTCAACCATGGAGTTAATTGATACGCGCATATCCTCTAATTCCGCAAAGGCTTTGCCGTCAAAGCTGAGACGCGATGAAAGGTCCCCGCGGCCAATATTCTTTAAAAAGATCTTTGTTATTTTCATCAGATAAGATATTCCGCGGACGTACCATTGAACCCATACCAAGGCGATTGTCAGAACAGAAACAGCTGCAATCAGGGCACCGCGCATGCGGCTTTTGCGGGCGGGGCCGATAAAATCATTTTCGAACTTTGAGACAACGATAATCAGATCTGAACCGGGTATCTGACGAAAGGCGGAAATTTTCATAGTATTCGTTTTGGGCGAACGATATCGATGGATGCCGGTCCGTTTGTTCATAATTTGCGCAATATGAGCCCTGCTGCTCCAGTCCTTTCCCTGCACTTTTTTATGCACAACCATTCTGCCCGTTGTGTCCAGAATGAAAAGAAAGCTCTTTTTTCCCAGAACAAGCTTTTCATTCAAGAGACTGCGCAGAAAGGCTGTATCCTGATCTTTTTCCGACGCGAGAATGATTGTTTCGGCGGTTTTTACCATATCTCTGAGATTATCCTCAACCACCGTACGCGTGGATCGCTGTGCAAGGGTTTCCATAGTAAGAAAAAATAACATCGCCAGAACAACAACCAAAATCGAAATGGCAAGTATCAGCTGTTTCTTAATGTTCATGATCATTCTCCGTAAGTTCTCTGGATATTTCACGCGAGAGGATTTCCCATTCGGA
>JBNJDQ010000160.1:0-4658 GCA_051745065.1 Fibrobacterota bacterium
ATCGGACAGCTTAGGGCCCTGCGGAAACTGAGATTAACCGAATGCAGTCTGTCCGTGATTCCTTCACAGATCGGTGCCCTGGACTCCTGTTCGTACATCAACCTGTCAGGAAACAATCTGGAATCGCTTCCGCGGGAACTCTTTCAGCTTCCTGCACTGGAAAGCCTCTCTCTGTCCCAAAACCGTTTGACCACCCTTCCCGTCGCCCCCTGGAGCTGTACTCTGCTGGAACAGCTTACCCTGGATGATAACCTTCTGACAGAGCTTCCTGCGGGGCTCTTCTCCTGTATAAACCTTTTGAGGTTGAGTGTTGATGCCAATGGGCTGACCGCGTTTCCTGCGCAGCTGCAGAGCCTTCCTGCGCTTACGACACTCTCCCTGGCATACAACGATATTACGGAACCTGGTTCGGCACTCACGGAGATGGCCGGCCTGAAAGATCTTTCCCTCTCGGGCAATCCCCTCGGAAGGCTTCCCGCAGATATTCACCGGTGCATCGCTCTGGAGGATCTTGACGCCGACAACTGTGAGCTGACAGCGGTTCCCGATAATATTGTTTTATGCAACGAGATGCAGAAACTTTCTCTCCGACATAATCAGCTGAAGGAGCTTCCCGAGGGGCTGGCGGATATGGCTTCCATGGGTTCCAGGAGCTTGCGGCTCAACGGAAATGCCCTCGATTTGAGTGATCTTCTTCCCCTGGCGGAGCGATATACTTTTCAGTATACGAGTTATCCCGGTCAGAAATATCCAGTTAATAATATCGATCCACAGGCCCCGGTTCCCCTGTATATTACACCGGACAGCAGTTCTCTCTACGTTGATCCCGGCGGGGATTCGGAGAACACGTATCGCTGGTATTTTCGGGATTCCCTCCTGGAAATGGGGTCATCACCGGAACTGGTGCTGCCTTCTCACGGGGCGGCGTGGGAAGAGTACTCCTGTAGTATCCGGAATCATGCCATTAATGGACTTGTCCTCACGACTGAAACCATGCCCCAACCGGGCAGGTTTTCCCCGAAAGATTCTGCCGTTCTTGCAGAGCTTGCGGCGGCAAACCCGGCGGTGAACTTTCCCTGGAACTTTGACAGCCTCTTCTTTTCACCCCGCATTGTAACGCGGGGCAACCGTATTCGCGCTCTCAACCTGCGTGGCTTCGGGATTGACTCCGTGCCGGACTCTTTCTACGAACTTCCGGAATTAACTGCCCTTGATCTACGGGATAATCATATAAACTTTGATATGATGGCACAGATCACAGAAGGGTTTGATGATAGCTCTCTTGATTTTCTCTACGTGCCGCAGCTTCCCTGCCCTCTCGATCTGGACAGTGCCGGGACGGGGCTTATCATTCGGTCTGCCCGGGGTGGTGAACGGTACGACTGGTTTCGAAATGATACCTTTCTTACGGATAACTGGAAAGATACCCTTCCCGTCAATCCCGATATGCTCATGCGCCATACCTATCATTGTGAAGTGTATCATAAGGACTGGCCGGATCTGGTGCTGACCAGTGTTCCTGACAGTACCCTGGGAGACAGCCTTGTAGGGCTATTGCGGCAGCGCGATTCCCTTGTTCTGGCCGCCCTTGATGCAGTCAATCCGTCGCACTCACTCTGGGATCTTCAACGTCCTCTCCATGACTGGGAGGGCCTCAGTCTCGGCACGTATCGGGTAACCGGGCTGGATCTTGCAGGTAGAGGAATTGAACATCTGCCGGAGGGGATGAATACCCTTGCAGGGCTGCGGAGTCTTTCCCTTGAGAACAATAGACTGAGCTTTCCGGAGCTGGCACGGGTACAGGGCGTATCTTTCACCGATTCAATCTCCTATGCTCCCCAGAAGCCGGTTACCCTCTGGCATACTGCGGACAGTACGGCGCTCTTTGTTGCCTCTCAGGGCTCTCATGCATCGTACCAGTGGTATCGCGGTGAAACCGCCCTTTCTGCAGAAACGGGAGATACGTTGCAAATTACCCCGACAGATCTGGCTGATACCCTTTTTATGTGCCGGATCAGGGACTCCCGTTTTCCCGACTTAACACTCGTCTCCCGGAGACAGAGCACGGACGAGTCGGGCATAACGGCATTGATGGAGACTGCTCCGGCAGAACGTGGCCCCACGGTGCGAAGCACATCCCGCGGGCTCACTCTTACTGTGTGGGAACCGGCGCGACTGCGCTGGGAGCTCTACGATGTTCGCGGGCGTTCCTGTGCAACCGGTGGGGGTCACTCCTATGATGCAGGGACCCAGGTCATACTGCCTCCTTCAGGAATGGTACGCGGGATTTACCTCATTGTTCTCCGGGGAGAAAACTATCGTATCCGCCGCCGTATTATGATTCACTGAGGGAGTCAGTTTCGGTATCATCCGGTGAGGAGTCGTCGGTAACATTCAGATCGGGATAGATTTTCTCCAGACAATCCGGACAGAGGCTGTGGGAGAAAGAGACATCTGCATGATGGCTGACATATTCCTCCACCTGACTCCAGTAGCCGGAATCATCACGGATTTTTTTGCAGTTGGCGCAGATCGGCAACATTCCCCGAAGGGTGGAGATCTTCTGTCGGGTTTCATGCAGTTGCTGAGCCTCTTCTTCAATGCGTTTCTGCAATTCGCGGTTTCTCAGAAGAATTCTTCTGGTGAGAGGAGAAAGAAGATAGGTTATGAGTGCGTAAAATCCGGCCAGAATTATCATGAGTGCCATGATACTTCCCTGCAAACGGCGTTGAACGGGTTTATATCGCTGGTGTTTGTCCTGCACCACGGCAATGCCCCATTCCTTATTGCCAAAATAATGCCTGTCGGCAATGATTTTTTCTCCGGTGAACACCGTATCGACAGAGTCCTGGAAACTGATGTTGCCCGCTGCAACATGCGAAAAAAATGCTTCGTTCCAGGGGGTTGAATCCGCTGGAAGAGGAAAATATACGGAGTCGCCCAGACGGCGGAAAAGAAGGACGGAGCTTTTATCGCCAATGCCGGATCGCTCCTCTAAAATTTTCTGTTGTTCCTGCATGGAAACGAAGATTCGGTCATACCCGATGGTTTTCCCTTCGGCATCAATGATGGGATTATGAATGCCGATATAGAGGGTGTCATTCCATCGCAGGGGGTCCGAAATCGTTCTGGATGTATGCGGGGATTCGTGAAAGAACGTCAGGGAATCCTCCAATGGTTTACCCAGGGTTGCGACAGGTCTGTTGCTCGGGGTGTACCGGCTCAGAGCAGCAATTTTATCGGAATAATTCAGGGCGTCCTGCAGTTTGGGTGTAACAAAACGCTGAAGCTCCGCAAAGGTGATATCCCCCTGCAGATACTGGCTCTGTTTCATGCGTATGGCACTGCGGCTGGAAATCTGGTTCGTCAGTTCCGTGATCTGAAAATACCACTGGGAGAGGGCCATGGAGCGAACAATTGTTGAATGGTGCAGGCCCCGGCGCTCTGCGTCCTTCAGGGTTTCCGTTAGAGGAAGAACAATGGTATACGCCACGAAAATGGCTGTAAGAAAGAGAGAGACAAGGATACCTGCCTGAATACGGAGCTTAATGTCTGAACCGTGTATTTCTTCCAAGGGGGCTCCTGTTTTGAATGATCCCTTGCATAAAAATATGTCCTGTCCGCAAAAAAAGGAAGGAATAGAAGGGAATACTTCCCGGAGGAACCAAAAACGCCCCGTCGAAACGGGGCGAATAATCAATGGTGGCTCCTCGCGGAATCGAACCACGGACACGGGGATTTTCAGTCCCCTGCTCTACCGACTGAGCTAAAGAGCCATGTCAAAGACGCCACTAATATAGAATATGGAATTTTGCGAGTCAAGCCCCTTTTATCATTTTTATTTCTTTTGGGTCCACGCGATAGACTTTTTGGGTATCCATGTCATTGAAAATGCTGTCACAGGCGTAAAAATCATCGAGAGAATCATCGTCCTGTTTTGAAAAAATGCCGATATCAATCAGATTGTAGACGATATTGCCAATATCCGCCGGAGAAGTAATGCCCATATAGGAAAGGACACTTTCTGCCATGGGGCCGTATTTGGCAAGGGCCAGTTCTGCCAGGGCATGGACAATCTGTTCGGCTGATATATGTCCCTGCACCCCCGAACGAAGACGGAAAAAATCGAATGCCGCGGCGACCGTGCCGTATGCACCGATGGCATAGCGCGGATCACGGCCGCTCTTGATGATACGAAGGTTGATCTGTTTGAAAAAAGTATCGTTCATACGGGCCCTACTTCAGGATTACCATGACGGAGCTGTTCTTACCGCTTCGCAGGTCTACCGTCTTTGAGGCGGTTTTTCCACCGCGCTTAAAGGTAAGGGTGTGTTTACCCGGGCTGAGTTTTACAGTCCCCGTGTTGGCTTTGCCGATTTTTTCTCCATCCTTGTAGATATCCGCCATGGGGGGCAGGGAACTGAAGAATATTTCGCCGATCTTCTTTTGCGGCTTCGGCTTTGGTGCAGGCTTCTTTTTCTCCCGGGGCTCTTGGGCACTGGCCTGCTTTTGAGCCGGCTCCTCTTTTTGGGGTGCAGTTGTTTTTTTCGAGGTTGCAACGGGCTTTTTCTCCTGCGTTTTACGTGCCCTGCTTTTGGGTTCTGTTTGTGGTTTCTGTGCAGTTTCGGTTGTTTCTTTTCGGGACGGCAGGCTTTTGG
>JBNJDQ010000161.1:0-4589 GCA_051745065.1 Fibrobacterota bacterium
GCGACCATGAGACACCGCTTCTGATGACGATGGAGGAGCAGGCCCTTCGGGGGCGGATCGTGCAGACACCAACGCACATAGTCCTGAAAAAAAGAGAAAGCCGGACCATGCCCGCCATCCGACTGAATGATCTTTCCGGACGGATGGTGCGCCGGGGAAACGGTGTGGGCCGTCTGCGCACGCGCGGGCTTGCCGGGGGCATGTATCTTTTGCAAATCGAAGGGGCATCATCGGCACTGCCCATACTGGTTGAGTAGTAAATGACTCCAAAGGAGGTACTGAAAAACCGGCACACCCAAAAGAGCTGTGCCGGCATACTCTTTTATCGAACAATTACCGCAAAGAACCAATCCGTGCAGTCTGAACCGTGCCGTCTTCCATGGTAAGGCGAACCACCGTGATTCCCGCCGGGACTGCCATGGAATGAATGTCCTGTGCACTCAGGTGGTGCGCGCTGATACAGCGTCCTGCGGGAGTAAAGAGCTGAACAGAAGCTTTCTGCGCGCAGTTTTGAAGATCAATGAGGAACAGCCCGTTCCCGCCTGGCTGAATCAGGGAAGCCGGACCGGATATTTTCTTCGCAGGTACCTCAACACCCGTTGTTTCGTGGTACGGTTTAAACGTGTAGGAGTGCGCCGCTGCCCCATAGGAGGTATCGGATTTATTCAGAAAGGCCCGGGAGGTATCACCGGGGATAAGAATGTCCGGGCTTTCGCTTCCATCAACAAAGAGTGAGTCTCCGGTCTCCGGATCTGTCCAGGCATTGACATAATGTACGTAGGTGACAGTGATGGTATCATCCACACCGATGCCGGCGTGCGTCCAGGCGACCTGTTGCACCCGGGCGGTGAGCTCAACAGAGATACAGGGGCGCTTCAGAGATGTGCCCGCCGTGGTATCGCAGGAGGCTTTGATAATTTCAATGGAAAGAGATTCTTCTGCACTGTCCTGCATTGCTTCCAGTTACCAGGGGGGAAGAGCTGCGTGGACGAATACAACAATGAAACTGAGCAGGGTTGCTGCTTTAACAGAATGGAACATTAGGACCTCCGAAAAGGGGTGAAACACATGATACACACAGTATACCCCATTTTCGAAGGATTTGCAAAAAAAATGCCGGAAGCGGTCTCTATTTAGAGCTCATCCCAGCCGGCAACGGCACTGGACTGATTATAGCTGGTCACTGTACTCTCAAAGAAGTTTGCCTTTACATCACCGCCGCCTTCCGTATCGGCAATCTTCTCCAGATGTTTGTACGGATTGGTATCAAAGCCGGGGTAGAGCGGCGCAAGGTCAAGGGCCTTAAGCCGTTTATTGGCAATGAATTTGGTGTACTGCTCCGTACTTTCCCGGGTAACCCCGAGTACATCACTGCCCAGAATATGATTCGTCCAATCAATTTCCTGACGAACGGCGGTTTTAAACATATCGTAGATTATATCATCGGGGATCGTTTCCGGCTGCTCACGGCGAATACCCCGAATAAGATGTTCAAACAGCACTACGTGGGTCAGCTCATCCCGATTGATGTAGCGAATGATATCAGCGGTTCCCGGCATCAGATTACGGCTTGCCAAAAGATAAAAGAAGTTAAACCCGTTATAGAAATAGACCGCCTCGAGAAGATAATCCGCAATGAGAACCCTGGTAAAATTCTCCCGGCTTTGCTCATCGTGAAAGGCCTGGTAGGTTTCTGCAATAAAGCTGATCCGATCAAAGAGGGGGCTGTCATCACGCCAGAAATCATATATATCATCGCGGCGTGAACTGTCGATAATCGATTCGATTGTGTAGGCATAACTCTGGGAATGAATTGCTTCCTGATAGGTCTGAATGGCCAGAACAAGATTGATCTCCGGGGCGGTGATGTACTCGGAAACCTTGGGGACATTATTGGTCTGTACGGAATCCAGAAACACCAGAAAGGAGAGAATTCCGTCGTAGCCGCGCCGTTCAGGCTCCGTGAGTTTACGGTAATCCTGCACATCACTGGTGAGATCCACCTTTTCGGGAATCCAGAAGTTTTCCATCATGGCGCGGTACAGCTTACTCGCCCAGTCGTATTTCACATTATTCAGATTAAAAATATTGGTTGTATCGCCGTCAATTATGGCCCGCCGGTCGATCGTATCCGTTCCCGCCGGGTTGAAAAGGCGTTTTTTCTGCATAGTCATGGTTCCCCTCCTTTTTCTTTCAGTTTGCACAGGAGACACACTCATCTTTGGTGCTGGTTATATTACTGTTTTTCTGAATGGTACGGGTGTAGTAGACTGTTTTGACCCCGCTGCGCCATGCAAGAAAGAGAGTATCGTAAATATCCTTTGCCCGAATGGTATTATTCAGATTGTACAGCAGTTCCATACTGATTCCCTGATCCACCCATTTCTGAATTGCCGCAATCACCGACACCACCCCGCGCTGATCAATATTCCGGTTCTCTTTATAGAACCAGAATTTATCACGGATAAAGGGCGGACAGATGGGAACCGCTCCGTTGGAATTCTTATCGATATGAAACTTACTGAACACCGGCAGCACGCCGGCACTGCAACCCTGCAGCAGAGAGCTGGAGGTATTGGGAGCCACTGCCAAAAGCTGGCTGTTACGAATACCATATTCACGGATATCATCAATCAGGGCGAGCCACTTGCGGGAGAGTTCCCCTCCCTGGGCACCAAACCACTGAGCGTCTTTGCCAAAAAGCTCTCCGTCCTCCCAGCGGCTGCCCGCAAAAAGCGGATAGGCCCCCCGGTCCCGTGCAAGTTCCATGCTCGCTTTGGTGCTGAAATAGGCAACTTTCTCAAAAAAAGAATCCACAAAATCTGCGGATTTCTCATAGGGAATTTCCCGCAGGGCAAGGAGATCCGCCAGCCCCATGGCGCCGATTCCGATAGTACGGTAGCGACTGTTATGGCTGTGGGATTCCATAATGGGCGTGCGGGTCAGATCGATACTGTTATCCAGCATCCGCACCGCACAGGCACACACCCGCTCCAGATCGTACTCATCAACCTGCGCCAGATTAAGGGATACCAGGTTGCACGTATGGATAAGTCCGTCCTCGTTTTCCTGAATAATGCGTCCATCCTCCAGCCGGCGGGTTCCCACCGTGGTGGGCCGGAAGTTGGAGAAGGACTCCTGACAGAGATTTCCGCTGCCGATGTAGCCGTCATGACTGTTGGGATTGGCCCGGTTTGCCGTATCCTTGAAGAAGAGATAGGGCATCCCCGTCTCCACCTGGGATTTCATAATCTGCTTAAAGAGCTCTTTGGCAGAAACCTCCGAACGAAGCTCAAGACGGTCTTCTCCTTCTATCTTTTCGTAAAAGGTGCGAAACTCATCACCCTGCAGGGCGGCCAGCTCCTGTCCGTAGACAAGGGTTACCTCGTGGGGGTCAAAAAGTGTCCAGACAGCGTCCCTGTCGACCCGTTCCATAAAGAGATCCGGAATCACCACCTGCGGAAAAATATCGTAGGCCTTGCGCCGCTGATCGCCGTTTTCCGTCTGAATCTCCAGAAAATCCGGTGTATCGTAATGCCAGACATCCAGGGCGACGGTCAGGGCTCCCGCCCGTTTACCCATCTGATTAACCGCAACAGCCGTATCATTCATGATGCGGATCCAGGGAATTACTCCACCGGAAGCTCCTTTTTCCTGTTTTATCTGTGCGCCCCGCGCACGAATTCGGCTGATATTCACCCCAACACCGCCGCCGTTTTTGGATATCTGGGCGATGGTATCGATGGTGTGGAAAATGGAATCCAGAGAATCATCAGCGGCCGTCACAAAACAGCTGGAGAGATTGCCTTCGGGGCGACGCAGATTGATAAGAATCGGTGTGGCCAGGGATATTTTCCGCTGGGAAATCAGTTCGTAGAATTCCCGCACCCGGTCCAGGCGGGTGGATTTTTCCTCATGGGCCGCAAGAAAGAGGGCGATGGTAAGAAACATCTCCTGCGGCAATTCAAAGACCCTGCTCTCATCGGTAATCAGGTATCGATTAAAGAGAAGCCGCGCGCCGGCGTAGTCAAAATCCATATCCCGTGAACCGGTGATAAACCGCCCCGCTTCGTAGATCTCCTGCTGAGAATAATACTCAAAAATACGCGAATCATACTGCCCCTTTTTGACAGCCTGACGCACAAAAGTGAGATAATCATCATAGCCGAAGGTTTCGTACCCGCGGTGCCAGGCTGCCTCCTTGTACATCTCCATAATCAACAAGCGTGAGGCAACAATGCGGAACTCCGGACGCTCAACCGTAGTCATGGAAAGGGATTGATCAACCAGGGAGAGCTGAATCTCCGCTGTGCTGATGCGGCTGGACTGATAGATTGCCGTAATATGGCTCTCCAGTTCCAGAGGATCCACGGCCAGGCCCCGACAGGCCCAGGCAATCGCCTTGCGGATTTCTTTTATATCTACATCAGATTCCTGACTGTTTCGCTTTATTACTTTCATCAGCCCTGCCTTTGCTAAAGTACCTTGTCATCCAAAGCTTCCTGATAGGAAACCCCCGTGTTTACCCCGCTGATTACCATGGCTGATTTGGAAAGATCACCGATAAACAGCGCCCCGACAAGAATTCC
>JBNJDQ010000162.1:0-4536 GCA_051745065.1 Fibrobacterota bacterium
TCGCCGCCGCTGCCGGGAAGATAATCAACAGGGACAAACTGCACCTCCACATCCGCTGCAGGTACTCCCTCCGGAGTAACGACGACAAGTTTATCCGAGCCGGTGCAGGCATAGCAGAAAATTCCCAGAATCAGCATAGAAAAAAATGTGGATCGTTTCATTCGATATCCTTTGCGGGTTTTGACAGGGGAAAGGCCTGAAAGTTAAGTTGATACACCTGATTAACATCGGTATCAGCAGTAACAATGCCAATGAGTTTTTTGCGAAACTGTGTCAGCGCCTGAAAGAGGGCGGCACGCCCATCTTCAGAGACACTCACCGTAAGGGTGGAGATATCCCGCCGCGTGCGTGGATAGCGGTCAATGGCCTGCCCGGCAAGAGAGAGGTTCTTTTTCTGAAAGTGGTTCACCGCCAGAGAGACGATGTCCGGCCCCGTGGAGATAGCCGAGCTGGTTCGTACATACCCACCATCCTCGGTACACCGGATGAGCTCCAGACTCAGAAGAAGCTCCACAGATCTTTTTGCTTCAGCAGAGGTAATCGGCGGTTGAACATACCGGGCAAGCACCCCATAGTCCCCATGCCAGTCAACGATGGCCACCAGTTCACGGATAACGCTGTTATACCAATTATTGAAATAGCGGAACTGGTTCTCCCGCAGACGACTCACGGGATCGTGCCTGCTCTACTCCTGCAGCTGACTGAAGTAGTACTCCTTCTCTTCGATTGTTTTTGCATTCGTAAAATGCACGATTGCCTGAAAGTATCGCATCTGCTTCGTGCCCAGTTTCATATACGCACCGATTTTCAGGGCACCGTCAATGGTCAGTGCCTTCTGTCCGTTGACAACCTTATGCAGATACGTCTTCGATTTAAAACCACACCGATCAGCGAGGAACTGATATGAAAACTGCTTCTTCTCCTTTTTCATTCTCTCGTAATACTCTTTGAGAAAGAGATGATAATTGGTGTACGAGTATATTGGCTTCACGGGTGTCCTTTGAATCTGCAACATCGATGCCAATATAATACATAAGCTGATACTGTTTTACATGACTTTTTTACAAAACAGAGGTAAGTACCGTCCCCTTTCGGGGAACGAATTATCATACGAACAACTCACTCAACATTCAATATCAGCTCATTACAAAAACAGAAAATGGTATCACCGGGATATCGGGACATGAGTGGCCTTTTGACCGGGGAACAGAAAAGAGCTAAAATACATGGCCTGACAGCGATGTATCCGGTCCGAACAGGCATCAGATTCACCCTGAACATAACACTTCCCTGAGCTGCTGTTCAGGCTTATTACAGCAAACAAAGGCCCGACGCTTTGTTCCGCCCCTTGACAGAGCCCGGAAAAGGTGCTATTCTTTGTTGTATGTAGAAACGTTTGAAAGAGGTACTGAAATGTTGAAGATAAATGAAGGAAAAACAGACAGAATTATTCGGGGAATTCTCGGAGCAGTATTAATCACCCTCTCCCTGACAATACTGCAGGGAGGTATTGCTACGGCGTCCCTGATAGTGGGTATTATCAGTGCAATTACGGGAATCACGGGCTTTTGCGGGCTCTATAAAGTATTGGGACTGTCCACGTGTCCCCGCAAGAACAGGTAAGCTAAGGGGGGCGTACTCAGGGCCCCTCATTGCATACTCACTGCGATCCCAAAACAGGACGTGGTACATCCGGATGTACGGCGTCCTCCGACTGATTCTGCTCGGGCACTCCCCCTCTGCCGGACTGCTTCCGGTCCCGGTATGCCCGCTGTACCGTAAAAACAACAACAGTCCGATCCACAATAAAGAAGAACAGCATGAGGACCAGAAATATATATATCAGATTTTTCACGTAACCCTCCAAAAACACGGCCTTCTCAGGAATATATATTACATGAAACATGTTGGAGGCCTCATGATTCACCGTAAAGTCAAACTGATGCTGCGCCGGCTGCATGCCATTTCCCTGTTTCGCTGGCCTGCAGTGGCCCTGCGGACGATGCACCGGGTACTGGCGCGAAAGACACACCAGCTCAGACAACCCCTGCCGGATGCCCTCATGCTTGAGGTTACCAATCACTGCCAGCTCCACTGCTCCACCTGTGCCCGGGAGTACCGCCTGGGCCAGGAGATGGACCGCGGGCACATGGATCTTCACCAGGCCAAGGAGTTTTTAAACACCTATCTGGAAAAGCTCAACCGAATCGCCCTGACCGGACTCGGGGAACCACTGCTCTATCCTCATCTGAAAGAACTGGTTACCTTTATTCATCAGAAGGATCCGGGGGTTCTTCTCTTTCTGTCAACCAACGCTCAGCACCCCCATACTGTGGAGATTATAAAAAGCATCGCCCATGCCGTGGATACCCTGCAGATCTCCATGGATGGATACGGACAGACTTACGAGGGAATTCGCATCGATGGGAATTTCACCCGTTTCCTCACCACCCTGACAGAGCTGGGAGAACTTGCCCGACAAACCTCCATGGAGATCAAGATGAACATGGTGGTCTTTGAGGAAAACTATACCGATATGAGCGCCGTCATTCGCTGTGCTGCCGAGTGCAATATTCCCGAAGTCCACCTCAACACCATGAACCGCGTTGCCCACGATGATCACAGGAAGGGCTACGAATTTTACTCAACGAAGCCCTTTCTCACTGCTCTGCAGCAGGCCCGCAGCACCGCTGCAGAACGCGGTATCACCCTGGTTTCTCCGGCCCTGAATGAACCGCGCGGTTTTTCCGCCTGTCCCTATCCGTGGAGCAACTATGCGATATCCTGGGACGGCTGGCTGGTTCCCTGCTGTTCAAAGCCCTTTCCCCGGGAGCTCAACTTCGGCAATGTCTTTGAAGAGCCTCTGGAAAAATGCATCAATCATCCCGCCCTGCAGGACTTTCGCCGCCGGGTCAGGGAAAACACACCGGCCCCCTCTTTCTGCTCGGGCTGTCACTATTTGCGGTAAGCAAACCGCAGGTGCTCCTCAAAGAGACTGATCTTCTGAAGTGTTCGGCCCCCGCCGCCGGAGATTTCCAGAATCACGGTCAGTACAGTGTTCGGGCCATTCACAGCAGCAATAGAGTGCCACTGCATGGAGTCGGTTTAAAGCTCAGACCGTCTTTCTCCTGAACCGTTCCCAGAGAAATCCCCCGCCCAGGGCGAGTATCACAAGAATGACCGTGGGAACAATGACCTGGGGCTGCACAAAATCCTGCACCTGCGGTGAGCGAAACCGCGGCAGTCCGGCGCCGACGGTTACAAAAAGGAAATTGATGGGAACCAGTCCCAGGAGCGTTGCACCGGCGTAGGCCGGGGCCGGAACCATGGTGACACCAAAGGCCGCGTTGAGCATGGGAAAGGGAAACACCGGTATCAGGCGAAGCACCAGAACTGTGCGAAAGGGTGAGCGCAGAAGCGGCCGGTCCACACGCTCCAGAATGCCCTGAAAACGCCGGCGACTCCAGTCACGCACAACGTAGCGGCTGAGGGCAAACATAATCAAAGCAGAGAGCTCCCCCGCCGCCGTGGCGATGAAAAAGCCCGGAAGCAGTCCGTAGAGAAAGCCCGCTCCCACCGTGCAGACACTGGCCCCGGGCAGACCGGTCAGGGTCACCGCCAAATAAAAGAGGGTAAATAAAGCAACTGAAAGCAGGGGTGTATTCTCACCAGCCGCAGCAATGCTACGAATCTGTTCTGCCGGCGACCCGCCAAAAAGGAGGAGCAGTGCCCCCATAAATAGGGCAAAGAGCAAAACAATCCAGATTTTTTTCATAGACTCCTCCCATTCAGTCTCTGTAAAAATAGTTCAGGCGACGTGCCCTGGCGCCGGTATCCGCAAGAAATCACCTTCCGCAGCATACAAATTTTCAACCCATACAGACCGGAGCATACTTTCGCCGGAAGCAGGCAAAATACACAGTCCCCTGCGAAAACAGAATCCATTTTATATCATGGCAGAAATATTTTAAAGAAAATCACATGGTTTCTGTCAAAACGGGCACTGCAAAGATCTTCTTCTACACCTCATATCCCCGCCTCGGCTCTCAGAAAAACCCTTCATCGATCTTCCCGGCACCCATGCACCGGCGGAGTTCTGCCAAAAGTGACTGTGCAAAGAACATACCTTTGCCTATCTTCAGGGCTGTCCTGTTCCGCCCCAATCATTCTGAGGACAAAGCCGCTTCATTCATTGACAGAGCCTGGCAGGAATGGCAGACTCAGACTGTATCCATTGAACCCTTTGTCTACGGAGATCCTATGAAATACTATTACGAAACAAAATCCGCCCTGTCTTTTGAAGAAACCCATGACCGTGTAACCCACCTGCTGAAGGAGGAAGGATTTGGCGTGCTCTCAGAAATTGCGATCCATGAAAAGCTGAAGAAGAAACTCGGAGTGGACTACCCGCCCTATGTCATTCTCGGTGCCTGTAACCCGCCGAATGCGTACAAAGCTCTGCAGACGGAACCATACATCGGCACAATGCTCCCGTGTAATGTGGTAATACGTGAAGATGAAACCGGACAGATCACC
>JBNJDQ010000163.1:0-4535 GCA_051745065.1 Fibrobacterota bacterium
TTCATAGTGGTAGCACGCAGAGGCACATCCCTGGCCGAGGCAGCCCTGTCACTGCAGAGGACAGTAAATCTGCGCAGCGGGCTCCCAAGCCGTCGGATATGCCCCGCAACAATGCGCAGTGGGCTCCGGAGTCGTGGGGTGTCGCCGTCGTCAGCGGGCGTCTTTGAGTGGACGGTATGGCAACCTTCTACGCGTTTGTCTCTCTATCATACCATGCTTTGTCAGTGCGCCTACTCACCCCGAGAACGGGGATGAAAGGTGCGGTGCACTTCCACCAGATGGGTTCGGTCAACATGGGTGTAGATCTCCGTAGTGGAGATGCTGCTGTGACCGAGCAGTTCCTGCACGATGCGCAGATCCGCGCCGCCTTCCAGAAGGTGCGTCGCATAGGAGTGGCGGAATGTGTGGGGCGAGACCTTGCGAAATATCCCCGCGGCTTCGGTATGTTTGCGCACAATCTTCCACAGACCCATGCGGCTCAGAGATCCGCCGCGAATATTGAGAAAGAGCTGCACTTCTCCGCGCTTGTCCAGAAGGGGCCGCTCCTGCTGCCGGTACAGGCGAAGGGCCTGTTGCGCATAATCACCGATGGGGACGATGCGTTCCCTGTCTCCTTTTCCCCGCAGCAGAAAAAAGGTCTCCTCCTCGCGCAGGTGTGCTCCGGTCAGGGAGAGAACCTCCGAGACCCGCAGTCCGCAACCGTAGAGGATCTCCAGAATTGCCCGGTCGCGCAGTCCGCCCCGGCGGGAGGTATCCACACTGTCAATGACGGCGCCGGCCTCTTCGGCACTGAGCACGGTCGGCAGAGAGCGGGTTCGGCGGGGTGGCTGCAGATGAAGAGCGGGGTTCTCCTCTGTATATCCTTCGCTGTGAAGAAAGGCAAAATAACTGCGCAGGGTGGAAAGGGTACGGATAATGGAAGCGCCGGCAAAGCCAATATCCTGCAGAAGGGCGGAAAAATTCTGCAGATGGGAGAGCTCAACCTTTCGGTCGGCAAGACCGCAGTCGCAAAGATAGCTGTTGAAGCGCAGCAAATCATAGCGATATGCCTCTGCACTGTTGCGGCTCAGCCCCTTTTCCGTAAGCAGCCATGCCCGGAATTGCCTGTGCGCAGTGATGTATTTCACTGTAGATTCTTTTTCATAATAACCAGGGAGCGGCCGTCCTGACTGACCTGTTCGTGCAGGGTATAGCCCGTTTTGGTGTAGAGACCTTCGGCGGAGCCTGTATAGAGCCAGACGGTACTGATGTTAAAGTCTGCGGCGAGTTTGTCTTCCATTGTCTTCAGGAGCTGTCTGGAGATCCCCTGTCCCCGATGACTCTGCTTCACAAAGACTCCGGCTATCCATGGACCCAGATCAGGCCGTGCGGGGAAATCCTTTTCCTTGACCGTAATGGAGCCCACCACGGTGTCCCCGTCCACGGCAACCAGGGTAAAGGGAATGCGATCCGTGACGGCCCGGGCCTGCAGTTTTTGTCGTACATCGTTGCGGGTCTCACCACGGCGGGCGTACATCTCTTTCCATTGGGAATGGATTGCATCGGCAAGGCCCCCAAGGGTATGGGGATGGTTTGCAAGATAGTCTACGTGTATATTTTTCATGATTCTCCTTTGTTATACTGTTTGCTGCATGCCCGCCCTGCGGTGTAGCCCGTTGCAAGGGATGCGTACAGGGCGTATCCGCCGGGAAGGAATGCCGTATCCAGAGCGGATCCGGCAAAGAACAGGTCCGGATCCATGCGTGAGACCAGACTGCCCGGGTGAATTTCTTCGGTTGCAATGCCGCCGGAGCGGTGCAGGGCCAGATCCTGCCGTACGCGCAGTGAGAGGGGGAATTTTTTGCAGAAATTGAGCAGGGCCGTGCGTTTTTTGCGCGAAACGGCTTTCAGATCGGTGAGGCCGACTTCCTGCTGAATGTAATCCAGAAGTCCCCTCGGAAAAAGGGGGGAGAAAAGTTCCCTGAAGGAGCTGTTCGCAGCGGGGCTGTCAAGAATTTCGGTGATCTCCTTCTTAATGAAACCTTCATCTTCGCCGGGGAAGAAATCGCAGCTTATCTCCACGGGGACATCACTTTCGGCACAGAAGGAGGCTGCCGCCCGCACGGCACTCCCCGTAAAGAGCCCTTTGGTATGGATGAGTTCTCCGGAGAAATCCGCCGCCTTGCGCCCGTCTCTCCAGAGGAATACACGTGCATCCTGACAGGAAAAATCCGGCAGGGGAGTGTTACTCTCCATGGGCATGAGCTGGGGCATACCCGGACGCAGGGAGTGTCCCGTCTCTTTCAGAAAGCTGCGGATGCACTCTGTTTCAAGGATCTCCTGTTCGCCAATAATCGCGGCGCGCGCTCCTGCGGTGAATTGGTCGCATTCAACGACAAAGAGCATGTCCCTTCGGCGCAGGCGGGGTGTTTCCTCCATGGGCAGAACGTCCACGCCGCAGGCACGGACCCAGTCGGCAAGGGCGCAGCTGTATGCTTTTACAAAGGCCGTATCCGCCCGGCGGCGCCCCAGTTCATCGTAGCGCAGGGGCAGGGCCATACCCGTAAAAAGAGTGTCCAGTTTGCGCGAGGAAAGAGTGCGGAAACTTTCCTGTAACAGGCTGCGCCCCTGTCGGACTGCTGCAGAGATGTCCCGGCGGCCGAATGCGCCGGCAAGGGTTGGTTCCCGGCTGATTTCTTCGGCGAGGGAGTCTTTCAGGGTGTGTGGTCCTGTAATCAGAGCGGTTTTGCAGCCGCGCAGAGCGGCCATTGCCGCAGCGGTGCAGGCAGCAGCTGTGCTGCCCAGGGAAATCAGGTCATATGTCATCGGTTCACCTCCGGTTGAAGGATAAAATATATCAGCCCAAGCCGTGAGGGAAGAGGGAAGGAGCCCGCGACGGAGGGCAGGGTATCTGCGTACCGGGGACGGAGATGATATGCGCGACTGCAGGGAATGGAGGACGGCCAGATTCTCCTGAGCAGAGAGAATAGGTGACCGGGAAACGCCCGGTCACGCAGAAAACAGATTCAGGGCTTATCGGAAATTGGCCATGGCCCGGTCAAAGGCGTTTTTGACAGAATCCAAAGCTTTGCCGGCACCGGTCTTCATATCCTTCCAGGCGCCATCGCCGGCGTTTCGTGCTTCTTCCAGTTTCTTCTGTGCTTTCTGTTTTTCAGCCTTCAGTGTTTCGATCTTTTTTTGATACTCCTCCTTGACACCGGCTTCAGCCTTTTCGGCTTTTCCTGTCAATGTGCGGATCTGCCCGTCCCACTCTTTCAGCTGAGCGGTGAGTTTGTCGATAAATACTTTGCGGTCCATGGGGACCTCCTTTTTAAAAATACTGTTTAAAAATGTGCCGTACAGGACGTGAAAGAATACGTCTGTCCCGAAACTGTTCGGCCCTTCTCATCTTCTCTTTGGTCGGAGGATATGTCTGCAATGGTTACGGTGTAGATTAAGTATACTTCATTGTGTAAAAAAAACGATGTTTTTACCGTTTTTACTCACAAAACGGTTGAAGGCACCACATTTTCCAGTACACTTATTTTTTCCGATGTACTTCCTTTCATGCGTGAGGAATTTCCGGGCGTTTCGGTTCGGCGGGGCCGCACCGTCCGGCTATTCCGGAGCGTCCCTTCGGGCCGCAGGTCTTTGGCCCTTTCCTGTCCGTACCGCGCGGCAGAGGCGCTGTTCCCGTTGCATGTATCGCATTTGGCCCCCGGCCAGCCTACAGAGCGGGAGCGAAGCAAAGACTCCGCCTTCGCCGCGATGGGAGCGCGCCAAAAATACCCTGAGCCTGAACACACTGCGGCGTGAGTGATGAGCGGCGCCTGCGACGGGCAGAGCCACTGCCGCAGGAGGTGAAGGGGAAGGAGGTTTTGGCCGCCCGCTGAAAGCGGAATGAATGATCCGCATACGCCGTGGCTACGCCCCGATGAGTATTCCTTTATTATCCTTGATTCCGCAGTTGGATCTGATTTTCGAATATTTGGAAGTGATCGGAGCGGGACTGATGCCCCACTATAACTCGGCTCACGCCGATATGTCGGTACTGCCACCGATGGGGCAGTTCCTTTTCCCATGGCAGAAAAGAAAAAAAAGCCATTCATGGGGTTTGGCCCCCATACCACTAAATGAGACATCTTTGATTGGGGAGGCCGTTTCGATCCTCCCACGTGGTATTACAGTATGACTCGATCATGGCCGAAAGAACAGTATCTGCCCTTCGCTCAGTGATTCTGCCAATGATGGTATTCTGTGACTTGAAGGTGGAGACAAGCCCCACCTCTACAGGAATGGAGGGCAGGATCGCACACACTCTGTAGAGGCGCGGTCTCGTGTCCGCCTGGCCTGGTGGTGAATCAATGCGGGTCAATGGATATAAATACATTCACCGAATGAGTACAAATAAAAACCGCCCCAAATCATTGATAAACATGTTTATGGAAAAACTAAGAGCCCGTAACTGCGGATTTTAGGATTATTGTGACACCGCCTGTCTTTTATGCTTCCCGTAACCACGCACAGGAATGTACAGAGTGCTCTCGGGCAGAATT
>JBNJDQ010000164.1:0-4504 GCA_051745065.1 Fibrobacterota bacterium
CCGACTTTGCCCGCACCGTGGATGAACCCGAGGTGCCCGATCCCTATTACGGCGGTGCCCGGGGGTTTGAGCTGGTTCTGGATATTCTGGAAGATGCCTGTGCCGGGCTCCTGGAGCATATCCGCCGGGAGGATCTCAATGAAGATTCCTGAACGCGTTCAGGGAGAGCGTGTGATCCGTTCGACCCCGCTGGGCGGGGGAGATATCGGTGATTCCTGCCGCCTTGAAACAGCCGGCGGAGCAAGCTGGTTCTGTAAGGTTTACCGCCGCCCGGGGATGGCCGCGGCGGAAGCTGCCGGACTGCAGGAGCTTTCGCGCTGTGATTCCCTGCGGATTCCTGCCGTGGCGGAAGTGACTGATCATACCCTGGTGCTTGAGTTTATTCACAGTGGCCCCCGGCGGGAGGGCTTCTACGCCCGTTTCGGTCGCGCTCTGGCGCAGATGCATGGCATTCAGGGGGATGCTTTTGGGTTCAAAGAGGATAATTTCATCGGTGAGACACCACAGATCAATCGGCGGGAAGAGTCATGGGTGACGTTTTTTTGTAACCACCGGCTGCAGTATCAGGTGGATCTGGCGCTGAAGCGCGGTGCCGGGGAGCAGCTTCGCCGCCTTTTCGATGCAGCTCATCCCGCCATAGAGAATCTGCTTCAGGATGCACCGGAGCCTCCGGCTCTTCTGCACGGTGATCTCTGGGGCGGCAATCATCTTGCTGATCAGAATGGCACCCCCGTTCTCATTGATCCCGCGGTCTATTACGGTCACCGCGAGGCTGATCTTGCCATGACATCACTCTTCGGCAGTTTTCCGACTTCTTTCTACGATGCATACGAAAAGACGTTTCCCCGTGCCCCCGGTGCTGCGCAGCGGGAACCGATCTACAAGCTCTACCATATTCTCAATCATTACAATCTTTTCGGCGGCGCCTATCTTTCCCGGGCTTTGTCCATTCTGAGAACACTTCAGCCCTAAGCATTTCGGTCGTGTTGTATCACATCCTGACCACCGCCCTGAGAGGAATATCCTCGGCGCGTTCCAGGGGGCGCATGGCGTTGATACAGCGAAGATGTGAGAAATGCTTCAGATCGGCGGGAGTGATTTTTACGGGGGTTACAATACCCTGTTCTATCAGAGAGCACCGCATGACCCCGGGCAGAAGGGGAGTGTTCGGGGTGAACCAGTGTTTGCCGTCCCATACACAGACAGTACAGTACGAGCTGTCCGTGCAGTATCCATTTCTGATAATCAGAATATCATCACAGGGACCGCGCTGTGCAAAGAGGCGGTTGAGCTCACTGCGGTCGGCGTATTTCAGGGTGTAGCTAATGTGGTTGTCCTGTACAGCACGCAGTGAGCGGATCGGTTTCTGCCGGTACGGTGTGCAGGTGATATCGTGCAGGGTTTCATCGTACAAAATTCGTAGCTTATGCAGGCCCGTTGCAGGGAGAGTGGTTTTCTGCAGAATCTTCTGCAGATTCGGGGCGGCGGCATTTTGCTGTGCCATGGAGCGGTCCATACGTTCCTGATGCAGTTCGATCAGGTGCGCCCGCCCCGCTTCCACGCGGATCGATTCAATCAAGGGGTACATAGACTTTATCCTTCATTTCGGCGTATTCACTGCAGGCTGTGCTGCGCGCGGTAATGCCGCCGCCGCTTTTGTAATACAGCCGTCCCTGTCGCTGCTGGATAAAACGGATATTGACACAGCTTTCCACAGTGGTTCCGTCAAAGAGGGCGGTGATTCCCGTGTAGAATCCGCGCGTATGGGTTTCGGCATCGCGAATAATGCGTACGGTTTCTTTTTTGGGAGCTCCGCTCACAGAGCCTGCCGGCAGAAGTGCGGCCAGAATATCACCGAGATGAGCACGCCAGTCAGCCGGCAGAGAACCGGTGATTTCCGAACTGACCTGCAGAAGATTGCGCCGGGATGTTGTAAGATGATCGATATATCGATAGCGGCGGACCCGTACATTCCGGGCTGTACGGCTGAGATCATTGCGCAGAAGATCGACAATAGTGGCGTGTTCCGCCGCTTCCTTGGGATCGGCCAGAATGCGCGTGCGGGCACGGGGCAACGCGGCATCAATGGTGCCCTTCATGGGATAGGCGGCAATGGTGTTTTTGGTAATACGAACAAAGGGTTCCGGTGAAAAAAACGCAAAGGAGCCCGCCAGCCATACACGGTACGGAGCCCGGGCGGCGGCGAAAATATCACGCAGGCTGCCCTGTGTGGTGACGGGGGTTTCCGCGGTATAATTGACCAGATAGGAGTTGCCGTAATGGAGGTTTCGCTGTACCAGATCAAAGCCCGGCCGGTAGTTCTGAAAGGAAATGTACGTCGGGGTAAGATGTGGTTTCTGCGCCGGAAGGGCAGGCACGTTATGAGAAAAGCCGGGAAAGGAAATGCTGAGAGTATCCGGCAGTTCATGCAGAGGGTATACGAGAACGTGATCCGCCGTGAAATCCGTAATAAGAAGAAAGGGAGTTTTCGCCGTGCCGAGGCGGTTTATTTCGGGTATTTTTTCCTGAAGTCTTGCCATGGTTCCGCAGTATGTCGTATCTTGTTTTGATAAAAATAGTTCAGGGGGCACGGGTATGGAAGAGTTTTTGGACATCTGTCGGCGTGACGGTTCACTGACCGGAGAAACAGTCAGTCGCCGCACGGCGCACCAAGAGGGAATTCTTCATCGAACGGTTCATCTTTGGGTGAAGACCCCGGGCGGCCTGCTGCTGCAGAAACGAAGCCCGGTCAAAGAATCCCATCCGGGGCTGTGGGATATTTCCGCTGCCGGTCATGTTCCGGCCGGGGAGGAGCTGCGCATCAGTGCCTGCAGAGAATGTGCCGAAGAGCTCGGCCTGAATGTTGTTCCGCAGGATTTGCAGGAATGCGGCACTCTTCTGCAGGAATTTTCTTTTCCGGAAAAGAACTTTTTTGATCGGGAATATGTTGCGATCTACGCGGTGTTTATGAATGTTGATGCTGACGCCTGCCGCCTTCAAAAGAGCGAAGTAGCCGATGTGCGTGATATTTCTCCCCGGGAGTTTCGGGCCGTGGTGGCGCGCCGTGATTCCTCTCTGGTTCCTCACTGGTGTGAGTATGAGAAAATTATGAGAATTCTTCTTGACACCGAAAAAAGCGACAGTGTATATTAGGGTACAATTCAGGATGCACCATTAGCTCAGCTGGTAGAGCAACTGACTCTTAATCAGTGGGTCTGGGGTTCGAATCCCTGATGGTGTACCATTTTACTCCCTGTAAATTTTTGATTTGCAGGGAGTTTTTTATATAAAAATTCTTCAAATTTTTGTTTCTCAGGGCGATGCGGCTGATTTTTTGATAAAGGAGATGCACTCCTGCGGTGCAAGGGCCTGGGAATAATAGCATCCCTGAATTTCTCCGGCTCCGAGCTGGGTAATCATATCAACCTGCTCCCGATCCTCGACCCCTTCAATGACTGTCTTCATGTTAAAGATCCCCGCAATGGAAAGCAGGGTGCCAAACATCTGAATCTCCCGTTCTCCCTTCAGCAGTCCGTCAGTGAAGCATTTATCAATTTTGAGTTCATCAAAGGAGAACTGACGCAGGTAGTTCAGGCTGGAATAGCCGGTGCCGAAATCGTCCAGAGAGAGGTGAAAACCGGCATTCTGAATTCTGCGCAGCAGAGATTCCACATCGCCTTCAAGAAGTATGTTTTCAGTAATTTCCAGGTAAATCTGTTGTGGTGCAAGGTTGTATTCGCGGGTTTTGGCAATGAGCTTTTCCGGAAATTGCTGCACGAGAAGATGCATGGGGGAGATATTGACAGATACGGAGACGTCCGTAATCCCCTCACGGCGACAGCGGGCCAAATGCTGCATGGATTTGTCCATGACGTATTCCCCCACCTCAACAATACGGCCGCTTTCCTCGGCAATATCAATAAACAGGCGCGGCGGGAGCGGCCCCAGTTCGGGGTGATTCCAGCGCACAAGAGCTTCCATACCGGTGACGCAGCCCCGGGATACAGAAATTTTGGGCTGAAAAAAGACATCGATCTCTTCGCGCCGAAGTGCTTCGGGCAGGGTTTTTCGGATAAGCTCCAGGCGCCGCCGTTCTCTCACACTGGCGGAATTGAAAAAGTGATAGGCTGAGCGGTCAACCTTTTTTGCCTCCCGCAGGGCAAGCTCCACATTGGCCATAAGGTTTTCCACACGTTCACAGTCGCCGGGATAATGGATAATACCGCTGCTGATGGTGATTGCCACATCGATGTTCATTTCATGAGAGATTGTACGGATTTCATGCTGTTTTTTCTCGATGTAGTGGCTGACCTCCTGCTTTGATCCGCGGAAAAGGATTGCAAACTGGTCGCCGTAATACCGTGCAATATGTTCCACTTTCCCATGATTCTGCAGAATCTCCCCCCCTCTGATCAGGATTGCATCGCAGAGGGGGTACCCGAGATTGGTGTTAATGCGGGAGAAGTAATCAAAATCGGTGAGGATCAGATAAAAAGGGGTATTG
>JBNJDQ010000165.1:0-4427 GCA_051745065.1 Fibrobacterota bacterium
GTCCAGCGCAGCCCCGGAAGGGCCCGACCGCGCAGTCAACACGCTTTTTAACACGTGTTGACTGCGCGGACACGCCCGAAAAAAAGAGCTGCGCCCGAAGACACCGCTCTAAAGAGATTAATTGCTGAATTACTGTGCGGAGGCAGCAATGTTGGGAACATTGTAGATGAGATCCACATTGAACTGTGTTCCCGTCTCTGTGGTCTTTTCATCGCCGGAAAAGGTCTGCTTTAGAAAGCCCACGTTGATGTTGGTTTCCAGGCGGGAGTCGTTGAAGAGGGCCCGCATGCCCAGAGCTATATTGCGGGATTTGACATCTTTTTCAAAATTATCCCAGGGAGTATATCGATAGAGCTGACTTGCCGTACGCGCCGGTGTGAGAGATTCCCGAACATCCGAGGCGTAATAGGTGCGGGTCAGGCAGTTTTCCTGCAGAAGCAGCAGGGAGAGGTCGAAAAAGAGCTGAGTCGCTCCCAGATTGGCACTCTCGTGAATCATCCACGTTGCCCCGGTGTTGAAGCGGTTGTACCACTGCGTATCACTGATGGAGTCGTTGGAGAGGGGGAGCTCGCTGCCCGTGAGATCCAGACTCATGGAGGAGCGACCGTATTCCATAAAGAGATCAACAGCATTATGCAACACCAGAGAGGTGCCCAGGCCGAATTGAAATGAACGGTTCTCCCAGGTTTTGCCATCAGCGGCGCCGTCGTAGGAGAAGGGATGATTATCATCGCCGGGAAGCATGCGGGAATAGCGGCTGTGCATATAGCCCATGTCCACGGCCGGATGCAGAAGGGCATTGGCCGACAGGTGAGCATCCCAGCGGTTCTGCCAGTGCCAGTAGACCGAATCCGTGATGATGGGATCAGCATCGTAGGTGGCGCCTTCAATCCAGTTGGATTTCATGGTGTTCAGCTCAGAGGAGCGGGTGGAGTAGACAAAGTTCTTGCGCCCGTAGGACCAGCCGAAGGCCGAAGTGTAGGGCAGGCCGTCCCGGGAGATTTCCATGGTGGTGCTGACCCGGGGAAGTTCGATTTCGAAGAAGCGATCGTCCTGATCGACCGAGCTGTGGTTGTCCAGGGAATCAAAGCGGGCGGAGACCTCGCCGGCAAAGGAGAGAGTGATCAGATCGCTGATGCGTGTGCCCATAATAATTCCGGCATTCTCCAGGGAGTAGTAATCCCGGCTGTAGGCGTCCCCGTTGGTGTTTGTACGTTCGCTTGTGGGGTGGCCCACGGCTCCGTCAAAGCCGAAACCGAAGCGGAATGTCTTATCGGGATTCTGAGTAATGAAATGCATTCCGAAGGAATGCTCCGGTCCGGTGAGGCTGTCGGCCTCCGTGCTGCCGGATCGGCTGAGGGGATTGAGACCGTAATGAAATGAAAAGAAATGTCTTTGCGGTGTACCGATGGTGACGAAGGGAAGATAGAATTGAAGCCCTTTCTGTGCCGTGGAATCTCCTTCTGCAGCAATACGCCGCATGGAGATACCCGTTGAGATGGGAAGGGTTCGCGAGTCCAGCAGGCCCGTGCGCAGTCCGAAATGGCGGTAGCTGTTATAGGTTTCAGGATCCGTAATGGTGCGGTCCGCCGTGGCTTTTCGCTCCTGTCGGGTTACTGAATACTGCTGTGCGGGAATGTACTCTTTGGCTGTCCCTGTACCGGCAAGAGCACAGATCAGGAAGATCAGTCGCTTCATTTCTTTTTCCTTTTGCTATTGGGTGAAATTTCCTGCTTCATTAATTGAATATAGTCTTCATCGGCGGCGGTAACCTTCATGGTGTCACTGTTGACGGCAACCAGTTTGATCTCTCCTGTGCAGCAGAGGCGGCCCTCCTGGTTTCTGATGGTGTTGTGGAAGACCGTGCGGTACGTGGTTACTTCGGTTACTTCGGTGCTGACGGTCAGAAGGTCATCGTATGTGGCTGGAGAGCGGTATTTGAGATGTGCTTCCGTAACGGCAAAGACTGTGCCTTTTTTATGATACTCTTGCAGATTGATATTCCGTTCGCGGAGAAATTCCGTGCGCGCACGTTCCATGTAGCGCAGGTAGTTTGAGTGATAGACCACGCCGCCGCAGTCTGTGTCTTCGTAGTAGATACGGATCTTCATGATTCCTTCTCTTTCTCTTTCAGTTTTCGCCAGAGGGTGGATCTGGATATGCCGAGCTTTCGTGCCGTCTCGGAGTAGTTGTTGTCGCTTTTCTTGAGGGCAAAGGAGATGTAGCGGTGTTCCACCTCTTCCATGGGTTCAATCTCCGGTCCGAGAATCAGGGTTTGCCCTGTGTGCTCATTCAGAGAGCGGACATCAGATCGCTCCGGGTCGCGGGGGGAGTGGGATGTCGCTGTGCTGTGAGACGGGTCAAAGCCGATGAGTCCCTGTGTGGGGTGTTTCTCAATGAGGTTGGCCGTGTGTTCTGTCAGATACTGAGGGAGATCATGTTCGGTGATAATGGTGCCTTCCGCCATGATTGCGGCATGTTCAATGATATTTTCCAGTTCACGGATATTGCCGGGATAATCGTGGTTGGCAAGGATCATCTCGGCGCGTTTGGTAAAGCCGCGAAACATTTTGTTTTGCCGTTCACCGGAACGAAAAACAAAGGTTCGGATCAGATTGGGAAGCGTTTCCATGCGCTCACGCAGAGGAGGAAGGGTGATGGGGAACACGTGGAGTCGGTAGAAAAGGTCTTCGCGGAATGTTTTTTCGCGGACCATGAGACGCAAATCCCGATTTGTCGCTGCAATAATGCGCAGATTTGCCCGGATCTCCGCGTTTGCCCCCACGGGCTTGAAGGACTTTTCCTGAAGAAAGCGCAGAAGCTTGACCTGGTTTGCCGGGGAAAGTTCGCCTACCTCATCAAGGAAGAGTGTTCCTCCTTCGGCTTCTTCGGCAAGGCCGCTGCGGTTACGGTCGGCACCGGTGAAAGACCCCTTGCGATGGCCGAATAGCTCGCTTTCAAAGAGATTATCCGGAATGGCACCGCAATTGACGGGAATAAAGCGACCTTTCTGATTGGATTTATTGTGGATAATGGAGGCAAGGAATTCCTTGCCCGTACCGTTTTCTCCATTGATGAGAACCGTTGCCGACGAAGGAGCAACCTTGGTGGCAAGGCGAATGACCCGCTCCATTTTCGGACTCTCTCCGATAATATCATACATCATCTGCTGTTCGCTTTTGAGAGAGCGGCGCAGCTCCCGGCGGGATTCCCGAATGCGGCTCAGGGCCTGTTCAATGGTTTTGCATGAAACCGGCTTTACCAGATAAAATAAAGCCCCCGATTGGATTGAGCGGGTAGCCGCATCGATGGTTTCAATATCGGTGAGGGTGATAATTTCCACGTCGGGATAGCGCTGTTTAATGTAGTTGATATAATCGATCTCCCTGATTTCCAGGGATGGAATATCCGCGACAAGGCTGTCGTACTCACCGCCGTCCAGCATGGAGAGAGCCCCTTCCAGTGTGTCGATTCTGTTGATCACTGTATCAATGGAGTTCTCTTTCAGAAGAGAGTCGAAGAGATGTATATTTCTGGTAGCGAGTAGAATTTTCGGCATAGGCCCGTCTTTTTATCTATACTTATGTCTGTTGTTTCAAATATAAAACAGAGGTGCCCTGTAAGTGAACGCAAAAAGAATAAAAACAGTACTTCTTATCTGTGTCGGGATGATCTTTATTCTCTCCACGATATCCTTCTCCCCGGCTCTTCTTGTAAACATCCCCGCTGGAATGCTGGCCGAGCAGGGGATCACCTTTACGGCGAAAAGATACCGCATGAATGCATTGGGGACAATTCGCTATGACTCCCTGGTTCTGACAGACAGTGCTGAGCGCTCTCTCCGTATTGCATCCCTTCGTATTGAGAGCTCTCTTCCTGATCTTCTCCTGCTGCAGCGGAACGTATCCGGAGGCATGGAGAACCCTGCATCCCTGAGCCGTCGTTTTGATAAACTGCGTATTTCCGGAATATCCGGAGAGATCCCATTTATTGACAGCGCCGCCCTGAACGATGCAGGGCTGAGGCTTCACGCAACGCAAAAAGGGGCGCAGGGAGAGTTCCGCTTTGACAGTGGTGCCTGGAAAAATTTCACCTTTGGCGGCGGCCGAGGTGATCTCAGCCTGCGAAAAGAAGGCCTGTACCTTGATACTGCGCAGATCAGTTTAGCCGGCGGAACTGCGGGGGCTGCTGCATCTGTCAATCCGGACGGTGATTCTCTCCGCGCACATATTTCCGTACAGGGAGTCTCTTTGCCCCGCCTGCTGAAGGAACCCCGCCTGACCGGAGAGCTTGCCCTGGATTTTACTCTGCATCCGATTCATATCAAACGGCTGGGCAATCCCTATCGCCCGGCGGGACAGGGGAATATACGCATTGAGTCTTTCAGTGATTCGGGATATCCCATGCTGAAAAAAGCGCGGCATGAG
>JBNJDQ010000166.1:0-4422 GCA_051745065.1 Fibrobacterota bacterium
GTTTCTCCTTCTTCGGGGCTGTGCGTATCTTCTGCAATAACAGTGTCACGGGCATCTTTGCCGCGTCCAATACCAGCAAAGAAGGATTCCCATGACGTACCATGGGATGCTTCAAGACCGGTTGCACCGTTGACGTCTGCAGAATTGACAACTCCTGTGCGTACAGAGTGAGAAGAGTGACTGCCGCTTTTCCCCTCATTCCAGGGTGTTGTAACGGGGTAGAGACGCAGGGTCACAGGACCGGTGCGATGTTTTTTCATCCACCAGCGGGAGGTGAGTTCCAGAGTAGCCTGCTGTGCTTCTGCACAACGCTCAGCCGGTAGGTCAACCTTAACCAGCCCGCGCATCCATGAGCTGTTGTCATAATATCCGACCTGCATCCAGCCGCTTTCGCCGAAGTTTTCCCGGCACCAGGTGGGTAGAGCCGTGGAATCTGTTAGAGAATCACCTGCTGCTTGCGGTGTTCCCACAATAAAGGTTTCTGAAAAGAGACTATCCCCCTGAATGGTGTCGGCGGATGTTGTTATCAGGGTGTCTGTGTCCTGATCCTGCAGAGTGTCTGAAAGAATACTGTCAGCATCTTCAATATACTGACATCCGGTGAAGAACAGTGCTCCTGCAATGGCAAGTACTGAGAAACGATTCATGAATACTCCTCATGTTTGGCTGACGTTGTCTTTCAAATTATATCTTTCATGGAATAGTATGCAATAAATCTTTCGAATTTCTGGGTGTGGCCTTGGGTTTTGCCGCAGGAATACGGTATATTCTGCCGGCTCGTGTTTCTGAAAATATGCGTGCTTTTCGGTACGTACCGGGACTGTCCATTGAAAGAGGATTGGAGTACGGTGTATATGGAACAAATTGCCCAGCAGGATTTCACTGATTGCAGGCCGGAACGCTTTGAATATGAAGGCGTGCAATTTTGCAAATGCACCTTTCTGCGCAGTGATCTCTCCGGTGTCTCCTTTACGGACTGTCTTTTTGACACATGTCTTCTGAGCGGAGTTATCCTGACCAATACCCGCTTCTGCGATGTGACCTTTCGTGGAAGTAAGCTCATGGGGCTGAACTTCTCTGCCGTGACGGATTTCCCCTTTTCGCCGCGTTTTGAAGGGTGTCTTCTGGAGTTCTGCGATTTTACCGCCCGTGCCATGGAGGGCGTTGCCCTCCTGGACAGCCGTCTGCGGGAGTGTTCCTTCATCGACTGTGATCTGCGCCGGGCGGATTTTTCCGGCAGCGACCTGCAGCGAACCTCTGTGCGGGGATGCCGTCTGGAGGGAGCTGATCTGCGCCGTATCGGTGCATATTCCATATCCCCCGCAGCAAACCGCATGAAGGGAGCCCGTCTGGCGGCGCATCACCTGACGGGCCTGCTGGATGAGTTTTATCTCAGGATTGAGTAGGGCCGGAACGTGCCTGCATGAGTGCATCATACTCTTCGGGAGAGACAATCTGACGAATATCCAGAAAGGACCCGCTCTCGTAGGTGCGCAGCTTTTCCAGGGTTGCAATTACACGACGGGCGGCATCGGACGGTGACAGCATCACGCCGTTTTCCTTTGCCTCCGCAATGCGTCGCACGGCGGTGAATTTTCCCTGATCAACCTCGTGCATGAGGTAGCGGGTCATGGCGGTCTCAATGAGGCCCGGCGCCAGAGCGGTCAGATGGCTTTCCTCCATCTCCTGCGCATAGAGCCGGGCGATCATGTTGACCGCCGCCTTGGAAAGAGCATAGCCGCTCCAGCCGCGATTACCCAGCACCGATGCGCCCGATGAAATCAGAATGATCTGATCCACGGATACATCTGCATCGATACACCAGTCCAGCACGGCTTTCTGTGCCCATACATTAATCTCAAATATTCCGCGCAGCTCCGCAATGGAGGTGTCGTGCATATCTTTGATATCGCCAAGAGTCCCGGCGTTGAGGATCATCAGATCGAGATGCTCTGTCCCGCCGAGAAGGGCATTCAGTTCTGCAGAGAGCGTCTCAAAGCGGGTGAGATCCATGGGTCGGTGAATGACTTTTTCCGGCGCTGTTTCCCGACGGCTGCAGCCATAGACCTGCCAGTTATTCTCGGTAAGGGTGCGGGCAAAACCTGCTCCCAGGCCGCTGCTGACACCGGTAATAAATGCTTTTTTCATAGAGTCTCCTTTGTTTGTATATCCGTATACTGAATTACCTGCGGGATGTACCCGGGCGCTGTGCGGGGGCAAGCATATTCTCCGGACTGAGAAGGGCGTCCAGCTTTTCCCGCGGGAGCAGTTCCTTTCCCAGAACCAGATCATAGATCCGTGCGCCTTTTTCCAGAGCTTCCCGGGCGATGGCAGAACTCTGCTCGTAGCCCAAATACGGCGTCAGAGCGGTTACCAGGCCGATGGAGTTTTCAACACCCCGGCGGCAGACATCGCGGTTTGCCGTAATGCCGCGAATGCAGAGGCGGTTCAGGCGGCTCATGGCGCTGCAGAGAAGATCCGCCGATTCAAAGAGGGATTCCGTGATAACCGGTTCCATGACATTCAGCTCCAGCTGGCCCGCTTCGGCGGCCATGGTAACGGTCAGATCATTGCCGATCACCTTGAAGGCGATCTGGTTGACCAGTTCCGGTATGACGGGGTTCACCTTGCCCGGCATGATGGAGCTTCCCGGCTGCACCGGGGGCAGATTAATCTCGTTGAGGCCCGTGCGCGGCCCCGAGGAAAGCAGGCGAAGATCATTGCAGATTTTTGAAAGCTTTACGGCCAGGCGCTTCAGGGCAGAGGAGTAGAGCACAAAGGCCCCCGTATCGTGGGTGGCTTCAATGAGGTCATCGGCCAGCTCCAGATCACGGCCCGTGAGCCGGCGCAGATGAGGTACGACACTCTTGCTGTAACCCGGGGCTGCGGTGATTCCCGTGCCGATTGCCGTGCCGCCCATGTTAATGCGCAGAAAGGCGCGGCTGCTTTCCTCCAGGCGGTGCGTCTCCTCGCGCAGGGTGGTGGCGTAGGCGGCAAAGCTCTGTCCAAGAGTCATGGGCACGGCATCCTGCAGCTGGGTGCGTCCCATTTTAATAACATCCGTGAAGGCTGCAGCTTTCCCTTCAAGCTCTGTGATAAGTTCCTGCAGATCTTCAATGAGAGCTTCATTGATTGTCATCAGGGCAAGCTTTACAGCGGTGGGGTAGACGTCGTTGGTGGACTGGGAACAGTTGACATGGGTATTGGGGTGGCAGTGCTCGTAGGCCCCGCGGGGATGCTCCAGAATCTCCAGGGCCCGGTTGGCAATGACCTCGTTGGCGTTCATGTTGGTGGAGGTTCCCGCTCCGCCCTGAATGAGATCGGCAATGAAATGGTTGTGCAGCATGCCGTGACGGATCTCATCGCAGGCCTGACTGATTGCATCGCGCAGGGGCTGGGACAATACGCCCTGATCGTAGTTTGCCCATGCCGCGGCCTGTTTGATGACCGCCAGGGAGCGCACCAGTTCCGGATAAAAGTTGAGCAGAACACCATTGCCGGCAAAATTCTCCGTGGCGCGCATGGTCTGAATGCCGTAATAGGCCCGCTCCGGCACATCCCGTTCTCCGAGAAGATCGTGTTCACGGCGCATCTCCCGGGGCTGATACAGGCTGGCTACGTTTTTGGTGCGGTAGTTGGCATGCTCCATCCGCCGGGATACAATCCGTGCAATCCGTGCGTAAATTGAAACGGCCATACTGCCGTGATTCGCCATGATCCCCAGTATGTCCCGGCGGGGAATAGTAATCAGGGTGACACTGGTGTAGGCTCTGGCACTGACGAGATGGTGCTGGTCCTGGTTTACCAGCATGTTTTCGTTGAGGAACTCAAAGGTGGAGAAAATTGTCAGGCTCTGATCTGTTCCATTCTCCCGGGAATACACCTGAATACTGCCCCGTTTAATCAGAATCAGCTCCTGAATGGGGGTTGCTTCGGTAAAGATTATGTCCCCCTGCTCAAAGGTTTGCACCGTGCAGTGGGGAAGAATCAGTTCCAGCTCCTGCTGTGAAAGATCTTCAAAAAGTTCGGTTCGTGTAAGAAAATCGCGAATATTCAAGCTGTCCACGGCATTCTCCTTGTGGTGTTTTCTATGAGTATATCATGGAGTTCACGGGTTACAAGGAAAGATCTGTGCATTCGGTCTGTGCTGTAGCTTATATTCCCGCTGGCTCATAACGATGTGGGCGGTTTAATTCCACGTTGGGACTAAAGTCTTTTCTGTTTTTGGGAATTACAGGAAAATCTTTGGAAAGAGTATCCAAAACGCCACGCTCATTTACAAATCAAGCACAGCGACCGCTACGGGGCGTTACATTTTATCCCCGAAATATACGGTGTTAGTACTGTGTTTGGATTTTAGTAAGGATTTTGGGCTAAGGAGTACATGCTGAAACGATGGGAAAAGCATGTCAATGATCAGGA
>JBNJDQ010000167.1:0-4302 GCA_051745065.1 Fibrobacterota bacterium
GATGTTCGCATTTATCTTAAAAGGCCGGTTTCTGACCGGTCTTTTTCTGCTGTGTGCGGGGGGATCCGCCCTTTTTGCAGAGGATCTGACGAAATATCTTCTGCCACGCCGTCAGATTCGGCCTGTGCCGCGGCAGTCTGGCTGGGAGAGCAATCTTCGGTTTGCACCTCTGGCGGAAATCGCCTACACTGATGCTTCAGAGGGAAACTACCTTTCCCGCCTGCGTGTTATTCGAACAGAGGCGATTCTTCGGGCCGCTCATTGTACATCACGGTACGGGGTCTTCGGCAGCCTCTCCATGGGAGGGGAGGAGCTCTCCCTTGACTGGTACAGCAGCAGTGCAGAGGATCTCTTTCGTATCCGTCGCCGGGGTGGACTTCGGACCTGGGGCATGGCCGGGCTGTGGCTGGGAAATCCTGATACGGGACCTCACCTTGCAGCTGGTATACTTCGCGAGGTGAACCGGGACTCTACGGCATACGATGGGGCGGGTCATGCAGGGCTAACGCCCTTTCTCGGATCACCGCAAAACGGCGGTTTTCTGCAGATGTCCTACGCAGGTGCCCCGGTAAAGCCGTCGGTAACAATTCGGAAACAGCCCCTGCTCTTTGGATCCATGGATCTCATGAGTTCCGGCGGGAGCCGTACCTTTACGGCCGCAGGGGCAGTGCGGAGTATTGATATTGCAGCAGACTGGCATGTGCGCGGCTGGCAGGGGCGGGTGGGCTTTGGCGGGCACCGTGTTCAGTCGGCGGATGGGCATACAAAACCATCGCGCCTGCCCCTGCTTCTTTCGGGCGACGGCGGAACTCTTACGGCGGATCTGCACCGGGGCGAACTCTCTCTGAGTGCGGATCTTGGGCGGGCTGACGGCAGCCTTGCGGGCTTTGCCGGTGCGGCAGATGAAAACCCGGCCTTTCTGGAGTCCGGCCGCTGGCAGGCGCAGAAAATGGTTCTAAAAGCGGAGTGGACCCACGAAATTCCCCTTACGTCGGTTCTCCGTTACACCGCGGCGGGGCTGAGTTCCAATGATTCCGCAGCGGTGGATCTCTTTGCCTTCTCTTCATGGACGTTGCTGTCACCGCAGAAGTATCGATTCTCTCAGCAGGATATCCAATATCGCGCCCTCAGCCTGCGTGAAGGGGTCTCTCTTCCGCACAGATCTGCGCGGCGCACGCATCTGTCATTGGATCTGACCCTGCACCATCTGCGCGCTTCTTTCCTGCGCGAAAAACAGACTATTGTGGTGCTCATTCCGGTCTACACCGGGGATACCCTTATTCACGCTGCGGATGAACTGCTTTTGACAGGTACTGCAGCTCTTTCTCACTCTTTCACCCTGGGCAAACTGGCCTGCACCATTGCCCTGGAGCATCAGATCTTTCCCCTGTGGCATCGCTCCTGTCTGCCGAAAAGTGGTAATACAGAGACGGAGATGGAGGGGCACAAGACGATTCGTGCTTTTGGCGGCATGGGCCTCTTTCTGCGCATCGGGCGGGGGCTGCGGGCCGGAGAATAGCTTAGGAGATTTCCTTAACAAGATTTCGTCCGCCCAGAAAAAAGACCCACACCATCACGGTGCTCCAATGGATCAGGATGGGTGTCCACAGAGAACGGGAGCGCAGATATGCGGCACCGCAGGTAATTCCGAGTAAAAAGGTGATGAGAAGAAATGCCGGATCATAAAAGAGCGGGCGCGCCCCGTGGTTGATAAGCCAGGCGTTCAGGGGGTGCCAGAGCATAAAGAGCAGGCTGCTGCTGAAAAGTTGTACTGCCCGGTTTCTGCGGGAGGTGCCCTTCTGTGATGGATGAATGAAGAGTCCCCGAAAGAATAACTCTTCCGGAATGGCGGGAAACAGCAGGAGGGTGAAGGGGAGAATCGGCGCGAGATTTGAGTGGAGCAGTTCGGGTTCAAAGAGATCTGCTGACAGGCCGATAGCAAGAGCTGCCGCGCCAAAGAGTGTCAACAGCAGCAGAGAAAAGCCAGTACCCCGGCGGGGTGGTGTTTTCAAGGCCTGAAGGATGTCTCTGGCGGTATTATTCATGAGGGTATTCTCCTGTATACTACTACATTGATATTCATACCTACACGGAGCACTCATGCAGGCCTTCTCAGAAGCGCCGATTAATCACTACGTTCTTATACCAGCAAGCCGGGAAAGGGCAGGCCCGGGTAAAGCCCGAGGCCTGCAGAGGCAGTTCTACAATACTGAGAAGCCAAGATAGAAGTTCATTTTCAGACTGTGCCCGTCATATGCTTCATTCTCATCAGGGAAGGTTGGTGCAGTGTATTCGTACAGAATTTCACCACCGTATACACCGGCATCAGCAGTGCCGAAAAATGATTCGAAACGAATGCCTCCATGATAGCCCGGTCCGGTGGCATCGGGCTTTGACATGGTTGAATCTGAGTCAAATACATCCCCCCAGGGTATAAAAATTCCCCGTAAATCCGGCGCGAAGGCGCAGATCCTGCCCCTTGATTTTTACGGGTGCAACACTGAGACCTGCGCGTACATTCTTCTCAGATCCAAGATGATACGTTTCTGAAGAGCTGTTGACAGTCATAGAGCCAATTTGCGTTCCTTCAAATTTACCATTAATGCGTGCTGCAGAAAACCCGGCATAAGTACCGAATTTTTCCGTTATATTCCAGCGCCCGCTTACACCCATATTGAGGCCGTAGACATTGAGTTCTTCAGCCCAAAAATCACGCTGATTGCCCCCAAGGGTGTTGGATATGCCCAACTTTCCCAAAACGGTCAGATTGTAATGGCGTGCGGAATCCTGAGGTACCTGTTCACCCAGAAGTGTACCGGCAAAAATCAAAATGGCAAGAATGTGAAAATACTGCTTCACTGAAAACTCCTTTGTTTAATTAGAATATACAATAGATATCAAAATCTCTTTTCTGAGGAACATAATTAAGAAGGCTCCACTTCCTCAAAGGCTTCACGAAGGAGTGGAAGAGCTCCTTCGATCTTACTGTCATCCACACAGTAGGATATGCGGAAATAGCCCGGAGTGCCGAAGGCAGAGCCCGGCACGGCAAGAACCCGCTTCTCCCTGAGGCGATCAATAAAGGCACGATCATCTCCATCGCCGGGAACCTTGATAAACATATAAAAGGCTCCACCGGGAGCGGGGAGTTCATAACCGATATCCTGCAGGGTGGAATAGATCAGATCCCGCTTGCGGCGATACCAGGAGAGATCAATGGTGACATCCTGTACCTGCGCAACCACCCGCTGCATCAGGGCTGAAGCGTTGACAAAACCCAGGGTGCGGTTGGTAAAGGCGCAGGCTGTAAAGAGCAGGGCCGGATCTGCACAGTGGGGAGAGATTGCAATGTAGCCGATTCGTTCACCGGGCAGGCCCAGATCCTTTGAGTGACTTGTTACCATGCAGGTGTTTTCGTAGGCTTCAAAAGCCGAGGGGCATCGCTCCTGATCGTAGATAATCTTACGGTACGGGGCGTCATCAATAAGATAGATCGGTTTGTCCCGTCCTTCACTGCAATTTCGCAGGGCATCGCCCAGGGCATTGAGCTCATCCTGACTGTATACAACGCCAGTGGGGTTGTTGGGGTTGGTGATGATGACCGCCGCCGTGCGATCATTGCAGGCTGCGGCGATACGCTCCACAGGCAGAGTAAAGGTTTCGTCGGAATCAACCGTTATCAGCCGTCCGCCGTGATTATCCGTGTAGAAGTTGTATTCCACAAAATACGGCGCAATGGCAATCACTTCATCTCCCGGATCAATGAGGGCCTTGAGGAGAGTGTTCAGGCCGCCGCCGGCACCGACGGTCATGATGATGGAATCCTCTGTGAAGGGAATGGTGTAGTCCTTTTCCAGAGCCTGCGCAACAGCCGTGCGGGTGGCGGGATACCCGGCGTTGGGCATGTATTTATGCACTCCCGGCGAGGTGTCGGCCGCAGCTTCTTCCAGAGCAGTCTGAAAAGCTTCGGGCGGATCAAGATCCGGGTTTCCGATGGAGAAGTCGTACACCGGACGGCCGGAACCGTCAGCGGCAAGGCGGGCGCCCTCTTCAAAGAGTTTGCGGATCATGGAACCGCGATTCAGAAATGATTGGATTTTGCGGGATATTGTCATGGTACCTCTTTCTGTTCAGTGAAGACAAAAATATACATTATCTGCGATACGCTCCGTCCGGCGCAGCTTTACATTTTTGCAGAGAATTCTCTTCTTTATTCAATGGCACTTCACATCTTATTGCTCTTTGTTCATATTCTTCGGATTATTAGTTTCTTTTTTTCTGCACGATGTACAATACAGATAA
>JBNJDQ010000168.1:0-4251 GCA_051745065.1 Fibrobacterota bacterium
TTTTTGCATACCAGCAGAACCTGACTGGGATTCACCGGTTTGGTCAGATATCCATCGATTCTGCGGCCGATGGCCTTTTCCATGAGCTCTTCCTCTTCACTCTTGGTAACCATGACAACGGGAAGATCCGGATAGAGGTCCTTGATTTCCACAAGAACCGTCAGACCGTCTTTGCCCGGCATCTGTTCATCAAGGAGGACAATATCAAAGGTTCCTTCCGCCTCATTTTTCAGATGGTGGAGTCCGTCATCACCGCTGAAGACCGGTGTAACCTTATACCCCCGGGTTTCAAGAAACATAATATGTGAGCGAAGATATTCCACTTCGTCATCAATCCAGAGTACGCGTTTCCGTTTCATCATTTTGGCCTTTTCTCCTTAGGTGCAGTATGGACGGGCAGTTCTATGCGAAATTCCGTACCTTCACCGGCGCGGGAATCTGAAATATAAATTTTTCCCCCGTGATATGTGGAGACAATTCTGCGGGCAAGCGCAAGGCCCAGTCCCCAGCCCCGCCGTTTCGTGGTAAAGCCCGGATTAAATACAGAATTGCGTTTATCCCGGGGGACCCCTTTGCCGTTATCACGATGATGTATCACAATTTTATGATCAACAGAAACATGTTCCGCCTCTATGCGGATCTCCCCTTCGGGTTTATCCATGGCGTCAAGGGAGTTTTTAAACAGATTCTCAAACACCCAGCCGAGAAGATCCTGATTAAAACGCACCGGCGGTAGATCTGTGCGAAACTCAAGAGTAAAAGATATGCTGCGTCCGATTACGGGCAGCCGTTTCTCAAAATAGGACTTATGCTCCTGCAGAAGGTTCTCAAGGTTTCCTTCCCGCAGTACCGGACGGGAGCCGATCATCTCAAAACGATTGGCAACTTTTCTCAGTCGGGTAATGTCTTTTTCCATATCCCGGGCAATCGTCTGCACAGTGCCGGGGAAACCGCCGCTGTCGAAATCATCGAGACCGTCCAGGCCGAATAAATCCCCTTCCTGTCGATTCTGCGATTCCATCTTCAGATAATCGACCCATCCCACAAGAGACGTTATGGGAGTTCCCATCTGGTGGGCGGTCTCCTTGGCAAGACCAATCCAGAGATTGCTTCGCTCTGCAAAAAGGATTGATTTAAGAACCATGTAAATTGCAAAGATCAGAATAATAACAAAAAAGACTTCAAAGAAAGGAAGCAGGGCAACCCCCTGCAGAAAGTTGCTGTCCGTGTAATAAAGCCACCCCATGCGTGTCTTCGAACTACCTTCATACACCAGCTTCGGCGTATACACTTCACCAAATTCCTTGGCCTTCTGACGCAGATAATCCATTGTCCCGGGACTCACATCCTCATAGCTGATCTCACGGCGGTCAAAAAAACCCTCCCGATAGATATTCCACCATATCTGCGGTTCCCCGTCCTCATCGGTGAAAATAATGGGCATATCAAAGTCTTCAACAATATCGTCAATTACGTTATGCTTGCGATAAGTATTCATTTCACTGAAGAGAACATCACTGACCAGCTCCGCATGGGCCTGGGTGGAAGCCTTGGAATACCGGGTCAGGCGCTCAATCATAAAAGATGTGTATCCGGCATACCAGATAACCCCCAGAATAATAAGAGCAATAAACAGATAGATATGAAGTTCCGGATGAATGCCGCTGATGCGGGAATATATCTGACGAAATATATTTTTTGACGACATAGGCGATCCCGGGATATATAATTTACAGATGCAGGAAAATATACGTTTTGCATCAACAGGAAACGAGCGAAGAATGACAGGACAGGGGAAAAAGATAACACTGGCTCTTGTAACCTGGGCTGCAACAGCCTTCGGCGGCATAGAGCTTCTGCGCAGCACTGGCGCCCTGCAGATAACCACCGCCGGTGATTCTTCATCCTCCTATCAGGCGCAGTCAGGGGATATGCTCTCACACTGCAGTTTCACCAATCACCGCGGGCATGCCGTTGTGCACACGAAGAATCTCACCATTCTTTTAGACACTAACGCCCGTGGTCGAATCCATTCAACACAGGACGAATCAATACTCTATCTGCGACAGGGGACACTCTGGTTCCGTTCTCAGGGTGAGCAGGCGCGCCTCACCTGCAGAACCTATGACATTTCCACCCGCCGCGGTCTGATTCGCCTTGATGCTTCGGATACAGGTGTAACGATTTCGGTTCTTTCCGGAGGCTGCAAAATTTTTAACAGCCGCACCGGGAAAATCACCCTGTCCAATCACGGCAGGGCAATCACTTTTGAAGACAGTACGCATGGTCAATTCTTTATTGATGTGAACCGCCAAAGGAAAAATCTCAAAACTCTGATTGAATGCAGTGAATATCCGCTCTTCGGATTCGCCCCGTGTCAGCATGCGCACGAAGACACCTCCGCAGTAAAGGATACGCTTATACCGCTGTTTGTACAAAAAAGCAGCAGCAACCGTGCAGGATACGTTATTTCAGCGCAGCCGGGCCCTGCCGAAGCAGCCCGCGCTGCGGCAAAACGTGCAAAGGTGGTTCTTCCCCTGCTTACCACACACAAACGAACATACCTTCTGCCCTACCGCTTACACCATCCCTATGCAGTCTGGGATACACGCTTCAGAGAAAACCCCAACGATTCCCTGAGTGTGATTTTGGAAAGCAGCCTTTTTGATTCACGCAGGGGCGCCTACATTTTTTCACATACAGAGGTCATCCCCTGCTCCTCCCGCGCGGATACTCTCATTCCCCGGATTCCTGCCCGCGCGGGGGACTCCCTCATCAAACACCTTAAAAAGATATCTTCACCCTGACACCAGGCGTAAACCAATCTATCTGCCACGGGTTTCCTTTAACGCCCGGTCGCTTCCTCCTGCGCCGGAAAAGCGCGGAGAAGCCTCACTTTGTCATTCAATATCCAGACGAAATTCTCTGAATACAGCCCCGCGGGGACGAAAACTGAAGTCTGCAAAATAATCGCTGAGGCTTATCCATACAGTGCTCTGACCTGAAAACTTCCTGGGCACAGTAATTTTGGCAACATAACGGGTCCCTGTCCACTCATCTGTTTTAGCGTCAACCATACGGATACCATTCTCATGATACTCCTGAAAAAAAGACAATTCAAAATTCTCCTCCGAAAGAGAAATCTCCTCACCTTCGAGAGCTCTGAAGATTGATTGCAGGGAAATCACAGAATCGGGGCTTTCGGTTTCAGTCACAAAAAAGAGATTCCCCCTGGTCTCGGGAATTGTAAAAACACCATCTTCAGGACGGAGTGTATCCTGATGATTGTTTAAAAACTCCTGTACAATAAAGACATCTTCTATCTGCGGAGATTCGTTGGGATACACACCATTCACACCGGCAAAGCGCGAGGTATACCGAACGTGGTGATCCAGTATTCGCGGATAGGAATCGAGAACATCATCTCCGGGAACCTCTGCAATCAGACGAAACCGCACGGAAAGCAGCTGGCAGAGCGCCTCCATCATAAGGCCGGTATTCTCAACAGGCAGATCCGTAAGCTGCTGCGGATCCTCAGCCATGGCCTGCACAAAATCAATAAGCTCATATTTATCCGTGGGAAGACCCATCTCTTTTGGGGAAATGGGAATCCCAAACTGTTCTGTCAACAGGGAGATATCATCAGGAATCTGTTCACTCCAATACACCACAGAATCGGGAATAATAAATTCCGCACGGAACACCTGGCCATTATTCAGAGAATCAGGCACTTCGGAAATACTGAGAAGAGAAAGATCGGTTGTATCCTTAACAATGGAATTCCCGTATTTATTAAATATCATATTCCAGGACACCCGCCAGGTGATATCCTCAGCAGCAATCTTTCTGCCTGCAAAAGCAGCATAGAGTACCGCCGTATCCCCCGGTGCAAGATCCGGTTCTTCAAAGGTAAAATCTATCACCCGAAGCATATCGGAGCGAATCTCATCATAATTATAGATAAAATCATCGCTGCATCCGACAAGAAAAACAAAGAGAAGAAGGACTGCATTATATCGCATGATAACTCCTAAAATTCAATGGTGACACCGGAATTAATAAGCGGAACCATGGCGACAGGTTCGCGCTGAATGTTAAAATCGTCGTAAATGTAGGTTTCAGCATTCTTATGGAAAAAGTAGGATATATTCTGAAAATCAAGGTATGCTGTAACCATAAGCCGTTTGGTAACGTATTTCTTTTCAACCCGGGCATCCACGCGGAAAAACGGATCCTGACGGATTGAATTTT
>JBNJDQ010000169.1:0-4222 GCA_051745065.1 Fibrobacterota bacterium
GGTATTATCCCCGTAAAAAGCAGCACGGTCCTGACGGTCTCCTGGTGGAATGACAACAAGGATTACAGCTGGGTTACGGCTTACGATAAGCACGGAATCAATAACTCCGTGTCCTGGAAGACCGAAGAGAACAACTCCAAAGCCGGTATCGAAGCGGCCTATGAATTCTCTGATGCTCACCGTGTGCAGACCCGGATTATTCCCCTGAATGATGCAGGGAAACTGGTGACGGGTGAAGATAATCCGGCTTCCCATGATAAATATCAGTTTAATCTTGCCTCTGCCCATACCCTTGGCGGAGTAACACTCACACCGGCAGTTGTGCTGATCAACCGAAAAGAAAGCGACAGCACAGGAATTGCCGTGACCGGCGGTCTGGATGCAGCTTTTGCGGTGTCCGACGCATTCAGCGCCGGTGCGGGATTTGCCGCAGGGGGCTACTCAGTTGAGGATGGTGCAGAACCCCTCGATATGATGGGGCAGCTCTCCTGTAAGGTAAAGACCGGGGAGAAAAGCACTCTCAAGGGGAAATACTCCCTTGGGTATCAGACTGACCGGGCCCTGACCGGCGGTGAGGAAATTGCCGCCATTACCAATCACTTTGGTTTGAAATATGTCATTGCCCCTCATGAGAATATCACCATTACCCCCCGGCTTCGCGGGTGGATGACTGTCAATACCAGTGAAGAGAGCGAAACCCGTTCCCTGAAACTGCGTCCGGCCGTAATCTTTGCGGCACAATTCTAAAAAAGAGTAATTCTGAAGTAACGGGTTGTTGGATTAATTCAACGGCCCGTTTATTTTGGTGTAAAGGGACTTCAGAGGCTTCTCTTTAATTATATTAGATATTTACTGCAAAATGAAGGAGTGTATACATGGGTTTGCTTTTTACATCAGAGAGTGTCTCTCAGGGACATCCAGATAAAGTGGCAGACCAGATATCCGATGCGATTCTGGATGCTATGCTTGCGCAGGATCCCGACTCCCGCGTTGCCTGTGAAACAATGGTAACAACGGGACTGGTGGTGATTGCCGGTGAAATTACAACGAAAGCGGTTGTGGATATACAGGATGTGGTGCGTAAAACAATTCGGGAGATTGGCTATACTGATCCCGCAATCGGTTTTGACTGGGAGAACTGTGCTGTCATGGTGACCCTGGATAAGCAGTCTCCGGATATCTCTCAGGGGGTTACTGCCGGGGAAGGACTCCACAAGGATCAGGGTGCCGGTGACCAGGGAATGATGTTTGGGTACGCATGTAAAGAGACTCCGGAGCTGATGCCCCTGGCAATTCATATGTCTCACCGCCTGGTTGAGCGCCTGACTGAAGTGCGTGAAACCGGCCTGCTTCCCTATCTGCGTCCGGATTCCAAGTCTCAGGTGACCGTGGAATACGATAATGACGGCCTGACGCCGCGCCGGGTGGATGCCGTGGTTCTGTCCACGCAGCATACGGAAGAAGTGGAGCATGCAACAATTGAAAAAGATCTGATCGAACATGTTGTGAAAACGGTTGTGCCGAAAAAATTTCTTGATGACAATACCAAGTATTATATAAATCCCACGGGCAAATTCGTCACGGGCGGTCCCAAGGGTGACTGTGGTCTGACCGGGCGTAAGATTATTGTTGATACCTACGGTGGGTACGGCGCTCACGGCGGTGGTGCGTTCTCCGGAAAGGATCCTTCCAAGGTAGATCGTTCTGCAGCCTATGCGACACGCTGGGTGGCCAAGAATATCGTTGCAGCGGGACTTGCCACGCACTGCGAAGTGCAGGTGGCCTACGCCATTGGTGTTGCGCAGCCTGTTTCGGTCAATGTGGAAACCTACGGAACGGGGATTGTCTCTGACGATGCAATTATTGCAGCGGTTCGTGAAGTCTTTGACCTGCGTCCTTCCGCAATAATCGAACGCCTCGATCTGAAGCGCCCCGTTTTCCGTGAGACAGCGCGAAACGGCCATTTCGGCAGAGAGTGCGATGATTTTACCTGGGAACGAACTGATATGGTTGAGACACTGAAGGCGGCAGCGGGCAAGTAAAACCGTTTCTGCAGCAGTTTTGCACGGGGCGGCCTCCACGGAGGCGCCCCTTTTTGCTTTCTCCACGATCTTCCCCTGTGCGGCCAATTTCAATCAAAGGGTGAGATCTTTTAACCTCCGCGGTAGCTTTGGGGAGGGGAAGAAATATATTTTAAGATGAAATAAACTGAAAAAATGGAGTTGAAATGTCCGCTCTGAAGAATTATCTGGAACGTACCGACAGCATTGATGCAGGAATGGCAGCCTATGTGGCCAGTCTCGAAAAAACCGCAGAGGTTTCTCCTTCCATCGCCGCTGCAGTTGTAAAAGAACTTGAGGATCAGCGCAGTAATCTCAAGCTGATTGCCAGCGAAAATTACTGTTCCCTCTCCACACAGCTTACCATGGGCAATCTGCTGACAGATAAATATGCCGAGGGCTACCCGTATTCCCGGTTTTATGAAGGCTGCGATAATATTGATGCCATCGAAGCAGAAGCTGCGCAGAAAGCCTGTGATCTCTTTGGTGCCGAACATGCCTATGTGCAGCCCCACAGCGGTGCTGATGCAAACATGGTTGCTTTCTGGGGCATTCTTAATGCCCGCATCGGTACACCGGCTTTGGAAGAGCTTGGTGTGAAGAATCCCATGGCCGTCAACCGTGAGGAGTGGGAGTCGATTCGTACACGCCTGGGAAATCAGAAACTTCTGGGCCTTGATCTTGCCGCCGGCGGGCATCTGACGCACGGGTATCGCTTCAATGTATCCGGCAAAATGTTTGATGCCTATACGTACGGCGTATCCGAAAAAGACGGTCTTCTGGATTACGATGCTATTGAGAAACAGGCCGAAGAGATTCGCCCCTTCATCATTCTTGCCGGGTATTCCGCCTATCCCGGAAAAGTAAACTTCCGTCGCTTTCGTGAGATTGCTGATAAGGTCGGGGCGGTGCTCATGGTTGATATGGCCCATTTCGCCGGATTGGTTGCAGGCAAGGCTTTTCAGGGCGATTTTGATCCTGTCCCCCATGCTCATGTGGTAACTTCCACAACGCATAAGACCCTGCGTGGTCCCCGTGGTGGAATTGTTCTTTCAACAAAAGAGTTTGCTCCCCACATGGATAAGGGCTGTCCCCTTGTTCTGGGCGGACCTCTCTCCCATGTGATGGCGGCCAAGGCCGTGGCCTTCACCGAGGCACTCAGGCCGGAGTTTCGCGACTATGCGCAGCAGGTGGTGGTAAATGCGGCGGCCTGTGCAAAGGCCTGTGCAGAGCAGGGAATCACCGTTGTATCAGGGGGTACGGAGAACCATCTCTTTCTGCTGGATACCCTTTCCTCCTACGGATTGACCGGTCGTCAGGCCGCAGCGGCCCTGGTCGAATGCGGTATTACCCTCAATAAGAATGCCATTCCCTTTGATACGATGAGTCCTATGATTACCAGTGGACTTCGCATTGGTACTCCGGCAGTGACATCCCTGGGAATGGGAGAAGAGGAGATGGCCCGGATTGCTGAAATAATCAGTTATATTCTGAAAAATACGCGTCCCGGCGTTGTTGCATCCGGAAAGAATGCGGGAAAGCAGAGCAGGATCCAGTACGAAATCGACCCCGCAGTTGCTGAAAAAGGGCGAACCATGGTACAGGAGCTTCTTGATCGCTTTGTGCTCTATCCGGAGCTTGATCTTGGTTTTCTGAAAGAGAATTTTCTTTCTGCCGAATAGGCATAAAAGCCCGCTCCGGCGGTTTTTTGTAAAAAGTTGTTGCGGCGGCGTAAAAAAACATATATATTTATGCCGTCTTTGAGATAAGATAGTATTTACTGGAGTGTAGCTCAGTTGGCAGAGCAAGTGGCTGTTAACCACTGGGTCGGCGGTTCAAGTCCGTCCACTCCAGCCATCGCCCCTCTTTCTGAGGGGCTTTTTTGTATGATGGGGATGTCTTTCATGGACCGAATCAACTGCAGACGCTGCGTAAACTATTACGTTACCTGGGACAGGAATGCTCCCCATGGGTGCCGGGCCTACGGGTTTAAATCCCGCGTGATTCCCTCAATTGTTGTGCGCAAAAGCAGCGGTGCCCCCTGCAGACTCTACCGAAAAAAGCCCCGCCCCTCATGATTACTGCTCTTCGGCCAGAAGATCGGCCTTTTTCACAAGGCGTATAAATTCAGCCCGATACCCCTGTATGTCATCACCCTGTGC
>JBNJDQ010000170.1:0-4208 GCA_051745065.1 Fibrobacterota bacterium
GTTTTTCCCAGGCCCGCATATCAAGCGGTACTTCGCGGGCAACATGGAGCTGAAGATTCCGATCCCAGGAAACGCCCATGCAGATAATATCGACCGAGCCGAGAGCCGCAGAAAGAACTGCGGAAAAGGCGGGATCAGTATGAAAATCCGGAGTGAAACGGCGGATATCGGCTGAATGAACAATAAAAAGCACGCCCGTCTCGGTCCCCTCCTTTCGTAAGGCAGTCAATTCCTGCACATGCCGGGCACCACGGGTTGTCTGGGCATCGGGAAAGAGCCCGGTACTACCGTGAAACTGCGTGCACGACTTCACTTCCAGCAGATAGTCCTGCCCGCCCCGTGAAAGAAGAAAATCAAAACGACTGTGTCCACACGTTACTTCGCGGCGGACAAGATCATATTCTTTCAGGGAAGGAATCATCTTATTCCTGAGAAGATACTCCGCAACACGGTTGGTTACCTGCGTGTCAAGCATAACGGTTTCACCGCGCCTGCTGATAACAGCGGCAACCCGCCAGTTATACGTACTTTTCCTGCCGACCATACTGTAAACCAGAAGAACCGTCCCCGGAAAAAAGAGTTCCTGCAGTTTTCCGGGATTGGGCAGAGACGCACTGCACAGAGTACCCGCAATACGAATCCGCACAACAAAGCGATTTGGACGACTCAGAAATGTCGCCTCGTGCAGTTCTCTGTCAGAAAAAAAGGTCACTCCTGCACCAGCTTTCTTTCGGATTGCCGCCAGCCGACAATGCCCGGCTTTAGATTATACACCCGGGTAAACCCTTTATCCACCAGTATTTTGGATGCAACAGTGGAGCGATTTCCCGACCGGCAGTATACCAAAACCGGTGCAGACATATGAGTATCGATCTCGGTATACCGTTCATCCAGCTGGGAAAGGGGGATATGGACAGCTCCGGGTATCCGTCCCCGTGCAACCTCGTTTGCTGTGCGCACATCAAGAACAAGGGCACTGTCCTTTTCCATGAGCTGCGCAAAGATGTCTGAATCAACCTCTTCATAACGACTGCCGGGGATCCCTCTGTACTGCATAACAACAATATTCATCCTGCTGTCACCGTCACGTTCTGTACATCTGCCGGAACAGAACAGGGTGTACACACCGGTGGATCGGGCTTTAAATGCAGCAACAGCACGGCCGCTGCTGCTCTTTACTTTCAGATCAACCGCAGGAATACTGATAACGAATGAAGCCGTATCCCCTTCAAAGATAATTTCCACACTGTCCCCGCGGTACACGGAAACATCAGCGGGCAGAACCCCCTTTGGAAAGGAGATCCGCCGCACCCCGTCTTCAACAATTCCGCTGGGTTCTACTTTTTTTTTCCCGCAAATCGTTCAATGGTCTCTCGGTATGCCGACTTACTCTGCACCCCTGTCAGGGAATGAACAACCTTTCCGTTTTTAACAAAGACGACATAGGGAATACCGCGAACACCGAATTTTTGGGCAATCTCCCGGTTCTGATCCACATTCATCTTGTAGAAAGAGGCTTTCCCGCTTTCACTGCCCGCCAGGTCCTCCAGAATGGGAGCAAGAATTTTGCAGGGCTGACACCAATCTGCATACAGATCAAGAACGGCAATTTTACTCTCAGATGCCGCCATAATCTCATCCAAACCGCTCTGACCGGTCACTTCCACCACGGAGTCAGCAGCATTCTCATCCACCGGAGCGGACGAGGTATCAGCAGAGGTTACCACAGGACTCTTTTTTCCGGACTCCGTCTCCGATTGATCGGAACGGGATGATTGCTCTTTGCTGCAGGCTGCAAGCAGTGAAACCACGGCAGCTGTCAGTATTATTCGATTCATATTTCCTCCAGGTTAACAATAATCAGCATATTTATTAAAATTGATCCATTCCGGGGCCAGATCCGACTGCGGCGGCTCACCGGTTTTGTAAAATCCGTCCAGGGTGTTTTTATTGAGGCATTCGGCAAATTTCCGCCAGGTGATTTCCGATTCCTCTGCACTCAGAAACAGTGTTTTGTCTCCCCTGAGGGCATCAAGGAGCAGTTTCTTATATGCCTCAGATATATTCTGCGTAAAATGTTCCCGGTAGCAGAACTTCATGTTCGTATCACTTATGGAGTAGTCATTGCCCGGGGTTTTACTTGCCAGATCCATAATAATCCCTTCGGAGGGCTGAATCTTGAAGATAATCTGATTCTGATTAATCGTATTCTCACTGTTAAAGAGAATCGGCGGCAATTTACGAAACCGCACCCCTACTTCAGTACCTTTACGATCCATGTATTTGCCCGCACGAATATAGACCGGCACACCACTCCAGCGCATATTCTGAATCTCCGCCTCCAGCTCCGCAAAGGTTTCCGTTGTGGAATCATCGGGGATATTCTGCTCCGAGCGGTATACCTCGGCCTGATACCGCCGGCACCTGCGAACCTGCAGCGATTTCATAATCCCCATTTTCTGCACACGGATATCCTCTGCGGAAAAGGTCACCGGCGGTTCCATGGTGACCAGAGACAGCAGCTGCACGAGATGATTCTGAATAAGATCACGGATTATCCCGGCGGAATCAAAATAGGCCGCCCGATCCTCCACGCCGATATCCTCAAAGGCATTAATCTGAATCGACTCCACATAGTGATTGTTCCAGACCGGCTCAAAGAGGAGATTGGCAAAGCGAAAAACCAACATATTCTGTACAGCTTCCTTTGCCAGATAATGATCAATCCGAAAGATCTGTTTCTCATGATAATAACTGGCAATAAATCTGTTCAGCTCACGGGAACTGTCATAATCATAGCCGAAGGGCTTTTCGATAACCAGGCGAACCTCATCACGAAAACCCTCGGCATAAATATCCTCCACAGCCTTCTTGTACGCATGGGGGGGCAGAGAAAAAAAGACAACCACATTGGAAAATTCACCCTGCTGAGCAAGAAAATCCTTCAGCCCTTCAGTGCCCTGATGATAGTACATTCTTTCACGAAAACCCTCACAGCAGTCAATTCGTTCACGGAAATCCCCGTGCCCCAAATCACTTCGCCCCGAGCCCACCACGATGGACTCATCCGTAATGCTCCCCTGCGCGTAGAGCATGCTCAGGGCGGGAATCAGCTTCTTTCGTGCAAGATTTCCCGATGCCCCCAGTATAACAATGGCACTTCTGCCGACATCTTTGTCATGATCCAGTACCATGATTCCCCCTACGCATTGTAACTTGTTGATGCAGTATCTCCACCGGATCCGGTCCAGTTGGTATGAAAGAACTCACCCCGTTCACGATCGGTACGTTCATACGTATGGGCGCCGAAGTAATCCCGCTGCGCCTGAATCATGTTCGCGCTCCCCCGGCTGCGCCGGTATCCGTCAAAAAATGTCAGCCCCGCCGCAAGGGCCGGAACAGGAATTTCCGCTTCCAAAGCCCGGGCTGCCACGGTTCGCCAGGCACTGTGATACTCCCGCAGAAGGGAACTGAAATGATCAGCGGCAATAAGGTTTTTCAGGGATGGATCTTTTGTAAAGGAACGGGCAATGTCATCCAGAAAGACACTGCGTATAATGCAGCCTCCGCGCCAAATAAGTGCGACACCGCCGGGATCAATATCCCAACCTTTATCACGATTGGCTTCTTCGATCAGCATAAAACCCTGGGCATAGGAAATAATCTTGGCGCTGAAAAGAGCACGGCGAATATCCTCAACACCAACATGCCCACGAAGATCAGCCGCTTCCGGAGCACCGAAGACTTCTTCTGCAGCTCGGCGTTCATCAACCCGTGCAGAGAGGGACCGGGCAAAGACCGCCTCGCCGATCAGGGTCAGGGGAATCCCCATATCCGCACCGTTAATCAGGGTCCACTTGCCCGTTCCTTTCTGTCCGGCTGCATCAAGTATGGAATCCAGCAGGAACCCGTTGTCTTCGCGATAGCGCAGAATATCGGCCGTAATTTCAATCAGATAGCTTTCCAGTTCTCCGCGATTCCACTCTTCAAAGATATCGGCCATCTCTTCGTTTGTCTTTTTCAGCCCGTATTTAAGCAGCATGTAGGCTTCGGCAATCAGCTGCATGTCACCGTATTCAATGCCGTTATGGACCATCTTTACAAAATGGCCCGCCCCGGATTGTCCGATCCACTCACAACAGGGGGCACCGTCAGCGGTTTTTGCCGAAATATCCTTGAAAAGTTTTTCAAGTTCCGGCCAGGCAGCA
>JBNJDQ010000171.1:0-4205 GCA_051745065.1 Fibrobacterota bacterium
TTCACCGGAGGGGTACTCCCATAATACCGACGCCGACGGTGTCCTCGAGCGACTGGAAATCAAAGAGAAATATGAATACTGGGTGGATGATTATGAGGGAAATAAAATCCCCAGTACCTACATCTGGCAGAAGTTTCTTAAGGCCTTCGAAAACATTTTCGCAAAGATTGATCGCACGGTCATTGATGCTTCCGAAGGGGGGGCGCGCATTGCAGGAACAGAAATTATGTCCCTGCAGGAGGTGATCGACCGTTACGTTGCCGGCACCGGACCGATTGATAAGCTCCACCGGCTCTACGATGAATGGACTTTTGATGCCAAGCTGTACGAAGAATCCCAGATGCGGGCTGTGGAAATGATTGCGGAAAAGACAGATCATTTCATCGACTTTCTTGGGCGCGTGGAGGATGCCCTGGATATGATTGATGAATCCCGGATCATTGTAATGGACCGCATTGAGACGCAGGAGCAACTCGACTTTATCTATGATACCATTGAGTTTGCCGGAGATGATCTTATTAAAGAAATTCGTGAGGATGGTATCTTCTCCATTCTGTTTCGCTATTATATTCAGATGGCCCTGTATGCTCTCAGCCAGGTGGAAGGCGATTCTTTCACAGAGGAAAATATTAAAGAAAATGTTCTGATCCTGGAAGGGCTTCATAAAAAGATATGCCTGTATACGGAAAAAAGTCTGAAGATACTGCTGAAACAGTATGAGGCATATTATGAGCGGGCCGTGGCGGAATATCCGGAGAAGATACCGGCAAAGAAGGACTACGGTAAGTACATTGAGCGCTTTGCCGGTGCTGAGTATGATCTGCCCTTTTCTGTCTTCTACGGAAACGGCGGAAAAGAGCATCCCGATGTGCTGCAGGAGAACTGAAATGAATGCAGTCCTTGCTTTTCCGTTACAGTAATTCTATAATCAGGATCTTACAATTTTGAGAGGCACGTGTGAGATATTTTTCTGCAGGAAACCGGACTGTCGGCAAAGATGCATCTGTTTTTATCATTGCCGAAATGAGTGCCAATCACCTTGGCAGCTATGACAATGCCGAAGATATTATTCGGGCGGCTGCCCGCGCCGGAGCGGATGCGGTAAAGCTGCAGACCTACCGGGCGGATACCATGACCATCGACTGTGATCGGGGTGACTTTGTTATTCGCAGCGGATCCCCCTGGGACGGACGGCGCTACTACGAGCTCTACGAGTCCGCTGCCACTCCCTGGGAGTGGCATAAGTCCCTCAAGGATCTTACGGAGAAGCTGGGAATGCTTTTCTTTTCCACTCCCTTTGATGTAACGGCCGTTGATTTTCTCGAAGAGCTGGATGTTCCCCTCTACAAACTTGCCTCCTTTGAAATCACGGATATTCCTCTGATTCGCCGGATTGCGCAGACGGGGAAGCCCGTCATCTTTTCCAGCGGAATTGCTGAAAAAGATGATATCCGTCTGGCCTGTGAAACCTTTCGTGGTGCCGGAACAGATCGGTTGGCACTTCTCAAATGTATCAGTTCCTATCCCGCACCGGCGGCCGAGTATAACCTTCGGACGATTCCCGCCATGGAGCAGGATTTCGATCTCATACCCGGCCTGTCGGATCACTCCAAAGGGAGTGCGGTTCCCGTGGCTGCAGCAGCCCTGGGGGCAAAAATAATCGAAAAGCACCTCTGCCTGGACCGCACCCTGGGTGGCCCCGATGCGGCCTTCTCCCTGGAGCCGGAGGAGTTTGCAACCATGGTTGCAGATGTGCGAACCGCCGAAGCCGCCCTGGGAGAGCCGACCTATGAACTCAGTGAACGCCAGAAGAGCAACCGCGCCTTTGGCCGTTCAATCTATGTAACGGAAGATCTTGCTGCAGGGGAGCGCCTGAGCACCGAAACAATTCGCGTGATTCGCCCGGGGGGCGGGTTGCATCCCCGCTATCGGGAGGCTGTACTCGGCAGACCTGTTTTGCGTGATCTTCGGCGGGGTGAGCCCCTCCATCTGTCGGATATTGTCGGCGGGGAGGAGCTGTGAGTTCACCGGAGAAGATATCTCTCTGCATGATCGTCCGGAATGAGGCGGAGGGAATCGCCAAAACTCTTTCGGCCGCCCGTTCCCTCGTGGATGAGGTTCTGGTGGTCGATACGGGCTCTGAGGATGGCACCAGGGCGATAGCCGCAGACTACGCGGACCGGATCTGTGATTTTGCCTGGTGCGGCGATTTTGCCGCCGCCCGAAACTTCTCGCTGAAAGAAGCCCGGTGGGACTGGGTGCTCATTCTGGATGCCGATGAAGTTGTCACTGCCGGTGACCGGGCGTCCCTGCAGGCTTTTATCGGGGAGAAGGGGAGCCGTCGCCGGGTGGGACGGATTCTGCGGGAGAATCCCTTTGAGGATCAGGACGGTGAGAAGCTCCATCGTGAACGGGTGAACCGCTTTTTCAACCGGCGGGAATTCTGCTATGAAGGGATCATTCACGAACAGATTGTCCGGCGTACGGGGGGATCCTATGAAACGGCTCCGGTCGATATTACGGCGTATCATGTGGGCTATACGGCGGAGGTTCTTCGGCGGACCGGGAAGATCGAACGGAATATTGCGCTTCTCCAAGAGGCTGTCGCCGCAGCACCGAAGGATCCCTTCTACCGCTATCAGCTGGGGAAGTCCTACGCCCTGAAAGGTGAATTTGGGCGCGCGCGGGAGTCCTTCGAAACGGCCCTGGCCCTGAAGCCGGACACCGCTCTGGAGTATGTGCAGGATCTGGTGGAGAGTTACGGGTACAGCCTTCTGCGCACCGGCGCCTATGCAGACGCTCTGTCCCTGGAATCCTACCGTGGGCGGTGTGCCGAAACTGCGGATTTTCAGTTTCTCCTGGGCCTGATCTACATGAATAATGCCCGCTTCGATGATGCTCTGAATGCATTTGAGACGGCTCAGGGGTTTACCGAAGGGGCCATTGACGGGGTGACCGATGTGCTCCCCCGCTACAATATGGGAGTGATCTGTGAAGGCCTCGGACGGATTGAGCAGGCTCTGCACCTGTATCGGCAGTGCGGTGACTACACTCCTGCTCGAGAGCGTCAAGCGGTTATGGCCGAAAAGATCCGCGCTGATCTGACCACCGTTCAGGCCGTTGAGAAGGAGCTTGAGCAGGGAAAGGGCGAAAGCGCAGCGGCTCTTCTGGCGGTGTACGATCCGGGAGAAAAACTGAAAGCACTCCGTGGGGTTCTGGCCATGGTGCAGGGAGATCCTTCTCTGGCGGAGCACTGTTTTACCGCTGCAGCCCATGATGACCCGGAAAACTGTGATGTTCGGTATAATCTCGGGGTCCTCTGCAGCCAGCAGGGGCGTATCGGCGAAGCAAAAAAATGGTACGGCGCTGTTCGGGACAGAACAGAAGATGCTGCTTTGCAGCGCGAGGTGACGCAGATCCTGGCGTTTCTGGATACCAAAGAGGAAGGGGAACGTGTATGAAGGTTGTCATTCTGGCGGGAGGACTGGGGACCCGTATCAGTGAGGAGAGTCATCTGAAACCGAAGCCGATGATAGAGATCGGTGACCGGCCGATACTCTGGCATATCATGAAGATATTCAGTCATTACGGGTTTAACGAATTTGTGATCTGTCTGGGGTACAAGGGACATATGATCAAGGAGTTCTTTGCGGATTATTATCTCCACATGTCCGATGTCACCTTCGATTTCACCGATGGCAACAGCCTGCAGGTACATCAGAATGTGGCTGAACCCTGGAAGGTGACCCTTGTTGATACGGGCCTCTATACACAGACGGGCTCGCGTATCAAACGAATTCAGGAGTATATCGGCAATGAGCCGTTCTTTATGACCTATGGCGACGGGGTTGCCGATGTCAATATTACAGAGCTTCTTGCCTATCATCGCCGTCATGGCCGTACGGCAACTCTGACGGCGATCCAGCCGGGCGGGCGTTTCGGCGTGCTGGGGATTGATGATGCCAATATGATTCACAGTTTTACGGAAAAGTCCCGGGAGGACGGCGGCTGGATTAACGGGGGCTTTATGGTTCTTGAGCCGACGGTGTTCAACTATATTACGGATATGAATAACTGCATTTTTGAACAGGATTCTCTGGGGAAGATCTCCCGTGAAGGGCAGCTCAATGCCTACAAACATGAGAGGTTCTGGCAGTGTATGGATACCCAGCGCGACAAGGATGCCCTGGAGGCGATGTGGGCGC
>JBNJDQ010000172.1:0-4102 GCA_051745065.1 Fibrobacterota bacterium
ATCTCCGTCTGCGATTTAACCGCCTGAATCAGGGGGGAAGGGACCGCGTACCTGGCCCCGCTGCCCGCTTCCAGGTAGATCAGTTTTTGCCCCATGTATTGCGCGGCCAGGGCATGCACAGCGGCGATGGTCGGTTTGTTTGCGGGAAGGGGCCGGGTGTTGCTCATAAATTCAACGGATGTTGTTGTGCCCGATTCCACCAGCATGTAGGCTGTTGGAATCGGTTCCAGGCCTGCCTGCTTAATAAAAGGAGCACCTTTCACCTGTTCGCCGATGAGATATTCCGGATTACGCCCCGAAAGCAGGGATAACACCAGCATCCCTGCGGCATGGGAAGATACCTGGGTGGAATCACCGGGGAAAAGAATGATCGGTATGGATACTGCCTGCTGCACGGCGGCGCAGAACCGGTCGAAATGAGTGCTTTTGAGGAGTGATCCGCCGATAAGGACTGCGTGGGCACCGGCGTTTTCTGCCCTTGCAGCGGTGCGTGCGGCATCGGCCGGAGCGAAATCATCCGGATCCAGCAGAACCCAGTACTGTTTTTTACCTGCTTCTAAAGCGGTACGGATCATCGTATAGATTTTTTCTGTCATGGTTCTTTCCGTGAATTACACAACCTATGGTGAGGAATATATGTTATTTTCTTTACTGCGTAAATAATTAGGCGATTTCCCCGCAGAGAGGGTACTCCATGAGCAGTCAGAAATGGTTTCTGTATATAATAGAAACGGATGATAACCGGCTCTACACCGGTGTCACCACGGATGTTTCGCGCCGCCTGTCGCAGCATCGGGGGGAACGGGCCGGAGGTGCCCGTTTTTTTCGCGGTCGCCGGGCAGTGGCCGTTCGCTTCAGATGCGCTTTGCCGGATCGATCATCGGCCCAGCGCCTGGAATATGCCGTCAAGCGGTTGAAAAAGCATCAGAAAGAGGAGCTCATTACCGGGCGTATTCAGGCGAAGAGTCTCCTGTGATGACGAGTCATGCTCTGAAAGAACGCTGTCGCGCGGTGCTTGAATATCATCGGGGGAACCGCATGTATCCCGGGGCGGTTCTTGGAGTGTGTGACGGACAGGAGGAGTGGTTTCTCTCCTGCGGGCGCAGTGAATACGGACAGGGATTTGCCCTTGGTGCGGATTCCCTCTGGGATCTGGCCTCGATCACCAAAACACTTCCCACGGCGCATCTGGCGCTGATGGCCATGGATCGGGGTATCTGCACGGCTGATGACTGTGTTGCTGACGTTCTTCCCCTGCGGGGCCGCTTTGCCCGGGAGATACGCCTGCATCATCTGCTGACGCATACCCTGTCGTATCGTATTCCCTTGTCATCCATGAAGAACCGTTCTGCCACGGAAATATTTGCGGCTCTGGATTCGTGGGATTTCCCCGTGGCGCCGGGGCGGGAGTACGCCTACTGTAATGCAACGAGTATTCTTCTGGGCAGATTTCTTGAAGCGCGTCTGGGTGCGTCGCTCAGCGAGCTTGGCCGGGAGTGGATCTTTTCCCCTCTTGGTATGGCGGCCACCGGCTTCTGGCAAGGGCACTCTGCCTTTACGGCGGCTGTTCCTGCGGAGGTTGATTCCTGGCGCGGCGGGCCTGTGCGGGGCGAAGTACATGATGAAAGCGCCTGGGTGCTCACCCGTGAGTACGGCTGTGTGGGATCGGCAGGGCTTTTTTCCACGGCCCGGAATGTTCTCTGCTGGCTGCGGGATTTTCTTGCACCGCAGTCACAGCTTTTGTCCCGCTCCATGCGTGAAAATATCCCGGCGCCGCGATATGCAGCCACGGGAAAACGCCTTGCCCTGGGCTGGGAGATCGGTGCACAACGATTTATGGGGGCACGCGCTCCGGCGAATCTTCTCGGAAAGACCGGTTTTACGGGTACTTGCATCTGGGCGGATCAGCGCCGCCGCCGGGGAGCGGTGCTTTTGACAAATACCGCCTGGCCGCGCAGAAAAAGCGATGTTCGCCGTATTAATGCGGTCCGCGCAGAAATTGCCGATGTGCTTTTTGCTTAGGAACCGAGAGATGCCTCGATCTCATTGGCGATGGTGTCAAGGCTTTTCCCGACAGTGTTAACGGTAATGTCGGCATATTTTTGATAGAGCTGCTGCCGTTCATCAAAGAGCTGCTCCAGACTCTGATCCGGACGGCGGGCAATGCCCCGGGTATGAAAATTGGGAATGCGCCGGGCGATTTCTTCAAGATCTGCATAAAGATATACGATGTGAGAGATCTCTTTCAGATGTTCCATGGCGCGCGGGCCATATACAGCGCTGCCCCCCGTGGCGATCACATGATTGGTGACGTTGAGCTTCTGCAGCTCTTCTTCTTCGATGGTGCGCAGGGCAAGGTGACCGTCCCGGTCGAGGATGTCCTGCAACGTCTCCTGCTGGTTGATCTGAATGAGCACATCCGTATCAACAAATCCCCAGGCGTACAGCTTTGCAAGGATAATGCCGACGGTGCTTTTGCCTGCTCCGGGCATGCCGATAAGCGTTATGTTGCTCTTCATAAAAATCCCCTACTCTTTCAGCTTAACTGAAGATATATTAATATCGAATGAGAATATAATACACGCCGGAGCGAATCCGGCAAAAATGATTCCCCCGGAGGCGCAGTGGCTGCGGAGAAAATCCTGATTATTGTTCCCACGTACAACGAAAAAGAGAATATCGAAATTCTGATTCCGGAGATAAAAAAGCATGTTCCCCATGCTCACATTTTGGTTGTTGATGACAATTCCCCCGATGGCACCTCTGCTGCAGCAAAGCAGATTGGCACCGAGGTAAAAGGGGTTCATGTCCTTGACCGAAAGAAGAAAGAAGGTCTCGGTAAGGCTTATGTCAGTGGATTTCGCTGGGCTTTGGAGCGTGATTACGAACTGATTTTTGAAATGGATGCGGATTTTTCCCACGATCCATCCTATCTTCCGGATTTTATTGCAGCGGCTGAACACAGCGATCTCGTGATCGGTTCGCGCTACATCAACGGCGTCAATGTGGTCAATTGGCCGCTCAGCCGGTTGCTTCTCAGCTACTTTGGCAACCTTGCCGCCCGCTGGATCGCCGGTGTGAAGATCAAGGACTGTACCGGCGGCTTCAAGTGTTTTCATGCCCATACCCTTCGGGCAATCAATCTGGATAAAATCAACTCCTCGGGCTATTCCTTTCAGGTGGAAGTAAACTACTATGTTCAGCGCCGGGGTTTGCGGATAGTGGAGATTCCCATTATTTTCCGCGACCGCGTGCATGGCGTTTCAAAAATGTCCACGGCTATTGTGCGGGAGGCGGTGGGTCTTCTGTGGAAGCTGCGTCTGAAAAGCCTCTTTGCCCGCAGGTAGCCCTGTGCCCGATCTGTCTGTTGTCATTGTAAACTACAATGTAAAGCATCTGCTTGCCCAGACCATTTCGTCTCTGCAGAAAGCCGATGGGTACAGCTCCGCGGAGGTCATTGTTGTTGATAATGCCTCTGAAGATGGATCTGAGGAGTTGATCCGCCGCCAGTACCCGGAGGTTCGGTGGATCGGCCTGAAGACAAATGTCGGCTTCGGTCGCGGATGCAATATCGGTGCCGCTGCGGCGGGCAGTCCTCTTCTGCTGATGCTTAATCCCGATACCATTGTCTCCCGCCCGACTTTGCAGCGGGGAATCGAATATATGCGCAGTCATCCCCAAACCGGTATCATGGGCCCACGGGTGCTCAATCAGGACGGGAGTTTTCAGTGGCAGTGCCGCCGCAGCTTTCCCACTCCTCTGAATGCCCTGTTTTATTTTACCGGCCTCTATCGAATATTTCCGAAAAACAAGGTGATTGGTGCATACAACATGACCTGGGCGGATATCCATCAGGAAATGGCGGTGGATGCTGTGTCGGGCTCCTGTTTCTTTATTTCTGCCGATCTCTACCGTGACATCGGCGGCTTTGATGAGCGTTTTTTTATGTACGGGGAAGATCTTGACATTTGTGCGGAGGTAACGCGCCGCGGGTACAACGTGATGTATTATCCGGAAATTGAGATAATTCATTTTAAGGGGAAAAGCTCCGCTCAGAATAAAATTGCCTCGCGCGTTGCTTTTTACCGTGCCATGCTTCTTT
>JBNJDQ010000173.1:0-4083 GCA_051745065.1 Fibrobacterota bacterium
ATGTATTTATATCCATTACCCCGCATTGATCCGGCCACCAGGCCAGGCGGACACGAGACCGCGCCTCTACAGGGTGTGTGCGATCCTGCAACCGAGGCTTTAAAGTAGGGTCTGTCTCCACCTGCGCGATACCGCCCCCACCCTCTGAACCACTGAGCGAAGGGCAGATACTGTTCTTTCGGCCATGATCGAGTCATGCTGTAATACAACGTGGGAGGATCGAAACGGCCTCCCCAATCAAAGATGTCTCATTTGGTCGTATGGGGGCCAAACCCCATGAATGGCTTTTCTTTTCTGCCACGGGAAAAGGAACTGCCCCGTCGGTGGCAGTACCGACATATCGGCGTGAGCCGAGTTATATTGGGGCATCAGTCCCGCTCCGATCAATTCAAAATATTCGAAAATCAGATCCAACTGCGGAACCAAGGATCATCCGGAAAATCAACGAAATAATCTTTTTCCCAGGTGCTGCTCGGTATTGTGCTTACTCCGCAGGAGGCTCTGTCGGTGCCATAAGCTCCTCCTCGAAGAGGCAGCGCGTCCGACAGATCCTCACCTGGGTCTCCACGACATCATCAAAAAGGGCTCGAAGCAATTCCATGGGCTTGCAGGAATTTCCCGGCCGTGCAGAAAGCTGCGTCTCCAGAACCTTCCCGTCACATTGCAGAGATTCCACAAGGGGAACAATATCGAAGATGCGATCCTTCTTATTACGCCGGGGCCGCGTAACTGTTACAGAAGAAGCAGAATGGAATGCTTCACAGGCGGTGTGGATCTGCCGGGAAGTATACCCGGTGCGGGACAGATCAATACGCCATGTCGCGGCAACAACAGCATTGTTCAGGGCCGTCGGCTTTCCCGGCAGAGGCTGAACACCGGTCAGTCTGAGCCCTTCCGGAAGAAACGCGGATACAGCGCCCGGATCAAGAGTGGCATCGCTCCCCTGCACCACCACATCAAAGAGCTCTTCTTCGCCGGTCGCATTTTTTGGCAGAGGCGGCCCAAAGGAAAGGCGTGGACGTGGACGCATACCCTTGGTGTACGCCACGGGAACCCGGGCACCGTGAAAGGCCCGTATCAGAGTGTTTACCATACTCTGATGCGGCAGAAACCGCAGGGCGGAACCTTTACTGTAGGTGATTCTGAACCAGCTCAGCGAATCCCCGCGCCGAACCTGTTTTGCTGCCAGGTTTCGCTCCGCCTCCGCCGGCGTACCGTAATTTCCGCCCGCAGCATACTGCATCTGGAGTTCATCATGGCAGACCCCGCAGGCGATACATCCGCGACGGCAGTCCCGTGTGGTCACCCCGCTTAGTGCCTTCTGTCGCTCCAGCTTCAGAAACGTATCGTTGAATCCGTGGGAAATGCTGCGCCAGGGCAGGGGCTGATCCACAGAAAACTCCGCAGCATATCGTTGGGAATCCACGCCGCAGACGTGCGCCGCTTTCTGCCAGCGATCAAGATTAAAAAACTCCTGCCATCCATCAAAGCGGGCGCCCTGGCGCTGAGCTTCCACGATGAGTCGCCCCGCCGCGCGATCCGCCCGGGCCAGAATCGTCTCCAGCCACGAAACATCGGGGTTACGGTAATCAACTTTAATATTTCGATTGGAACGGAAGGCATCCTTCACCATGCGGGACCGTGCAAGAATAGTCTCTTTTCCGGCAAAGGGAAACCACTGAAAGGGAGTATGCGGTTTGGGAGAAAAGGGGGAAAGGGAAACATTCAGGCGAGCCCCTTTTACTTTTTTCGCCATAATTTTCCAGACCGACCGGATCAGTTCGATCATTTCTTCCATATCTGTATCGGTTTCCGTGGGCAGCCCCACCATAAAGTAGAGCTTAACCGTCTTGAGATTGGTATCGCAGACTTTATTCACCGTATCAAGAATGATATCCGTGGTAAAATCTTTGTTGATCACATCACGCAGGCGCTGACTTCCCGCTTCCGGGGCAAGGGTGATGGATGAACTTCCGGACAGCCGGTCAAAGAGAGAAAACTCCTCCTCAGAGACTGCATCCAGCCGGGTGGACGGCAGAGAAAGCCTGAGATCCTCTTCATATTTTTTTATCCCCGATGCACACAACAGGTCGCCAAAAGCCGAGTAATCCGCCGTGGATAGGGAAAGGAGGGTGATATCCTTCCAGCCGGTTTCGCCCACGGCCTGATCGACCTGATCAAGAATGCCCGATACATCGCGCTCCCGCACAGGACGATAATACATCCCGGCACTGCAGAAGCGACACCCCCGGGTACAACCGCGCATTACCTCCACGGCCATGCGATCATGGACCACATCGGTGAGAGGAACAATCTGTTTTACAGGTGTCCATTCCTCTTTCAGTCGTGTCACCCGGGCCGCCGGAACGGACTCCTGCATCTGCGGGATCAACAGGCCCTCTTCTTCTTTCAGGGATGACAGGGAGGGGACATAGGCGGATCTGAGGGTATTGATTCGTTCAAGTGTCCGCAGCCGTGACAGGTTTTTACGGCGGCATGCTGCAAGAATTTCACAAAAGGCGGGCAACAGTTCTTCGCCGTCCCCGGGAAGGACCACATCGACAAAATCGGCCACGGGCTCCGGATTGGCCGTGACCGGCCCGCCGGCAATAACCACGGGATCATCTTCGCCGCGGTCTGCAGCATACAGAGGAACCCCGGCCAGTTCAAGCATGGTCACCATATTGGTGTACTGCAATTCATACTGCAGAGAAAAGCCCAGCCAGTCGGCATCAGCCACGGGAATCCGATCTTCCAGGGAATACAGGGGAATATTTTCGCGGCGCAGAATCTCCTCAGCATCGCTCCAGGGCATGTACGCACGGGTCAAAAACCAGTCAGCTTCACGGTTGATCAGGTGATAGAGAATCTGACTGCCGTAATGAGACATGCCGATATCATAGAGTTCGGGAAAACAGAGCACGCCCCGAAGGGACCATGTGCTTTTGGTATACGTATTGAGCTCACCGCCGCTGTAGCGTCCGGGCTTCTCCACAAAGGGAAGAAGATGCTCTTCAATACGCTCGGATACACTGTCTCTCATTTACCACCGCCCGCGACGCGTATTCTTTCGGGCCGGTATATGGGCAATAAGCCAGCCGGCAACAACGAGTACACCTCCGATGATCGCCCAGATCCAGGTCGCATCGGATTTGAGCTTTGCATTTTCTCTTTTCAGACGGCTGGTGAGGGTATCGGTTTTGGTATGAACGTCCTGCAGACTGTCAAAGGACGTTTTCAATTCCAGATACTGCGCTGAGCCTTCTTTCAGCTCTGAAAAATCTTCTGACACCTCTGTAAGCACCTCCTGCGTCTGTCCGAGACTGTCGTGCACACTCTTCAGGACGGTCTGCAGGGAATCGATGCTGTCCCTCAGGACACTGCTCTTTTCCGTGAGAGTTTCGTTTTTCGTTTTGAGCCATTGCGCCTGCGCTTTCCAGGGGGAGCGATAGATAATGTAGCGGTTCAGCATCCATCCTTCATTCCCCTTCTCCGTTCGAACGCGACTCCAGCCGTCACCGCCTTTCAGGATAGTCAGCTTTTGTGCCGATGCGGGCATTTCAATGATCTTCGCTGAGTTGGATGGTGTTTTCCGCAGAGTCACGGTAATCGAATCCGTCACATAGGACGCCGCAGACAGCGAGAATGCAGCAATTACCAGTGTCATAAAAGCCCTAAGGGCTGTTTTACCATTGAGTTCAGGCATTAGAATACTCCTTTCCTGTCAGATTGCACCTAAAATATATTGCCCCTGACAGGCAAAGAAATATTCCTGCATTTTTTAAGGTTACCCCTTAATGCGTCCGGAAAGGAGTGGGAATCATGGCAAAGGGTATGTACGGTGAAATCATCATACGGTGATCTTTCGCCCGCAATGCATCCAGGCGGGAAAGAGAAACCGGTGAGATCCGTTCAAGATATTCGTCGGTGCACCCTTCACGGATTGCACTTTCAGCTACTGCTTCACGACGCATTTCTTTTTTGCTTGTCAACATAGGAACCTCCCTGAAAAGGGTTCATCAGTAATATATCAAATAAGATGGTCCTGTCAACGTTTCAGTCCATGACAGAGTAACATTCTGC
>JBNJDQ010000174.1:0-4074 GCA_051745065.1 Fibrobacterota bacterium
CAGAAAATGCGTGACAGTCTGCGCAGCCTCATCGGTGTCATCGCCGAGTCCTCCCATGCCCTTGCGGGAAGCTCTGCAGAGATATCCTCCACCAGTCATGATCTTGCCGATAATGCCCAGCGTTCCGCAGCATCTGTCGAGGAGATCACCAGCAGCTCCCAGGAGGTAAACACCCGTCTGCAAAAGAGCAAGGAGGATACGGCCCTGGCGGCACGTCATGCCGATGCTGCACGACAGAGCACGGAAGAAAGCAACCGTGAGATGGAGAACCTCCTTGAGGCCTTTTCAGGCATCAGTGATTCCAGCGGTAAGATCGAAAAGATCATTCAGATGATTGAGGATATCGCCTTTCAGACGAATCTTCTGGCCCTGAACGCAGCCGTGGAAGCAGCCCGGGCGGGCAAGCACGGCAAAGGGTTCTCCGTTGTTGCCGAAGAAGTGCGCACCCTGGCATCACGGGCATCAGCGGCGGCAAAGGATACAGCCGAACTCATTCAAACCTCCTCAGAACGGGTACAGCAGGGCCGCAGCCTGGCTGAAAAAACCGCGCAGGAACTAACCTCCGCAACCGGCCGAATCGGCGAAACCGAAGAGCTTGTCCGGACAATTGCCACAGCCGTGGATGAAGCGGCCGGTTCTGTTGCAGAGATTACCGAAGGCCTCCATCAGATCGAAGAGGCCACCCAGACAAACAGCGCCAGCTCTGAAGAGATGGCCTCGGCAGCACAGGAATTTACTGCTCAGTCGCAAAACCTACGTACGGAGATTGCCCGGTTCCGTCTTTCTGATACGGATACCACTCACGCCGCCCCCGCAGCGCTGCCCCGCCGGGAGCAGAACGCCGATCAGAGGCGTCATCTCAGGTGGGAAGAGTAAGACCGAAGTACTGCCGCTTATCCACAGCGGCAGAACAAAGAGAGTGTAAACCTAAAATCCGCAGTTTCGGGGTATTTGTTTTTCCATAAACCTGTGTATCAATAATTTGGGGCGGTATTGATTTGTACCCATTCGGTGAATGCATTCATATCCATTCCCCCGCATTGATTCACCACCATGGCCCTGACGGACACGAGACCGCGCCTCTACAGGGTGTGTGCGATCCTGCCTCTATTCCTGTAGAGGTGGGGCTTGTCTCCACCTTCAAGTCACAGAATACCATCCATCATTGGCAGAACCACTGAGCGAAGGGCAGATACTGTTCTTTCGGCCATGATCGAGTCATGCTGTACAACAACGTGGGAGGATCGAAACGGCCTCCCCAATCAAAGATGTCTCATTTGGTGGTATGGGGGCCAAACCCCATGAATGGCTTTTTTTTCTTTTCTGCCATGGGAAAAGGAACTGCCCCGTCGGTGGCAGTATCGACATATCGGCGTGAGCCGAGTTATATTGGGCATCAGTACCGCTCCGATCACTTCCAAATATTCGAAAATCAGACCCAACTGCGGAATCAAGGATGGGAGAACCTGAGGATCTCAAAAAATGCTTTTTCTCAGAGGCTTCGCCCCAGCAGAGCACGCAGGCCGGTAATCTCATCCCCGCCGAAGGCAAAATGCAGCTCTTCCAGCAGATCTTCCTCCTCGTCTCCCGGGGGTAGATGGTAGGTGCCGTGTGTTTCTTCGCGGGCGGCATTTTCCGGGCGGCAGAGATCGGGATCTTCACTGAAGAACGCACGGCAGGTCAGAGGACGCAGGTGATACACCAGACAGTCACCGTTTGCCTGCAGCAGAGGACAGGGACGGCCCAAAGCATGAAAGCGCAGAAGCAGCTCCTGCTCCTCCTCTTCGGGGCTGCGCGGAATATTTTCACGGATCAGGGCATCCCAGATTTGCTCAAGAACAGCTTCATCACGCCGGCATTGGCCCCTCATGCGATGCAGAGTTTCGGGCGTAAAGATACGGAAAAGTTCATGCACTATCAGTAAAACCTCAAAGGAGTACACATCCTCCACCCAGTGGTAGCAGCAATGATCACAGCCCCGGGTGCAGGCCGGTGTTCGCTCCGTATGCTGCGCCCCTTCAAAATGCTCGCAGTATGCAAGATAATGCTCCCGCACCGCGGATAACTGCGCCTCCTCCGATACGTCAAGAAGATCCTGCAGAATATCCTGTCCCGTCCTGCTCACTGTACCCCCACCTCTACGACACAGGTTTCAATTTTTTCTCTCAGCCGGGCCACGCTGCCGCCGTTATGGATAATCCGCCACAGGCTGTTCGGCGCGGGTTCCGGCAGTGTGCGCTCCTGCCCGTGAATACGCTGTGCTGCAGCTTCTGCACTGATCCCGTCCCGCTCAGCGGTGCGGGCGATGCGCACGGAAACCGGCGCTGAAATCCAGAGGGCATAGTCCACAGTGAGCTGACCTTCCCAGAGCGGAATCAGGGCGGCATCGAGGAAGGCATCACCCCGGGCGAGGCGATTGTTGATTGCCGCAATCAGTGGCGGATGAACAATGGCGTTGAGATCTGCCATGGCCCGGGCATCGGCAAAGACGATCTTCCCCAGCCCGGCATAATCCACAGAGCCCGAGCGCACCACACCAAAGCGCTGCGAAAGCCCGGCCTGTACCTGCGCGTCGGAATCCATGATTGTTTTGGCCAGGGCGTCTCCGTCAATGCAGGAGAGCCCCGTGGCCTGCGCAAAAAAACGGGCGGCCGTACTCTTTCCGCTGCCCATGTATCCGGCAATTCCCACAGCGGGTACCATTAAGAGATCCTGTTGAAATAGACCTTGTCAGGAAGATCTGCATAGGAGGAGAAGGTGATATCCGGTACCACTTCCCGCTCGCGGCCGTGGTAATATGTGGATTCGCGGCGCCCTGTAAAAAGGCCTGTTTTGAGCCCCGCCGCGGCACCGGCCATGATATCCAGTTCCAGATCATTGCCCACAAAAAGAGCCTCACCCGGATCGATCTGCACTTCATGCAGGGCAGAAGTCAGTCGGTCAAAGAGCAGCTCCGATGGTTTTGCAACACCGTACACATAGGAGAAGAAAGAGAGATCAACATCGAAGACCTCATTGATATCCATAATGCGGCCGTCACTTTGATGCCGCAGAAAGAAAGTGAGATCCAGAGGAGTGTAGAACTGTGCGTTGGAAAGAATTCCCACGCGGATGTTCTTATCTTCAAGACCTTTCAGAGCATCCGTTACATACGGAAAAAGCCCCCGGCCCAGGGCAAAGAAATTATAGTAGTACGCCATGCAGAGAGCAGCATCCTCCTTGGAAACATCTCCGATGTAGCCCGTGCGCACATAGCCGTTGTTCTCCAGAATGGAGAGAATGATTCCCCAGATATCCTCAATCTGAATTTCCGGGAAGGAGCGATTCTTTTTATGCATCTCTTCATGCTTCATGCCAATCAGATTATGGTAGAAATCAAAGAGGGTCTTCTCCGGCGCCATGGCGGGATTGATTGTGCGAAGAGTCTCTGTAAAGCCGAAATACTCCGCAGTCCTGCGAAAAACCGACTGCAGATACCGGGCTTTGTATTCCGGCCCTTCAACTCCGCCGTGCCAGTAATCCACAAGAGTACCGTAGACATCAAAAATGACAGCTTTGATTTCGCCAAGCTGATCGAGGCGGGCATGAAAGGTATCGGGAACAGCAATACTCTGCTCGGGAGGATTTTCTCTGTTCAGAACGGCGGCAAACTCGGCAACAACTGACAATTGTAACTCCTTCGTAGCATTTTAGTACAGAATATATTTTTTGCGGAATAAAAAAAGGGCCGGCCGGAAGGGGGGCCCGGCCGACCGACAGGAGTCATTGCGACTCCTGTCAAACATCATCATCACACACATATTGGGAATATAGAACGGAATCTGCACCATGTCAACTCATTTTTACAATATTTATAAAAAAACAGAATCCGTGATTCCAACACAGGGGTTACAGCATGAACGATATTCATAAAGTAGTGTATAATGGACCGATGAAGTAAAGTTACTACGTATACATTTCTCGGTATGCTGCCTCTCTGTGCGCAGAACTGATGCTGCTTATGAGAATTCTTTCACAAAAGATCCGGTTCAGCCCCGCTCCAATCAACCTAAAATCCGCAGTTACGGGTTCATT
>JBNJDQ010000175.1:0-3999 GCA_051745065.1 Fibrobacterota bacterium
AAAGGGCCGTTCCTCTATTTAAAGCTGAAGGTTCCGGCAATCCCCGAGGAAACGGAGAAATCCGCACCGGGGTTGTCGTTAATGAATTTAATATAACTGCCCAGCTGTACATCCACAAGCAGATGCTTAAAGACCGGTATTTTAATGCCCCCGCGCAGGGGAACCGCAAGGCCGCCTTCGCCGCCGATGTACGAACTGTAGATAAACTCCAGGCCGCCTTCACCGTAGGGAATCACGGGCATATCTCCGGTAAAAGCGTAGCCTCCGGATGCACCGGCCCCCCAAAAGGAACTGCCCCCGACCGCTTCGATATGAAAACGCGGCCCCACGTAGACATTATCCACAAGAAACCAGTTGAAATGAGGCCGAAAGACAAACTGCCCGTACCGGGTATCGGCATTATCGTTGTTTGCAATGGACGAGATTGAAACGGTCCCGCCAACTTCCACAGAGCTCTCACTGCCGTATTCCGCCCACAGAGGCAGAGTACACAGACACATCACGATCAACATTTTGCGTATCATCATTACCGCACCTCACTGATAACGGTTGGTTCATCCTTCAGTAATTGTTCGAAAAAGGCAATGGTTTTCGTCAATCCTGTTTCCAGATTCACGGAGGGCTCCCAATTCAGTTTTTCCCGGGCCAGGGAAATATCCGGCCGGCGCTGCCTGGGATCATCCCTGGGAAGATCCATGTACACCAGCTTTGAACGGGATCCGCTCAGTTCAATGATTGTTTCGGCAAGCGCGCGAATGGTAAATTCTCCGGGATTGCCGATATTCACCGGACCGATGCAGTCTTCGCTGTTCATAAGCCGGTGCATACCGTCAATGAGATCATCCACATAGCAGAACGCCCGTGTCTGCAGCCCTTCTCCGTAGATAGTAATATCCCTGTTCTGCAGGGCCTGCACGATAAAATTGGATACCACCCGGCCGTCCCGGGGATGCATATTGGGACCGTAGGTATTAAATATCCGCATCACACGGATATCCACGTTGTTCTGGCGGTAATAATCAAAGAAGAGTGTTTCGGCGACGCGTTTGCCTTCATCGTAGCAGGAGCGCGGACCAATAGTGTTGACATGGCCCCAGTAACTTTCCGGCTGCGGGTGAACATGGGGATCACCGTAAATCTCCGAGGTCGATGCCTGCAGAACCCGTGCCCTGACGCGCTTTGCCAGGCCGAGGCAGTTAATAGCACCCATGACGGAGGTCTTTGTTGTCTTCACCGGATTGAATTGATAATGAATGGGTGAAGCAGGACAGGCAAGGTTGTAGATCTGATCCACCTCGAAAAACATGGGGTGAATTACATCATGGCGAATCAGCTCAAACCGGCTGTGGCCGATCATGGAGCGGATATTTCGTTTATTGCCGGTGAAAAAATTGTCCAGACAGAGCACCTCGTTACCCTCATCAAGCAGTTTTCTGCAAAGATGCGACCCCAGAAACCCCGATCCGCCGGTTACCAATATGGTTTTACTCACGCCTGTATCCTTTTATAGTATTTTGTTGTATAAAATATACATTGGACAGAGACTGAGTATGAAGAGTGCTGTAAAAAAATTATACAATTCCCTCTACGGCGAACACCCGCGGGCCCGAAGGGTTCTGCTGGATCACAGCCGGGCCGTGCGGGATCTGGCCTGTCGGGCTGCCGGAACGCGCGGCCTTGATATGGACCTGGTGCAAACCGGAGCCATGCTGCACGATATCGGCATCATCCGGACGCACGCCCCGGCCATCGGCTGTATGGGTGAAGCACCGTACCTGATGCACGGGGTTATCGGCCAAAAAATTCTGCAGGATGCCGGCCTGAACGCCGAAGGGGAGATCGCCCTGCGCCATGTTGGCGTAGCCATCACCGCCGAAGAGATTCGCGCCGCAAACCTGCCCCTGCCCGCCATTGACATGCAGCCCCGCACCGCGGAGGAAGAATGCATCGCCTGGGCGGATACGTATTTCTCCAAGCGTCCGGAGTATCTGATCCACCCCAAGCCAACGACTGTGGTGGAGGCAGAAATCGCCCGCTTCGGCACTCGCCCCCTTGCGGTGTTTCGCCGGTGGGAGGAGCGTTTTGGCCCGGTGCCCCTATGATCTGATCTTATACCCGATCCGGAACAGATGCACCACCAGCAGAAAAAGGAGAGTCATCGTCGCAATAAGAACCGCTCCGGAAATCAGCGGAGAGACGTCACTCTGGCCCAGAAAAGTAAAGCGCATCAGATCGATCATGTAGAAGATGGGATTGATCATGGTGAGATCGCCGTAGATACCGGGAAGGGAGTGGGCCGAATAAAAAATACCGCTCAGGAACGTCAGGGGGGTAATAAAGAAATTGGAAAAGATGGAAATATGATCAAACTTTTCCGCCCAGAGCCCGGCAATAATTCCCAGCATGGAAAAGACCGCAGACACGGCAAAGGCAACGCCCACTGCCATAACGGGGTGTGCCACCGCACCGCCGTAAAAGAGCGTGGAAACCCCGTATATCACGGAGCCCACCACCATACCGCGAACAATTCCGCCGGTCATAAAGCCGATACTCAACTCCCAGTGTGAGAGCGGTGCCAGAAGAAAATCCACAATGCTCCCCTGGTATTTGGCAATAATCAGGGACGATGAACTGTTGGCAAAGGCATTCTGCAGCAGACTCATCAGCAGCAGGCCGGGAATAATAAAGGTGATGTAGGGCACATCGTAGGCCGCAACCTCACGGCCGGCAAAGGCGTAGGAAAAAATAATAAAGTAGAGCGTTGTGGAAATCAGCGGTGCGAAAACCGTCTGCACGGCAACCTTGGAGAACCGCATTACTTCGCGCTTCATCAGAAAATACAGGGATGTCATCGGCGGGCACTCCCTTCGGATACCAGTTCCATAAAAATCTCCTCCAGCTTGGGGCTCATGAGTTCCATATCGCGGATAAGCACATCGGTTCCCGCCAGAAACCGGATAAACCCGTCGATATCTTCGCGGGGGAGCTCAAAATCCGAGCGGATGCCGCCCCGGGCGGATTCACTGTGCCGGTGGTTCCAGCAGCAGCCATGGGGCAGTGGCGGCAGAGGTCTGTCGTGATACAGGCGCAGAATCTTGCGGTTTATGCGGTTCATCAGGTTATCCTTGGTGTCCACTGCAGCGGTTCTGCCGTGATTAAGAATGGCAATTCGGCTGCATAATTGTTCCGCTTCCTCCAGATAATGAGTTGTGAGAATGATGGTTTTACCCCGTTCGTTCAGACGGCGCACATACTGCCACAGGGAGGTCCGCAGTTCAATATCAACCCCCGCCGTGGGTTCATCAAGAACGACAATCTCCGGATCATGGATCAGGGCCTTGGCAATCAGCAGTCGCCGGCGCATACCGCCGGAAAGGGTTCGCGGGCTCGCATCCTCTTTATTCCGCAGGCCAAGGGCATCCAGAACTTCATCGATCATGTCTTCATTGCGGGGAATGCCGAAATACCCCGACTGAATCCGCAGCGTATCACGCACACTGAGAAAGGGATCCAGGGAGATCTCCTGGGGGACAATCCCGATGCGCCGCTTCACGCGCTTGGGGGCCGCAGTAATATCATCGCCGAGCACGGTGATACTGCCACGGTCGGAGCGAACCAGACTCCCCAGTATTCCGATAAGTGTGGTTTTTCCCGCTCCGTTGGGGCCCAGAAGGCCGAAGAACTCACCACGGTAAATGGTGAGATCAATATCATCCAGGGCCTGCACATTTCCGTACGCCTTGGATATTCCCTCAATTTGTATGGCCGGCTCCACGACTCCTCCTTCTGTTAATCCTGCACACCAAAATACGTTCCTCCCCTCTCATACGGGCAAACCTCTTCTTTGGGCAGCGCAATAATCTGAAAACACCCTCCCGTGCCCCCATTATCCCTTGAGAAGATACCACCGTGGAATTTGAAAAGAATCGGTTGTATCTCTTTCGGGCAGGTTTGAGGTTCTTTCAGGCTGGTTTGAAGTTCTTTCAGGAAATTTGAAGT
>JBNJDQ010000176.1:0-3981 GCA_051745065.1 Fibrobacterota bacterium
CTTGATATGGCAACTTCCGGTCTCATGGTTTTTGCCCGGACCAAAGCCGCTCACCGGGCTCTGTCTATTCAGTTTCAGAAACGTGAAATTGCCAAACGGTATGAAGCTCTTTTGGACGGAGTGGTTGCGCAGAAGGAGGGGTGCATTGAGTTGCCTTTTCGTCTTGATATTGAAAATCGGCCCCGCCAGATCTATGACCCGGAACACGGAAAATGGGGCATCACCCGCTGGCGTTGTCTCGGCGTGGAGGAGGGCTTGACACGCATTGAATTTACTCCCGAAACCGGACGGACTCATCAGCTGCGCCTGCACTCAGCTCATGAACGCGGCCTGGGAGTGCCCATAGTCGGGGATATGCTCTACGGAACGGGGACCGATACCAAAAGCCTGAAGCTTCATGCAAAATATCTTGCGTTCCGGGATCCGACTTCGGGAAAAATGTGTGAATTTGAGAGCACGCCGCCCTTCTGACTTTCTCACCGAAGTGATGAGATTGCTGCAGAGTAGTCATCATGCTTGAATATGTAGCTTCCTGCTACGAAGATCTCTGCTCCGGCTTCACGGCAGGTCCGTGCTGTTTCAGCGTTGATTCCACCGTCCACTTCAATCTGTGTCGCCGCGCCCTGCTTCTGAATAATTCCTTTGAGCTTTGCAATTTTATCGGCAGATTCGGGAATAAATGACTGTCCGCCAAAGCCGGCATATACTGACATGATCAATACATAGTCAATCATATCCAGATGATCGGTAAATGTTTCCAGGGGAATGTCCGGATTAACACTGACGCCGGTTTTGCAGCCGAGACTTCGGATCTTTTGAAGGCTTTGGTGCAGATCATCTGTGGCATTGGAGTGGATGGTGATAACTGCGGCTCCGGCATCGGCAAAGGCCTGGAGGTACCGCTCGGGCTTTTCGATCATCAGATGCACATCCAGGGGCTTTGAGCAGAAGGAATTCACAGTCTTGACAATCATGGGGCCGAAACTGATGTTGGGAACAAACATGCCGTCCATAACATCGCAGTGAATCCAGTCCGCACCGGCTGCTTCCACGGCACGAACGTCATCTTTAAGGCGGGTGAAGTCGGCAGATAATATTGAGGGGGCAATAAGAGTGCTCACGTAGTCTCCTGATAGAGGTTGTTTTCGTTGATATATCGGCGGACCGGGTCGGGAATGAGATAGCGGCAGGAAAAGCCCTGCTTCATATAATTGCGCAGCAGGCTGGAGCTGACCCCCCAGTGAGGGCTTTCGATGGTATGTATCTTATCTGCGGGAATATGATGGTTTTGGGCGGTCTCGCTTCCGGGGCGGGATACGACGGCAAGGTCAGCCGCAGCAAGAAGCTCTTCAAAGCGGTACCATGTATGAAAAGAGGGGATATTATCACTGCCCAGGATGAATAGTGTTGTGTCGGGCCGGTATATCTGCTGTAATTCGCGGATCGTGCGCAGGCTGTAGGTTTTTCCCTCCATGCGGCCTTCGCCGGACCACATTTCAAATTTGTTCTGGCCGGCGCAGAGAGCATCAACCATGCCGGCGCGGTGGGAAAAGGGTACTTTCAGACTTTCTTTCTCAAAGGGATGGCTTCCGGAAGGAACCCAGATCAGCCGGTCAAGACGAAGCTCTTCCAAAGCAAGCTGAGCAAGGGCGGCATGTCCCGCATGGGGCGGGTTGAAGCTGCCGCCGAATATTCCGAGGGTTGCGATCACTCAGTCCCCGCGGTTTTTGACTTTTTCCATAAGATTTTCAAGTTCACGAAGTTTTTCCGCCCAGGTCTCGTCTTTACGAAGACGGTCCATGTAGGTTTCTGCTTCGATGTACCGTTCCGCCCGGATCAGATTTTTTGCAAGACAGTAGTAAACAGAATCTTTGCGGGTGGTTTTGGGGAAATTTTCAAGAATGTCTTCGTAGTAGATCACTGCTGCATCGTATTTGTCGATAATACTGTAGAACTCGGCGTTTTCCATGGCCTTTGTAACAAATTTTGAATAAATTGTATCAAGATAGAGCCGGGCTGAGTCAGCGTAGTTGCTTTGCGGATATTCATTGATGAACATATTGAACCGTCGCTGAGCCTGACGCAAAACAGATATATCCCGCTGGTAAATGGGGGCATCCAGATACAGGGCCTGGGCCAGCCGGAACATTGAGCGCCCCCGCAGTTCCGATTTTGGAAAGCGTGCCAGAATCTCACGATATTCAATGGATGCCTGTTTGTATTCTTCCAGGGCCATGTGGGTCTCACCAATACGAAAATACAGAGAATCCCGATGGTCGATATCTTCAACACAGTTCTGGAGAATTTCATCAAAGAGGAGTATTGCCCGGTTGTAATCCTCTTCGTTGTACTCTTTCATCGCTTTTTTGTAGCGTTTCTGACATTTCGTCAGGGAGTCATCATCCCCGCGGGCTGAAACGTTGCCGGCACTGATTAAAACGGCCAGCAGAAGATAGGTCAGAACTCTTTTCATAGCTGTACTCCTTGATTTTACCCTAAAATAGATTCTTGTTGTATTTTATGCCATTACTATTTGTATCCACCCTTCAGACTTAGGATAACACTCCTGTATCGTAAGGACCATATGAAAAAAAAATATATTTGTGAAGAACTTCGTGTTGCTCCGGAATATACAAAAAAAACACTCTGCAATAAAATTGCAAAGAGAACCGGCATCAGCAAACGCTTTTTGGAGAATGTTGAAGTGCTGCGTCGTTCCATCGATGCGCGAAAGGGACTCTTTTACGTTCTTACGGTAAGCTTTTCCGTTCATACGGAGTACCGCCGTGATCTTTCTTTTCTCAAGGTGCATAAGCCGCCCGCCCATGCTGCAGTTCTTCCGGATTGTTCCGGCGGCGGTCGTATTATTATTATCGGCGCCGGACCGGCGGGGCTTTTTGCTGCCCTGGAAGCTGCACGGGCCGGTCTTTCGCCAATTATTTTCGAACGGGGCGAGGCCGTGGAGAAACGCTCGGCACAGGTTGCCCGCTTTTGGAAGGACGGTCGCTTGAACGAGGAGTCAAACATGCTCTTTGGTGAGGGCGGGGCCGGTCTTTTCTCCGACGGAAAGCTGACATCACGCAGTAAAAACCGTGAAGAAGTTCGCGCTGTTCTGCAGACATTCATTGATGCCGGGGCTCCGGCGGACATCATGATCGATACTCATCCTCATCTGGGAACGGATCGCCTTGTTTCCCTGGTGCCCGCCCTGCGTAAACGGATTCAGGCTCTCGGCGGGGAGTTTCGTTTCGGTGAAGCGGTCACGGCTGTTCTTCGCAGGAATGATCGATTTGCCGGAGTGCGCACTGCTGCGGGAGAGTATTTGGCCCATTACTGTATCTGTGCGGCGGGACACAGTGCGCATGACCTGTACGAATCTCTCTATGAATGCGGTATTGCCATGCGCCCCAAGGGATTTGCCGCCGGAGTGCGCATGGAACTGCCCCAGGCGTCGGTCAATCGTGCTCTCTACGGAGTGTCTGACCCCGTGGTCGGTGCCGCAGAATTTCGTCTGCGCCGCCGCCTGAGGGGTATGGAGCGATCTGTGTACAGCTTCTGTATGTGTCCCGGCGGCGTTGTGGTAAGCTGTGCCTCCCGGGCCGGCGGTTTGACAACCAACGGAATGAGTTATGCCGCCCGGGATCTGCCCCGCGCAAATGCAGCCTTCCTGGTGCCCCTTCAGCCGAAGGATTTCGGCGGCAGTGATGCTGCACCTTTGGCGGGATTGGTCTTTCAGAGGCAGATGGAAAAAGCAGCCTTTGCTGCAGGGGGCAGTACCTACGCCCTTCCCGGTGATACCCTGGCAGGGTTTCTGGGACAACCTGTCACCGGAGAGCTTCCCGCCGATGCATCGCCCTTTCAGGTTCGTCGTACGGATATTCGTCCCATTCTTCCCGATCTTGTCCGTCGTGCTCTGGAACAGACTCTGCCGGATTTTGCCCGGAAACTGGGAGTGCGTGATTTCACCGATGTCTGTGTCTA
>JBNJDQ010000177.1:0-3750 GCA_051745065.1 Fibrobacterota bacterium
GGGCATACTGGCTCCAGCCCGGCGGGGATGTGCGCAACCCCTATTACGGTGAATCCATGCTCACCTGCGGTGAACAGCGGGAGGTTCTTTCAGGGGAAACCGGTACCGAAGAGGAGGCCACTCATGAATGATTCTATGCTCACGCGAATGATTTCTTTCAGTCTGGAAAAGCGTCTGATTGTCTTTCTGCTCTTTGCGCTGCTTATCGGTGCGGGCATTGCAGCGGCACCCTTCGGCTGGAAACCTTTCGGCCTGGATACCTCTTCCGTCGCCGTTGATGCCATTCCTGATATCGGTGAAAATCAGCAGATTGTTTTTACGGACTGGCCGGGCAGATCCCCGCGCGATGTGGAAGATCAGATAACCTACCCACTCACGACATCCCTCATGGGGATCCCCGGGGTAAAAACCATTCGCTCCTATTCATATTTCGGATTCTCCTCGGTCTATGTGATCTTCAAGGAGGATGTTGAATTCTACTGGTCGCGCAGCCGCATTATGGAAAAACTCAACAGTCTTCCCCCGGGCACCGTACCCGACGGCGTCAGTCCGGCCCTGGGCCCTGATGCCACAGCCCTGGGGCAGGTATATTGGTACACCCTGGAAGGACGGGATCCTCAGGGGAATCCCGCCGGCGGCTGGTCCCTTGAAGAGCTGCGCAGTATCAACGATTTCCAGATTCGCTATGCCCTGCAGAGTGTGGAAGGCGTTGCCGAGGCGGCCTCTGCCGGTGGAATGGTGCGGGAGTACCAGGTCGATGCGGATCCGGATAAACTCCGTCATTACGGCATATCTCTGCAGAAGCTCTATGCAGCCCTGGCTGCGTCCAACCGGGATGTGGGGGCCCGCACCATGGAAATCAACCGCGTTGAGTACATCGTTCGGGGTCGTGGGTATCTGGAAAATATCTCTGATATTCGCAATACCGTTGTTGCACAGCATGAGGGTACTCCCCTCTTTGTAAAGGATCTTGCCGTGGTGCAGGAAGGGCCAGCCCCACGGCGGGGTGCATTGGACAAGGGCGGTGTCGATGCCGCCGGCGGCGTGGTGACAGCACGCTACGGGGAAAACCCCATGAAGGTTCTGAAAGGTATCGAGAAAAAGGTAAATGATATTGCTCCGGGACTTCCCGCCAAAACCCTGGAGGACGGCACAGAAAGCCGGGTCAGCATTATCCCGTTTTATAACCGCTCCGGTCTGATTGCAGAAACCCTTAATACCCTCAGACAGGCTTTGACCGAGGAAATACTCATCACGATTATTGTCATTGTCTTTATGCTGGGGCATATACGCAGCAGCCTGATTATTTCCCTGGTACTTCCGGCTTCAGTCCTTTCGACATTTCTTATCATGAAGCTCTTCGGCGTGGATGCCAACGTGGTGGCTCTCTCGGGGATTGCCATTGCCATCGGCACCATGGTGGATATGGGGATTATCATTTCGGAGAATATTGTTATCCACCTGGAGAATGCCCCGCCATCGCGTTCAAAATTACAGATTGTTCGGGAATCCGTATCAGAAGTAGCCTCTGCTGTGGTGACAGCGGTCTTCACCACGGTAATCAGTTTTATTCCGGTCTTTACCATGACTGCGGCGGAAGGAAAACTCTTTAAACCCCTGGCATTTACCAAAACATTTGCCATTGTATCGGCATTGCTCTTCTCTCTGTTTCTGATACCCCCCTTGGCAACCCTGCTCTTTGAACGCGGAAGGAAAAGTCTGAGCCGCCCAAAGCATTTTCTGAAGAGAAATCCAATTTCCCGTGGCTTTCTGATTGCAGCAACCCTCATTCTGGCTCTGTACTGGAAGCCCCTTGGCGAAGGGGCGCACGGGGCTGCCCAGGTACTCTTCACAGCAGTACTACTGTTTTCAGTCCTCTTTCTTCTGCAGGGATTCATCCGGATCTACCCGGCCGTACTCAGGATCACCCTTCGCTATAAAGCCGCATTTTTAATGATTCCCCTCAGCCTCTGTGCAGCGGCAGTACTGATATGGCGCAGCACGGGAAGCGAGTTCATGCCGACCCTGGATGAAGGATCCTTCCTTCTGATGCCCACGACCATGCCCCATACCGGCTTTGAAGAGGCACAGGAACAGCTCTCTCTCATGGATCGGCTTCTTGAATCCATTCCCGAAGTTGAAAGCGCTGTGGGTAAACTGGGTCGTGCAGATACACCTCTTGATCCGGCGCCGGTGTCCATGTACGAAGTAATCATCAACTACAAAGACGAGTACGGCCGTGATTCTGCCGGCAACCGGGTGCGCCAATGGCGCGATTCCATTAAGTCCCCCGATGATATCTGGAATGAGATAGTACGCACTGTTCAGATGCCCGGAGTTACATCGGCTCCGAAACTGATGCCCATTGCCGCACGGATTGTCATGCTGCAGAGCGGAATGCGTGCTCCCATGGGGATCCGTATTACCGGACAGGACCTCACTTCTATCGAGGACTTCGGAATCCGCCTTGAACAGATACTGAAAAAAGTACCCGCCATTTCACCGGCAACGGTAAACGCCGATCGTATTGTGGGCAAACCCTACATAGAATATTCGGTTGACCGGCGGGCCGCGGCGACCCACGGAATCAGTGTCGATGCGGTGCATCAGGCGATTTCAACAGCTGTGGGTGGAAAACGGGCAACGCGTACCGTGGAGGGGCGGGAGCGCTATGCCGTGCGCCTGCGGTATCTTCGCTCGCAGCGGGATAACCTTGACGAGATCGGCGCTATTCGCCTGCAGGGAAGTGACAATCGGGAAATCACCCTTGCCGATATTGCCGATATCAATTATACCGAAGGCCCCATGGTGATAAAAAGCGAAGAGGGATTCCCCGTGGGATACGTCACCTTCGGCGGAGAAGAAAACTTCTCGGAAACAGAAGTGGTGGAAAACGCAATAGCCCATCTTGACAGCCTGAAAACCGCGGGAGATCTTGCTGTTCCTTCAGGTATTACCTACGAATTTACGGGAAACTACAAAAACCAGCTGCGGGCCCGGCGCACTCTTTCGGTGGTAATCCCCCTTGCTCTGGTGGTTATCTTTATTATTCTCTATCTGCAGTTTTCCCGCGTCTCCACAGCAATGATCATTTTTTCCGGCATTATTGTTGCCTGGGCAGGCGGCTTTATCCTGATCGGTCTGTATAATACGGACTGGTTTTTAAACATCTCCCTGTTCGGAATCGATTTTCGTCAGCTCTTTCAGATACGTACGGTCAATTTGAGTGTTGCTGTCTGGGTCGGCTTTCTTGCCCTGTTCGGAATCGCCTCGGATAACGGCGTGGTGATCAGTGAATATCTGCGGCAAAATTTCAAAAAGAACCATCCCAAGTCCCGGGAGGAAGTACGCCGGCTTGTAGTGGAAGCTGCACAGCGGCGCATCCGACCCTGTATGATGACCACAGGGACAACCCTCCTTGCCCTGGTACCGGTTCTGACAAGTGACGGACGCGGGTCCGATATTATGCTGCCCATGTCGATTCCTGCCTTCGGCGGGATGGCTGTTGTAATTATCAGCGTGTTTATTGTACCGGTTCTCTACTCCCTGCGCGAGGAAATGCGCCTGAATCACGATGCAGACGGAGAATCATGAGGCAGGGTCACCGCAGCGACGGGTATGCTCAGCAGAAGAAGAACAGCCGTTATGCGATACGTGAGAATCAATCCGAAATGATCAGCCATAAGTCCCACCATAAGACTGACAAAGGCACTGACACCGAAATTGATTGTCATATAAATACTGTTAACG
>JBNJDQ010000178.1:0-3717 GCA_051745065.1 Fibrobacterota bacterium
CCTCTGATCAGGATTGCATCGCAGAGGGGGTACCCGAGATTGGTGTTAATGCGGGAGAAGTAATCAAAATCGGTGAGGATCAGATAAAAAGGGGTATTGCGGGATGCTGCTGCGGTCAGGTTGAACATAAAACCGCTGGTGTTTTCCAGTCCGGTAAGTGTGTCCGTGCTGGCGGTCCTGCGGATATGTCTGAGCAGATAATCATGGACCCGTTCAAAGAGAAGGATTGCTGCAGTTTCAATACAGTAGATTGAGAGAAAAAGTTTTGCTGATTCGCCGTAGACAGAAACATCAAAACCGGAAATCGCCAGGGGGAAAAGAACGTGAAAGAGGGACAGGAGCAACCCGCCCGCAGAACCCAGTAAAAATGATGCAAAGAGGGGAAACAGAAAGAATGGGTACGTGAGGAGCTCTCCGTGCTGCTGGAGAAGATGATAGTTGGCGCCGGCATAAAACAGGGCGACCGCTGCGGGATGCAGTTTGATTATGATCGTATTATCGGGGTTCTTGCGTATGAAAAACAGGGTCATCGTGGATAAAAGAATAAGAAAGGGGTGAATGGGGAGTATGTCTCTGCCTTTCAGCAGGAACAGCGTCAGAATAAGCCCCGATGAAATCAGGTTGATTTTTGAGATGATCCGGAGAAACTGTATGCGTACCGTGTCAAGAGTGATTGTATTCAATGGCGTACCTTTAGTATGTCACGGCAAAAGGGTATGCGGTAATTTCCCCGGGAAATGATACCTCTTTTACCGATGCAGTTTTTATGTTAGCTTCTTTAAGATACTATATGCCTTCGCAAAAGAGAAGAGATGAGTGAGAGGATGTTTTCCAAAGACAGAGAAATGCCCGGCAGGAGTTGTGATTTGCCGGGCACAGAGGCTGAATATTGTGGTATGGAAAGTGATTCAGGGGAGCATAAACAACACTCCGCCCGTTGTCTTGAGATCCTCCTGTTTCTCATAGTTCTGTTCGTACGCACCGGTTTCCGCCCAGAGGGCCCAGCGGTTGTTGAGGTGGAAGCGGATACCACTGCGCAGGGTGAGGTCGGTTTCATAGGTTGTGATATTATCACTGGTGTCGGAGCTGCCCCAGGCAAAGAAGGGAAGCTGGACTGTCATGTAGGGTTCCATGCGGCGGGGTGCGCTCTCTTTCAGTTGAAAGAGGCGGAACGGGTGAATTCCCAGGCGGGGCATCAGGGTGAGTCCGTCGCCATGAATACCGTATCCCCCTGAGGTACGATCAACCCGCCGGTCGAGCCAGGCTTCTGCGCCGATACCTGCAGTGATACCGCCCCCGGCAAGGGCATAGTCCCATATCAGGGAGAGGTCGTGCTCACGGGAATCGGCCTGATGCTAGCCCAGGTGGAAGCGGTGTGAGGGATCGGGCAGGTCTTGGGCATTGATTCCCGCAGTGAGTACAAGAATACAGCAGAATGTACTGAATTTTGTTTTTGTCATGGTGGTCCTCTTTTCTTTTGGTATGAACGTAATTCGCAGGATACTGTTGGTACCGCCTGGTATGGTTCTGCGTAATTTCCGATACAGTGAAATCTGCTGAAACGTAACGGTACATGAATAGCAATAAGATATATTTTTTTAATCAACGGTGTATGTCTTTTGTTGCAAAAAATTGCCCTGGAGTCATTATACGGGGATATTTACAGAGGGGGCCGGGGTATGCCCGTAAATCGAAACTCCATACAAAACCTTTTGTGGCAAAAGTATATGTTTCACTGAAAATAACTTCCCTTCTTTTCACATAAACTGTATAATTGAAAATCGTGGTTCTACTTCATGCATCAGGGGTTTTTATGTGGTTTTACAGGAGGATCCTTTTCTGTTTTTGCTGTATTGTTACAGGATCCCTGGCGGTACAGGGCGCGAAGGTCGATTCGGTCACACTTGTTCTCAAATGGCATCACCAATTCCAGTTTGCCGGCTATTACATGGCACAGGCCCGGGGGTATTATGAGGATGCGGGCTTTGCCGTGGATATTCAGCCGGGCGGCCCGGAAAATGATCCTCTGCAGCAGGTTGCTTCGGGGAAAGCTGATTTTGGGGTTACCGGCGCCGAGATTATTCCCGCCCGTGCAAAGGGCATGGATGTTGTTGCTCTTCTGCCGGTATTTCAGCATTCCCTGCGCACTATCTTCGGCAGCCGCGCTGCCGGCGTGAATGGTATTCATGATCTTGCGGGAAAACGGGTGATGCTGAATAAAAGCGAACTGGCGGAATTTCGTGCCATGTTTCTGTCAGAAGGTATCGATACGTCGGATATGAGTATCATAGACAAAGACTCAACTGCAGTGGAGCGTTTTACGAACGGTGATATTGCAGCAGTAAACGGCAGTCGCGCCAATCAGGCATGGCTCTTTGAGCAGGCCGGGGTTCCCTTTACGGAGATCAACCCTATTCAGTACGGCGTGGATTTCTATGGCGATATGCTTTTTACAAACAGGGCAATGCTTGCACATAATTCCGCCCGGTGTTCCGCCTTTGCCGCGGCAAGCCGCCGGGGCTGGCAGTATGCCTTTGATCACCCGCGGGAGACCATCGACACCATTCTCCGGTCTTTTCGGTCTTCAAAAAACCGAGAGCATCTCTTTTTTGAACATGAAGTTCTGCGCAGTATTGTTCTGCCGGATCTTGTGGAGATCGGTCACAGCAATCCCTATCGGTGGGAACATATGGCAGATATGTATCGCCGTGTGGGAATGATCGGCGATGATTTTAATGTGGAGGATGTTTATTTCACTCCCCGTGATGAGAAGGGCAACATTCTTATTCCTGTGCTTTTATGGGGCGTTTTACCTTTGAGTAGTATCATAGGGCTGATACTGTTGTGGAACCATAATCTCAAACAGGAGGTACGCCGTCAGACCGCAGAATTGCGCCGCAGTCGGCGCCGTTTGAAAACCGCCCTTGAGAAGAATGAATCCCTCATTGCGGCAAATCCGGATATCCTCTTTATCTTTGACCGGCGGTGCCGGTTTCGCGCAGCCTACCCCAAAAACGAGCCTGAACGATTCTGGGTTCCTCCGGAGTCATTAATCGGCAGATCTCTTGAGGAAATGCTCCCTGCAGATATTGCAGCCCTTGCGCGCAGAAATGTTGAGACGGTCCTGTCGCAGAGAGAAAGGACCAATGATACCTATTCCGTGCAGGAGGATGACGGTCAGCATTATTATGAAGCACGGTTTCTTCCCTATTCCGATGCCATGGTTCTGGCTATTATTCGTGATGTAACTATTCTTCGCAGAATGGAACAGGAGCAGGGTGCTCTGCAGGAAAAACTCCATCAGACACAAAAGCTTGAAGCCGTTGGACAGCTTGCGGGGGGCGTTGCCCATGATTTTAATAATTCTCTGGCGGGAATTATGGGATCCGTGGAGATGCTGCTTACGGGGGATCTTTCACGGGAGGAGGAACGGGAATGCCTGAACCGGATTCTCTCTTCAGCAGAGCGTGCAGGTGATCTGACCTCCAAGCTGCTGAGCTTTTCCCGACGTAACTCGAAGATGAGTACTGCTATCGATATGCAGGAGCTTCTGAAAGATACGGAGTTTCTTTTAAAACGAACCCTGAACAGGAATATTTCTGTTTCCCGACAAAGTACTGTTTCCGGACCGGTGATGGTTGTGGGCGATGACTCCATGCTGCAGAACGTTTTGATCAATATGGGTATTAATGCGGCTCATGCCATGCCCCGCGGCGG
>JBNJDQ010000179.1:0-3650 GCA_051745065.1 Fibrobacterota bacterium
CCTGCGCCACTCCGCTACCATCGCGCACTCCGGCATCGGTATGAACAATCAGGGTCTGTTCGGGAAGATCAACGCTTGCTTCCAGCCCTTCCTGATCATAGACCGCCTGAAAGATTTCCTCCACCTCTTCTTCGGAGAGTTCCACTGTTACCAGTCCGTTCTTGGCACAATTATTCCTGAAGATATCTGCAAAACCGGGAATACGTTCATCTCCTTCACCGCGGTAGGGAGCAATGATCACCCGCAGTCCATCCTGAGCCAGGGCCCATACGGCATGTTCACGACTGGATCCGCACCCGAAGTTGTTCCGGGTTACAAGAATTGACCGGTGGTGATAGCGGGGAAAGTTATACTCCCAGTTGGGATTGAGCTCACCCTCTTTATCATAGCGCCAGTCAAAGAAGGCACTGGGGCCAAAGCCGGTCCGTTTGACTGACTTGAGAAACTGCTTGGGGATAATCTGATCCGTATCCACATTGGCCCGGTTCAGGGGCGCCACAATGCCCCGATGGGTTGTAAAAGGTCTCATTCTGAGCCCCCTTTCCAGGTTCTGATATCGACAATTTTCCCTGCCACGGCCGCGGCGGCCGCCATGGCGGGACTCATAAGATGGGTACGGCCGCCTGCGCCCTGACGTCCTTCAAAGTTTCTGTTCGATGTGGAGGCACAGCGCTCTCCGGGCTCGAGCTTATCCGGGTTCATGGCAAGGCACATGCTGCATCCCGCCCAGCGCCACTCGCCTCCGGCGGCGGTAAAAATTTTGTCAAGGCCTTCCGCTTCTGCCTGCAGACGCACCTGCTGTGAACCGGGAACCACCAGCAGCCGAATGTGATCGGCCTTTTTCTGTCCCGAAAGAATTTCTGCGGCAATCCGCAGATCCTCAATGCGGGCATTGGTGCAACTGCCGATAAAGACAGTATCCAGGGGGGCATCCCCAAGCGCTTGTCCCGGTTTCAGCCCCATGTAATTCAGGGCTTTCTGAACATCCTCCGGGCTGTATCCGGCAACTTCATTCAGCTGTGGAACCGGGCGGTCCACATCAATTACCATGCCCGGACTGGTTCCCCAGGAAACCTGCGGCGCCAGCTCTGATACATCGATGGTCATGGAGCGGTCGTAGACAGCATCGGGGTCACTGGGAAGCTTCTTCCATTCGGCAATGGCCTCTTCCAGTTTTTCTCCCTGCGGCGCATAGGGGCGATTACCATCGCGCAGATACGCATAGGTTGTTTCATCGGGAGCGATCAGTCCGGCCCGGGCTCCGCCCTCGATGGACATATTGCACATGGTCATGCGTGCTTCCATGGAGAGTTTTTCCACGGCTTCACCGCAGTATTCAAAGACAGATCCCGTACCGCCGGCCGTACCGATGGCACCGATCAGTTTCAGGATCATATCCTTGGAGTACACAGAGGGCGGCAAGGTCCCGGTAAACTCAATTTTGAAGGTTCTTGGTTTTTTCTGACGCAGGGTCTGTGTGGAAAGCACATGTTCCACTTCGGAGGTGCCGATACCGAAGGCCAGGGAACCAAACGCGCCGTGGGTTGAGGTGTGGGAGTCGCCGCAGACCAGGGTCAGCCCCGGGACGGTGATGCCCATTTCCGGCCCGATCATATGGACAATACCCTGATGGGGATCGCCGATGCCGTAGAGGGTGATGTCGTTGTCGTTGCAGTTCTTCTGCAGGGCTTCCACCTGTGCCCGGGCAACGGGATCACTGATCGTCAATCGGCTTTCATCGGTGGGGACGTTATGATCCATGGTGGAAAATGTCAGGTGGGGACAGCGCACAGACCGCCCGGAGAGCCGCAGTCCCTCAAAGGCCTGGGGGCTGGTAACCTCATGGACAAGATGCCGGTCAATATAGAGCAGGGACGTTCCGTCAGGAAGGTCCTGCACCACATGGGCATCCCAGATCTTTTCAAAAAGTGTTTTTCCCATAGTATGTACCTCTGTTTACAGATTTGGCATATATACATCAAAAATATACCCTGCGGTACACAGAGATAGGAAATTCCTGTTATTTACCGCTTCAGTTTCCTTACCGGGGCTTTCCCGGGAGAGCCCTACTTCAACACCCCATGAGAGCATGGCGAAGGCTTTATTGGTGCTATCTACGGTCTACGGTACGGGAGCATGGCGAAGGTTTTTTGCATGCTTTCGGCAGCCTTAAAGTGCAGGTATGAGCGGGGGCACAGGAAGTGAAGGAGAAGGAGATTTGGCTGCCCCTGACAAACGAAAGCAGTTGAGAGCATTACGAACCACCAACTTTATTATATGCCACGGTAACAAATTCCTTAATCTCTTCGAAATCTCCTTCTGAAGATACGGTAAATTCCACATCACCGGTACCGTAATGGCCAATTGATGTAACATCACGATAATGAGGCGTTTCGGCAGGAATGTATGAAGGCGTGAGCTTCAGAAATATTTTAATAGCTTTGTTCTTTATCTCCATACAGGCGATATTTTGGGAGATTTTGTAAGCAACATAGAATTTTTTAGGGACTTCCTCAATTGAGGCGTCTATGCCGAGGATGAACTCCCGTATTTACAGTAGCAGGTTGTTTGATTTGTTTGCTCTTACCTGCAAGGCTTTCTTCAAACGTATAAGTTGCTGTGGCGCGGGTCAGAGCAGCTTTCTTTCCAGCCTCTACCATAACAGGATTTTTGCATCCATCGGTGATCGCAGGTGTTGTACCTGATCCGGAGGCATGGAAAACCTCTTCAAGATACAGTGAATTATTGGAAAACAGGCGATATTTCCACAACTCAATATTTGCTCCCATTACCTGAACAGCATGCAAATCATATTTTTTATAATTGGGTGCAATGCATATCACCCGAATATCTGACCAATCAACTTTGACGTTTTTCCCAAGCTGTTTTTGTACGGCAATTTCAAAATCCCCCTTATGGTCTTGAAGCCAATGCAGATAGAACAGACTCTGATTAATTAACTCCGAAGACTCAACTTTCTTGTATTCGACTATAACCGGGTTATCCTCTTCAGATAATGCAAGGCTGTCAATCCGTCCTGAGTGTTGAGCGCCGGTTGTGAACTCACTTGCAATGAATCTGCAGCTGAAAACGGTTTGCAGATTTTTTTCTATCAGTAACTGTAAATCTTTTTCGAGATCGAAATTTTTCTGTTCTACAGCGGATAATTTGCTTCCCGAAATATCAAAAATTGGCATTTCTTACTCTTTCGTATGTTCAGATTAATTGAGATAATCTGTTACTCCTGCACCAGATACCGCCCGACATTCCGCTTTTCTTTATCAAACTCCACCCCCACTTTCACAAGCTTTTTCCCCGATCCTTCGTAGGGAGTCAGATACTCCCGGCTGTTGATCTGTGCAAGTGCTGCTTCTGCCGTATCGTGCAGTTTGAACTCAAAGCAGTACACGTATTCTCCGGCTTCCACAATAGCATCAGCTCTTCCCGTGGCGTTTTTTACTTCCGTTTTGCAGTATTGCCCCAGAAGCCGAAAAATGAGATAGAACACCACCTGATAATGGCGCTCGGTCCGGTCGTTGAGATCGTAGGGGATACCGGAAAAGAAGGGTTTCAGGGCGTCCATAAATCCATCAACATCACCACTGCGCAAAGACTTATAAAACTTTACCACAAGGGAGTGGCGTTCATAC
>JBNJDQ010000180.1:0-3640 GCA_051745065.1 Fibrobacterota bacterium
GCGGTCTATGATCAGGAAGGGCTGGAAGCAACCGTTGATCTTCCCGAACAGACCCTGATTGTTCATACCGATGCCGGAGATCATAGGTACTCCTTTGCCTACGATCCCGGTGATAAAAACAAACTGATTCGGGGCCTTGATGATATTGAAGAGACGCTCCAGTATACAGATGCCATCACGGCCTTTGAAAAAGATCACAGGACGTGGATTTCCTAAAAATGCCCCTGTGTATGCAGGGGATTTTTCTGCCGGTGATTTTTACAACAGAAAAATGAAAACAGAGAACTGATCCAGTGGAGATTGAGCAATGACTGACCGTACACAGCAACTGATAGATTTGGGGCCAAAAGCTCTTGCTGCAGCCCTGGAAGAACTGGCAGAAAAATCTCACAGTGCTGATGCAATGATTACCCGCCTTCTTTCCACAGAAAAGGAGAGCATAGCCCGCTTCAAACGGAGCGTTGCCGGCTTGAAACGGGCACGCAAACCCCTGTGGGGACGCGGTGCGTATCAGTTGAGCCAGAAACTGGAGATTCTTCTGCGGGATCTCAGGAGCGATGTTACCGATCCCCGGACAGGCTTCGATCTCCTGGTACGTTTTTTCCAGCTTGATCAGTACATCTTTAACAGATGTGATGATTCCGGCGGGTTTGTGGGAGATGTCTTTCGCATTGATGCAGAAAATCTTTTTACGGAGTATGCTGCCGCATGCCGCGATAAAGAAATGGTCGCAGAAGTTGTTTTCGACCTCATGCAGGAAAACGATTTCGGCCTTCGCGACGGCCTTGTAATGACTGCTGGAACGTATCTGCCTGAAGACAACATCCGCACCATGATATCACAGTTTCAGGAGCAGGCGGAACGTACAGGGGATCAATTTAAAAAACGGCGTTCTCTGCGGTATATGGAAGATCTCGCCACTCAGATTGCTGATCCCGATCTCTTTCAAAGGGCCCATCTTGCCACACGGGAAGAATTTACAGAGAGCGGCTGTATTGCAATGGCCCGCATTTACCAAAGGAAAAAGGACTTTGGCAGAGCCCTCACTTGGCTGGAAGAGATACCCCCGAACACCGTTCTTAGCCATGAACGGGACACTCTTCTCAATGAGATATATCGTGAGCAGGGAGATACAAAAAAACTGACTGGCCTGCTGTATGCAAAATTCAAAGCGTATTATGCCGCGTCCACTCTGGAAAATCTTCTTGAGGTAACCGGACAGGAAAAACGCGATGAGTACATAGAAAAAGCAGTGGAAGATATTTGCAACGCCCCTGTTCTTCGAATGTGGGAGATCAGATTTCTGATTAATCTTGGTATGGAACAGAAGGCAGAGCAGGTTCTTATCAGCAAAAACGATCAGATTAACGGCGCATTCTACTCTGAGTTGCTGCCCATCGCCCAAAGCCTGGAGGAGAAGGATTGTCCTCTCGGTGCCACCCTCCTCTATCGTCAACTGCTGATCTCCATTCTGGAACGGGGATATACCAAAGCCTACTCCCATGGAGTACGCTATCTGAAAAAGCTGGATGCCCTTGCAGAAAGAATTTCCGATTGGCAGGGATTGCAGAGTTATGGAGCTTTTACGGTATCTCTTATACAACAACACGGACGGAAAAGAAGTTTTTGGGCACGATACGAAGGAAGACAATAACATAATCGCACCCCGGAGGTCCCCGAGCAGGAGCAACGGCACTCGATTGTCTCCCACGGTATTACTCCGTTGAGGAACGAATGAAAAACCGCAAAGAAAATACGCCCATGCTGAGATATGTATACCAGATTGCGGGACTGCTCGCGGTGGCCCTGGGAAGCATCGGCCTTGTACTGCCGTTGCTTCCAACGACGCCCTTTTACCTCCTCAGTACCTGGTGTTTTCTAAAAAGCTCTCCCCGTCTTCACCGATGGCTTTTAAATACGCGGGCATACCAACACACTGCGGGATCGTTTATGGCTGCAGGGGGACTGACAATTACAGCGAAACTATCTATTCTCATACCGGTACTGATCATGCTTACACTTATGTTCTTTTCTGTCAAATCTATTGCCCTGAAAACCCTTGCTCTGGTGCTGGGCGCGGTAAAAACAGTTGTCTTTATCCGCATCCCCACGATATCTCCGGACAGGATAAAACGGGCGCCTGAAAAATCTGCTCATAGACCGTAAGCACTTTGAGCTGGTGTTCCTATTACTCTGAAGCAGCTTGTCACAACTGTGTGTGCGGCAATAGACAATCCTGTTTCATTTCTCTAATCATCCGAAAAATGCACGTCGGTTTTTAAAATCCAAATAAGCACATCCCTTTGAGCAAAACCACGCGCCCTGATGTATACTTCAGGTGACTCCTACCAGCACGGAGGTTTCACGTACTCCCCTTAACGAAAAATACTATGAAAAATTCATTCCTGGGTGTCATCGGTACATCACGAAAAGAAGATGAGAAGCGGGTTCCCCTTCATCCGGATCATCTTTCCCGCCTTCCGCAGAGTGTTCGGAAACAGTTAATCTTTGAAGAGGGATACGGCATTCCCTTTGGTCTGGATGACAACTATTTTGTTTCTCAGGCCGGCGGGGTTGCGTCGCGGCACAGCTTATTACAGGACATCGGTTCTGTGATTATTGCAAAACCGACACAGGCAGATCTTCTGGAAATTCAGGAAGGCGGGGTTATCTGGGGGTATGCTCATTGTGTTCAGCAGCATGATATTACCCAAACTGCCATAGATCGGAATTTAACTCTTATCGCTTTTGAAGATATGTTTGTCTGGTCTCCCGACGGTCACACTGGCCGGCATACCTTTTATAAGAACAATGAAATGGCTGGGTACTGCGCGGTTATCCACGCCCTTCAGTTACGCGGTATTGACGGGCATTACGGCAACCAGCGGAAGGTTCTCATTTTCAGCTTTGGTGCCGTAAGCCGCGGTGCAGTATATGCTCTGAAAGCACATGGGTTCAGGGATATAACCATCTGTGTTCAGCGGCCGGACCATGAAGTCCGTGAAGAGATCCTGGATGTTCATTATGTGCGGATTCGTGGCGGAACGTCCACAGAGGCACGAATGGTAAGCATTGAACATGACGGCACCGTTCGCCCCCTGTCGGAATTGATTCATGCCTCTGAAATTATCATCAACGGCACCTATCAGGATACTGATACCCCCGTAAACTTTGTCACTGAAGATGAAAAAGAGGTTTTCATGCCGGGGAGCCTGATTATCGATGTGAGCTGTGATGAGGGAATGGGCTTTTATTTTGCACAGCCCACGAGCTTCAAACACCCCATGCGCTGCATCGACAGAATTCATTATTATGCCGTGGATCATACACCGAGTTATCTCTGGGAGAGTGCCACACGCTCAATCTCTGCCGCATTGGTCGTCTATGTTCCCACACTACTGGAAGGACGGGAAAGCTGGCTCAAAAACAGTACGGTTCGGCGGGCAATCAACATCGATTCAGGGCACATTAAAAAAGAGGCGATCCTGCGATTTCAAAATAGAAATCATCAGACGCCATACCGCTATAAAAGTTGATAGACCAACTCCGAAGGCCCTGAAATGGTTCTGTGGCCTTCTGTACAGGAAGCTGAGATAATCCTTGATTCCGAGTTGGACCTGATTTTCGTACATTTTGAGGT
>JBNJDQ010000181.1:0-3630 GCA_051745065.1 Fibrobacterota bacterium
TCCGTGGTCTTTCTGAATATGAATAATATCCTCGGCAATTTCAAGGGCCCCTTCCTGTTTTTTCAGGATTGCCGGAAAAAGCAGAGTCTCCTCCAGAAGAAAATGGGAGTTCATCAGCTTGAGAAATGATGCTTTATATGTCAGGAGTTCGGCCCGGGCGGCTGCGGCATCATGGTGCCGTACATGACGGGAAAAGGTACGGAGGATATTCTCGATTGTGGTATGTTCATGTTCAATGGTTTTGATGTATTTGTCTTTCATAGCTGTCCCCGGCGATACTAACGAATGAAACAGGCCGTCACATTGATTCGCTGACGACGGATAGTACCATTGTAGAATATCCATGCGGCGCGTGCAAGGAGTTTTCCCCGGAGCCTGCCCCGGGAAAAAGGGGGCAGGAATAGCGCTGTTGCCCGGGAGTGTAATCAGGGAATTAAAATCGATGAGCTGTTTTCAGATTCCGATAATTCCCATACCATTGTCGTTGACCAAAATGCCGGCGTGGGCAGGGGCTGCAGCTTTGTCGGCAGCGGAAAATCGGGAAGGGCGGTTTGGCGCAAACAGGAGGGATGTCAGAAAAATCACTTATAAGCTTATGGGTACGGAAACAGCATAAAATATATTAGAGAAAAGAGGAAAACCCGAAAAGGGAGGTAGAAATGACCGTATCCGGTGATCTGTCCAGTGAGGATTTCAGAATTGCAAAACTCGGTGACTGCAGTATTGACACCCCTCTGACGTATTCCGTGGATAATAATGATAAAATTGCCAACTTTACCAAAAGCGGCACACGGGTGATACTGAACGGCCGTGTCTATGAAGATGATATTGAGGATCACCGGCCGATCCTTATTGAAGCGGCGGGCCCGCGCAACAAAATATTCTTTGATCCCAGCAAGGTGAAGGCGGCCATCGTAACCTGCGGCGGGCTTTGCCCCGGTCTGAATAACGTAATTCGGGGAATTGTCTTTTCCCTCAGCCGGTACGGCGTCAAAAACGTTATCGGTATCCGCAACGGCTACATGGGTTTTCTTCCGGATTTTAATCTGACGCCCATGGAGCTGACACCGGAGAACGTCAAGGGGATTCACCGCGACGGGGGGACAATCCTCGGTTCGTCCCGGGGCTACGGCAGCCGAACTGCGGATATTGTTGACGCCATGGAGCGAATGAATATCAATATGCTCTTCACCATCGGCGGTGACGGCACGCAGAAAGGGGCCATGCGCATATCCCAGGAAGTGGAGCGGCGCGGCCAGAACATTGCCGTGGTGGGAATACCCAAAACCATTGATAATGATCTCAGCTTTGTGCGCAAGTCCTTCGGTTTTGAAACGGCCGTGGATAAATCCGTGGAAGCGGTTTACTCCGCCTCCGTGGAAGCCCGGTGTGCCGTAAACGGCATTGGTCTGGTGAAATTGATGGGGCGCGAATCCGGCTTTATTGCGGCCCATACTGCTCTGGCCTCCAGTGAAACCGATTTTGTTCTGGTACCGGAGGTTCCCTTTGCCCTGGAAGGAGAGAACGGTCTCTTTGCCAATATCGAAAAGAAGTTGCGGCAAAAGGGCAATGTCGTTCTGGTAATTGCCGAAGGGGCGGGGCAGAAATATCTTACCGACTTTGACGAACGATACCGCGATGTTGATGCCTCGGGCAACAAGAAACTCGGGGATATCGGTATCTATTTGCGGGACAGAATTCTGGAGTATTTTGATGAACAGGACAAAGATGTCTCCATGAAGTATATCGATCCGTCCTACATAATCCGCAGTCAGGCTTCCAACTCCAACGACTCGCTTTACTGTTCACGCCTGGCGGGAAATGCCGTCCATGCGGCCATGTGCGGTAAAACCGCTGTTCTCATGGGTCTTGTGCATAATTATTACGTCCATATCCCCATGAAAATGGCCGTGGCCAAACGTAACTCCATCAACCCCGATTCATCCCTGTGGCGCGGTGTGCTGGAAAGCACGGGACAACCGCCTCTGATGCTCTAAACCGAAACAAAGGATTCTACAGAATGAGAAACGGTTCTGAACTATTTCTGAAACGATTGAATGAGGAGATCCTTATTCTGGACGGCGCCATGGGGACGATGATCCAGCAGCGCAATCTGCAGGAAGAGGATTTTCGCAATGACACATTGGCTGATCATCCGGCAGATCTGAAAGGCAATAACGACCTTCTCACTATCACGCGCCCCGATGTGATCCGTGAAATCAGCCAGGACTTTCTTGAGGCCGGCGCCGATATTATCGAAACAAACAGCTTTAATGCGAACCGCTTTTCCCAGATGGACTACGGCCTGACGGACTGGGTGGGACGCCTCAACTACGAAGCGGCCCGCCTGACCCGGAATGTGGTTGATGCGTTCAATGCAGAAACCGGCCGGACCTGCCTGGTTGCCGGTGTGCTGGGGCCCACAGGGCGGACTGCATCCATGTCCCCTGATGTGGAGGATCCCGCAGCGCGGAACGTCACCTTTGATGAACTTGTTGATACCTATCTGGACGCGGCGCAGAATCTCTACGCGGGCGGGGCGGACCTCTTTCTTGTGGAGACCATCTTTGATACTCTCAATGCCAAGGCGGCGGTCTTCGCAATCAATCAGTTCTGCCGCGAGCACGCCGTGGATGTCCCCTTTATGGTGTCGGGGACAATCACCGATGCAAGCGGACGCATGCTGACAGGGCAGACCGCCGATGCCTTCTATACCTCTCTTTCCCACAGCGGAATGACCAGTGTGGGGCTCAACTGCGCCCTCGGTGCGGATGAACTGATTCAGCATATTGAGACACTCAATACTGTGGCGGACTGCTATGTTTCCGCCCACCCCAATGCGGGCCTGCCCGATGAGCTGGGTAATTACAACCACAGTGCGGAGCATATGGCAGCAATTCTTCGGCCCGCGGCAGAAAAGGGACTGCTCAATATTATCGGCGGCTGTTGCGGTACAACCCCCCTGCATATCAAAAAGATTGCCGAAGCGGTCAAGCCCTGTGCCCCGCGCAAACGACCGGACCATAAAAGCATTATGGCTCTGAGCGGACTGGAACGGATGACCGTGAAGGCGGATTCCCTCTTTGTGAATATCGGTGAACGGACCAATGTGGCGGGATCGCGCAAGTTCAAGCGCCTGATTCAGGAACAGAAGTACGAAGAAGCATTGACCGTGGCCCATAATCAGGTGGAGAACGGGGCTCAGATTATCGATATCAATCTGGATGATGCCATGCTTGACGGTGTTCACGAGATGAAGACCTTTGTCAATTACCTGGTGTCCGATCCCGCCGTTGCCCGGGTGCCCTTTATGATCGATTCCTCCAAATGGGAGGTCGTGGAAGCCGGTCTCAAGGCCATTCAGGGCAAGGGAGTTGTTAATTCCATCTCTCTGAAAGAAGGGGAGGACCAGTTTGTTGAGAAGGCGCGCCGTGTTATGGATTTCGGTGCCGCCCTGGTGGTGATGGCCTTTGACGAAACCGGGCAGGCGGAAACAAAAGAACGCAAGATTTCCATCTGTCGACGGGCCTATGCCATTCTTGCAGAAATGGGCTTTCCCACAGAGGATATCATCTTTGACCCCAACGTCTTTGCCGTGGGCACGGGGATCGAGGAGCATCGCCGCTATGC
>JBNJDQ010000182.1:0-3590 GCA_051745065.1 Fibrobacterota bacterium
ATTCTGCCGTTTTCGGCTTTTGTTTCCACGATGGAAGAGAGAATATGATCATTGTCTGCCATTGCTGCCGCCGATGTTTGATCCTGTTACCGTATTCGCAATAAGAATAGCATAAATTAATCTCCTCTGCAAATAAAAGGGGAAAAGTTTTATATTGTCCCGTGTGTAAACAGAAACTTGAGGATGGAGCAGTATGACAACGATCCGGAAAATGGTGGAAGAGAAAGTTGCCCGGGCCTTTACAGAGGCGGGGATAGATACGGAGTTTGCCCGAGTTGTGGGATCCAACCGTCCGGATCTCTGTCAGTTTCAGTGTAACGGCGCCCTGGCAGTGGCCAAAAGACTGCGCCGCAATCCCCGCGAAATAGCCCAGGAGGTGCTGGATAATCTTGGGGAGGATCCGTTTTTTTCCGGGCTTTCTCTGGCGGGGCCGGGCTTTATCAATATCTCCGTGACTGACGAAGGGCTGTGCTCCTTTTGCAATGAAACTGCAGAAAAGGGAGGCCTTACGTACGGTTCCGGCGCTGAATGCGGTACGGTTGTCGTTGATTTCGGCGGCCCCAATGTGGCCAAGCCCATGCACGTGGGGCATCTTCGCTCCGCCATTATCGGCGACAGTCTGCAGCGGCTTTTCCGGGAGTTGGGGTATACCGTTATCAGTGATAATCATCTCGGTGACTGGGGCACTCAGATGGGAATGCTCATCAGCGAACTGCGCCGCCGCCGACCGGAGCTGCCCTATTTTAATGCTGATCACCCCGGCGACTATCCGGCAGAGCCGCCTATTACAATAACGGAACTGGAGACGATGTATCCTGAAGCCAGTAAAAAATGCAAAGCCGATGAAACTCTTATGGAGGAGGCCATTGCCACGACGGACGAACTGCAGCGGGGAAATCCGGGCTATACGGCACTCTGGAGGCATTTCGTTTCTCTTTCTGTGAAAACCCTCAAAAACGATTTTGCCCGCCTCGGTGTATCCTTTGACTACTGGCTGGGGGAAAGCTTCTACATGGAACGCATGGCTGATGTTGTGGCGGATCTTCGCAGAAAAGGTCTTGCAGAGAAAAGCCAGGGGGCAACGGTTATGGATGTAAGCCGGAAGGATGATTCCAAAGAAATTCCTCCGGTAATGCTGGAGAAATCCGGCGGAGGTTTTCTCTATGCCACATCGGACATCGCCACCATCGACTATCGGGTACAGGAATTCGGGGCGGATCGTATCTGTTATGTTGTAGATAAACGCCAGGCACTTCATTTTGAGCAGGTTTTTCGGGCCGTAGGAGATGCCGGAATCGTACCGCAGAATATGTGTCTTGAGCATGTCGGCTTCGGAACGGTCAACGGCACGGACGGCAAACCCTACAAGACCCGTGAAGGCGGCGTCATGAAACTCGCTGACCTGATCTCCCGGGTTATTGAGAAGGCCCGCGAGCGCATGGAGGAATCCGGCATCGCTGCGGATCTTTCATCACAGGAACGGGAGTCCATTGCAGAAACCGTTGGTCTGGCGGCTCTGAAATATGCGGATCTGTCAAATCATCGTCTTTCCGATTATGTTTTCGATATTGATAAATTCAGCCGTTTTGAGGGAAAGACCGGCCCGTATATTCTGTATTCTGCTGTGCGGATCAAGTCGATTCTGCGTAAGGCTGCGGCTCAGGGATTCAGGGCCGGTATGCTGCAGCTGCCCCGGCATGACTCCGAACGTGAGTTGATGCTGGAACTGTCCCGCGGGCAGGATGTTGTGGAAAAGGCTTCCCGTGATTGTGCGCCGAATTATCTCTGTGATTATGTGTATGACATCTCCCAGATATTTAATCGCTTCTATCGGGACTGTCATATTATGAAAGAGAACGATCCTGCAGTCCGCGACGGATGGCTTCGTTTATGCGGTCTGACCCTTGCAGTGATGGAAAAACAGCTTGCTGTTCTCGGTATTGCCGTGCCTGAACGGATGTAGACGTCGGTTTTTTGCGCCGGGCAGCAGCAATTCTGCCGCAGTATGAATGCCTGCCCGCCCCGCCCACAGGAAACCTCTTTTTACCTGTTTCGGGAAGCGGCGCGGCTCTTTCTTTTATAAAATTTTCTTTACAGGAACATGTTCCTGCAGTATAATCTGTACGATTAAAACATGCAATGCAGGGGCGTTATGGCGGGGAATCAGCAGAAAGATCTCGGGCGGGCAGCCACGAATAAATCGCAGCTTATTCGCAGTATTCTTCGCCTTGGCACTACGGGCTCTTCCCATAATATCAAAGAGCTTGTTCCCTTCCTTCATCATCGTGAAAAAGAAGTGCGCATGGTTGCGGCGGGAGTTGTTTCCTCACTTATTAAAGAGAGTATGCTTGATAACTTTGATCGGATGCCCGAAGGGGAGCTGAGAAAACTCAGTATGCTTTTTCGGCGTCTTGCGCCAAACCTCGTGGCAGAAATCTCCCGGGATATCCGCGGACCCGATGAGCGGCGTCGTATCAACGCAATACGTCTGCTGCAGTATGTGGGGTATTCACCGGCTGTGGAAAGATTAGTGCGCAGTCTTCTCAGGAGCGGCTTTACAAAGGTTCGGGCTACGGCCGTTAAGGTTATGGGCTCTTTTGCACAGCACTGTTCTGATCACCGTCTGTTTCAGAATTTGCTCAATGACAGTGATCCCCGGGTTCGGGCCAATACGATTGAAGTTATTGAGGAGATTGGTGATGCATCCCTGAAATTCATGATTCTGCGGTTTAAGAATGATGGGAACAACCGGATCCGGGCCAATGCACTGAAAGCATTGTACAACTTCGGAAACCACAATGCCGTATACGATCTCACGGCAATGCTGCAGGATCCTTCTGAGGCAATGGTGATATCTGCTCTCTGGGTGAGTTCGGTTATTGAAAGCAGTAGTGATGTGCTTTTTACTGCATGCCGGGATCTCTCGGGGAACGATAATTTTTCAGTTCGGCAGTATGCCCTTGCGGCTATGAAGAATCTCTCCCCTCACGGGCGCCGGGGGCGATAAACTCTACTGATTTAGTAAGCTTTTTTGGATTTACTGTACCGGATGGAGCGGATCTGTTGTATATTAGAGTGATGACAATGTGAACGGGAGACAGTGAATGAAGAACGTATACATGGACAATAACGCTACGACTCCTCTGCATCCGGCCGTAAAAAAAGCCATGCAGGAAGGGATGGAGTATTTCGGCAACCCTTCAAGCATGCATTCCTTCGGACGTGAAACCAGGGATATTATCGAAGAGGCCCGCGGGGATATTGCTTCCTTTATTGGTGCAAAGAGCGATGAGATTGTCTTTATGGGCAGTGGTTCCGAGGCCAACAACACAGTCCTGAACTTATTCCCGTGCCGCCACGAAACCTGCAGTCGTCAGATGTGCGGTAAGAATGAAATAATCACAACTTCAATCGAACATCCCTGCATTCTTGAGTCTTCCAAGGTTGCCCGGCAACGGGGAGTCACGGTGCATTATCTGGAGGTGGATCGCAGCGGACGCATCAGTCTTGATGAACTGAAGAGTCTGATATCAGAAAAAACCGCCCTGGTATCGGTTATGATGGCCAATAATGAGATCGGTACAGTGCAG
>JBNJDQ010000183.1:0-3550 GCA_051745065.1 Fibrobacterota bacterium
GTGGGCAATCCCACCGGCCAGATATCCGAGGGACTCAAGCTTCTGCGTTTTCTGAGCAGCTTCCCAGAGGCGCTGTTTTTCTGTCATATCCCGAAAAATGAGAACAACCCCGACGGTTGTACTCTGCCGGTCTTTCATCGGCGCGGCAGAATCGGTAATGATTCGATTTGTTCCATCCCGTGCGATAAGAACGGCATGTTGCTCACCATCAACGATTGTCCCCGTGGCAATCACTTTCTCCACGGGATTATCCTGCGCAGCCCCCTGTGTTCCATCAGTTTTATTGAATACGGAAGGAAGGTCCTTTCCCTGTGCCTCGTGCAATTTCCACCCTGTAAGATTTTCGGCAACTCTGTTCATCAGAAGAATTCTGCCCGCGGTATCCGTGGTGATCACCCCGTCACTGATGCTTCGCAGGGTTACGGCCAGGCGCTCTTTTTCGGCAACAACGGCCTCTTCCATTCGCCGGTGTTCTGTTATATCGTAATTAATGCCGATCATTCTGATGGCGATGCCCGCCCGGTCACGCTCCACCGCAGCAAAGGCTTTCAGCGTGCGTACTTCTTTATTCGGCCAGAGAACGCGAAACTCCGTTCTAAATTCTTTTTCACCGCTCAAAGCCTGCTGCACTGCTTCATCAACACCCGTGCGGTCATCCGGGTGAATACAATTCTTCCAGGCTTCCCAGGCTCCGCTGAACCCGTCTCTGTCAATGCCGTAGAGCCGGAACATGATATCGTCCCAAGTGAGCTTATTATGAACCGGATCCAGTTCCCACACACCAATCTGAGCGGCATCCGTGGCCAAAAGATACCGTGTATGCAGCTGCTCCAGCTTCTGTTCCGCCTCTTTACGTTTGGTGATTTCAAAAAAAGTCGCAACGAAATGATCCGGTCGGTATTGATATGCCACAACACTGTACCAGCGCCGGTTTGGTTCCAGATATTGTTCAAAATGGAGTGATTTCCCCGTACGGGCCACGGTGCCGAATGTACCGATCCAGTCAAAGGGATCATTCTCAATTCCGGGAAATGCCTCTGTTGCCAATTTCCCCCGTGGATCGACACCGGTCAACTCCCGATAGGACTCATTGGCATCGAGAAAATAATAGTCAACCGGCTCTCCCGCGTCGTTATTCACCATGGCGTGATAAGCAACACCGATGGGCCCGTTTTCAAAGAGAGCCCTGAATTTCCAGTCGGACTCCTGCAGAGCTTTCTCCGCCTTTACCCGTTCAGTAATATCCTGTAACTGTCCCCATAATCGGGTAATACGGCCATTCGCGTCTTTTTCTCCCCGTGCGCGGGAAACGCAGGTCCGCTGTTCCCCATCCGAGCAGATCACCTGCACCGTCACGGTATAGGGGGTTCCGTATTGGACACATTCTTCAACCGCCCGGCTCAGTTCAGCATAGCTGTCACGGTCATACAAAGCTTCCTGCTGCTGCCAGCCGGGCGCACCATCTCGGGGAGACAGCTTAAATATTGTAAAGAGCCCTTCTGACCAATATACCCGATCATTATCAACATCCCACTCCCAGCTCCCCATCCGAGCCAGCTGTTCCGCATCGTTTAAAAGGCGCTGTTTTTTTTGAAGTGCCTCTTCCGCCTGTTTCCGTTGTGTAATGTCTTCATACACAGATACAACTTCACCGGAGGAAAGCTTATACACAAAATTATTCCGCCAGCCGGCAATCCGGTTATCCCGATACATGCTGACAGGATGATTTCGGGCAGTTCCGCTGTGCCAGACATCCTGAAAAACCTCAAAGAGACCGAAGTCCTTAACACCGGGGAAAACATCCGTTACCTTTCTGCCGACAATATCCGTGCGGTGTACATTGTCAATAACCTCCCCTGATCTGTTTATGTCTTTAAAGACAAAATCCGCACCATCATCAACCGCTTCAAAGACAGCAACGGCATTGGTCATATTTTCTATTAATTCGTAATACTTTTCTTCGCTTGCCCGCAGTTCCTGCTCCGCCTGTTTCCGTTCGGAGATGTCCGTATGTGTACCGACTATGCGCACGGCCTTTCCATCTTCATCAAAAACCGCCTCTGCCCGGACAAGAATATCCACCCAGCGCCCGTCCTTATGCTGCATTCTGAATTCTGTTACAAAGCGCTCCATCTCCCCGGAAATGAGCTTTTTCTGCAGCTGCCAGGATCTTTCCACATCCTGCGGATCAGTACGATTCTCCCAGACCGAGAAGTCGTTGGGCAGCTCATTATTTTGAAAGCCCAAAATTTTCTTCCAGCCGGGCGAGAAGTATATCTCGTTTGTTTTCAGATTCCAGTCGAACAAACCGTCATTGGATGCTTTCATGGCAAGGGTAAAGCGTTCTTCGCTGGCTTTCAGCTGCTCATTGGTACGGTGCAGCTCCTGTTCCGTTGCCCGAAGTTGCCCGTTGCTGGCTTCAAGCTCCCTGTTCGCCTCCTGTAACTCCTTTTCACGATTGGTCAGACGGTCATTGAGCTCAGCCTGCTCCCGTTTCTCCACGGCCAGCTCACTGATGATCTCAGTCATCTGCAGCATAAAATCCATGGACGCTTTAACCCTGTCCTCCGATACGACCGGTACCTGCCCAAGGGCGGCCAGATACTGCTCTTCATCAAAACCGAACTCCCGGGCCTGCTCTCGAAAGGTTTCGATATCCGGTTCTTCCAGAAAAAACTGTCCCGTAAAGAGGTTGCCCACATGCTCCCCGTGAATGCGCAAGGGAACCGCAACATCCACCAGCCCGTTCATGCAGGTGTAGGCGTGATACGGTGCCCCCTCTTTCATTTTATTGGCAAGAATCGTATCGCTGTAGATACACCGCTGCGCTGTTTTGGGGTGCACCCGGTGAAATTCCGTACAGATTCTGCGCCACCCCGACTGAAAGATCACCGCTCCGTCAAGATCGAGTATAGCCGTGACAAAGCCGGTGGTTTTATTAAACCCCTCCAGGAGTTCATTAACCCGGCTTACATTGAGAATATCTTCGAGTTTCTGTTTCACTGCGCAATCCCTTCAAAAAACCGCAACGGACTCAGATCACACTTACTCTGCATGCCAATGATTTCACAGACCTTAAATGCCCCACCGGTGCTGCAGAGTGTTTTTCACGGAAGCATATCGGTATCCAATACCGTACAGGAGATCGTGTATAGCCGCACATAGAAGTATGCCCTTGTGCCCGGGGAGTGTCAATCATTAAGTTGCTTTTGCAGGTATGAAGATGTATCACGGCACAAGCTCTCATGTACATCCAGTGTATCCCCGGTAAAAACGGCTGCGGGGTACACTGCTGTTTTGGCCTGCAGGGAAATGGACAGACACGGACCCGGCGGTGATTCCCTGCCCCCTCTTCCCCGACGTGCGGGATCCTGGTTCAGGGCTGGATGAGGCCAAAAAACGATCGTAGGGGAGAATCTGTGTGTTCGCCAAATATCGGTTGGTTTTGGATATTGTTGCGGTAGGGGTAAACCTGTGTGTTTACCCTGTTTTGCGATGGCGTGTTTTGTTGTACGGTTTCATCAAGGCAGACACGCAGGTCTACCCCTAC
>JBNJDQ010000184.1:0-3535 GCA_051745065.1 Fibrobacterota bacterium
AATGCACAGCAATACTGCAGGTCTTTCAGGGACGGATCACCGAGAACCACCCCGAGAGGGCCGGGAACATCCGTCATGATCAACCGGCGGCAATCAGCATCTTTAACATATCTCAGCAATCGTGTGTTGTCCTCCTCCGTGCGGCCGATAATAAGATAGGTTCGCGCCGATATCCAAAAATGCCGCCCCGCAGCAAGAAGCCGAAACCGGGTCAGATCCACAGGGCCGATTTTTTTCAGCTCATGGTAGCGCTTTGCCGTCTCTTTTTCGGTCAGCAGGCATCCACCGCCGGGAGTATCCGCGGCAAGGTTGTATGCCTGCTGAATGGCGTATTGCCTCTTTCGACCCTTTCCCGTTATATCCAAAAGTTGACTGCGATCAACCCAGCCATTCTCTTCAGGTACTGTCGGCTCAAGGAGTTGCGCAGAAAGCGGACGCAAAAGATACCCACTCAGGCCGGCTTTCTCTTCAATCACAGGCAATAGCTGTATCCGCTGCGACATGGGCCGTTGACCTGCAACTTCACCGGTTACCAGAAAATCCGCATTTTCCTCCTGCATAATCCGCCGGGCCTTCTGTAATCGAAATATTCGACAGTCAATGCAGGGATTCACCGAACTGCCCATACCATAGTGATTCTCCTGCACCATCTGCAGAAAATCCGCACCCTCCTCCTCAATGCGCAGAGGTACGTTCAGGGCATCGGCATACCCCTGTACACGTTCATGGGACTCCCCCGCATGAAAGGGCAGAACAAAATGCAGGGCAAGGACATCAACCCCCTGCTGTTTCATAAGATGAACTGCAATGACCGAATCAAGCCCTCCTGAAAACAGAACAAGGCATTTTATATTTCCTTTCACCAATCCTCTTTACTCAATTATACTTCTTCTAATATACATCATTTTATCCGCAGTCCCAAAAACGGATTGATTATGCGTCGGTACGAAGAAGAAAAAGAACCCCGGCAACCATCTTTTCCACATCTCCCTCAAGGACGACAAACCATCCCTGGCACTCCCTCTGTTCTCCGGAAGGCCAGAAAAAGCGCACCCAGGAAGGTCCGTTCTCCTCAACAGCAGAAATTATTTCTCCAAAAACAGCCTTTCCCCGAATACTTCGTTTATCAAGAACCCAAACATCATTCAGTTCTTTATCAACACCGTTGTCGATCATTATTCCGTCAACACTCATTACAAGATATGAGCATCCCTGTTCAGCAAGATTTTGATGAACATCATGGGGTACCTCACCATGCAGACCGTAGGCGTGAAGTATATCCTCAACGCCCTTTTCAAAAACTGCCCGGGACGGCATATCCTCTGCAGACAGAGCAGGACCGGCATCGATAATAAAACGGTCGATTATATCCTGAAGATCCCCGGAGGTATCACGGATCTGTGTAATGATTTCCGCGGTACTTTCAACGGTCTGAACATTATCCGCGGATACGCCGTTGATCTGATCAAGGCCGCTGTTAATCTGCTCAATTCCGTTCAGCTGATTCCCGCTCAGCTTTTCCACGGCACCGATAAGATTTTGCGATTCTTCGGCAAGGGCGGCTGTATCCTTCATGGAATGCGCACTTTTCTGCGACAGCTCTTTACCGGTTTTCACCGATTCAAGGGCTGTTTCAATCAGCCTGCTTGTTGTGCGCGCTGCCTCGCTGCTCTTCATTGCAAGTTTGCGGACCTCATCTGCTACAATGGAAAACCCTTTGCCGTGAACCCCTGCGCGTGCTGCTTCCACAGATGCATTCAAAGCAAGAAGATTTGTTTCAAAGGCAATGTCCTCGACAGCCTGAATAATGGTACCCACTTCTGTGCTGTTCTTATCGATATCATTCATGGAAATCAGCATCTTCTCCATATCGGCATTCCCATGTTCAAGATTATCACGAATCGTCGTATAAACCCGGGCAAACTCCGCGGCACTGCTGCTGTTTTGCTCAGCCATGGAACGTATGCTCTCGGAGGTCGAAGTGATTTCTTCAATGGCTGAAGCCTGATTTTCAGATCCTTCAGTCAGTTTCGTGCTGTTATCGCTCAGAAGGACTTCCTTTTCCTTCATCACCTGTGCACTGCCCCTGATTTTCTCGATCATTTCACGCAGATTATCCTGCATATCCAAAAGGGCATTCCCCAGAACATCTTTCGTACCTGCCGGTTCGAAGGAGCGGCTCAGGTCGCCTTCGGCAACAGCACGGGCAAAAGAGGATTTCTCCAGGAGATCTACGGAGAGTTCATAAAAGGCCCGTTGCAGATCACCGACTTCATCAGGGCGGTTGCTTTTGTCGGGAGTATGTGAAATCTCCCCGCGGGATACCCGTTTTGCAAAGGTCGTCAGTGCGCCGAGGGGGCCGATAAGCAGACCATCGAGAAAACGGTAATACACAAAGAGAGCACATCCCAGAAGAAAAGCGGTAACCAGGAAAACAATTTCAATCAGGGTAATAACATTTTCGCCGGAACTTTGGGCAACCTCTGCGTGTACCGCCTTGACATCATCGAGATACATCCCCGCACCGATAACCCAGCCCAGGGGTTCATACAGGCGAACATAGGAAAGCTTTTCCCCCCGCTGCGTCGCATCCCCCGGTTTGGGCCACAGATACTGCACAAACGCATTGTCATGAGCAAGAACCTGATCACGGAACGCGACGAAAAGGTTTTTCTCACTGCCGGGAATGCAGGCATAGGCAGTATCATCGAGGATTGTGCCGTTCAATTCGGGCGATACGCCGTGTACGACCATTCGCGGATAGGGGCGGGCAGTATCAGTGATCCAGAAATACCCCGCCCCGTCATCATAGCGCATACGCCCCGTGAGTTCCCTGAGGTCCTCTACGGCATCCCGGCGAACCTGGTCTGCATAGACCCCCGTTCCCAGTATCCATCCCCATTCACGAAGGAGGGAAACATAGGAAAGTTTTTCCACAAGTGTGTCATGGCCGGGCTTGGGCCAAAGGTAATCGACATATCCCGTATCACGGTCCAGGGCGACCTTTCGCATGGCCGCAAGAAGGTTCATGTTTTCCCCCAGGGCCGTATTGTATTTTTCACCGATGAGATGTTTTCCGTCAAGCCCCGGATTTACCGGATGATGAACAATACGGGGATTTGGACCGAGAGTATCTGTGATAAAGATGTAGCCGTCACCGTCATTGTATCGGGCGCGGTCAATCAACGCAAAGATCTCACTGCGGGCATTTTCACGGGAGATGTCCCCCGCTTCCATTCGGTCTGTGACGGCACCAATTTGCTTGACAACAATCTCCATGGTGTTTCTAAGGCCTGTGCCGTAACGATCAATGATATATTCCCGCGAACCGGATCGCTCATAACGGGAACTGATCGTTTCGTAGGCAATATCCACGTAATTTTTTATTTCCTGCCGAAGATTTTGCTGCAGGAGATTTCCCGTATATTCAGCCTGCTGCCTGCCGCTTTGCGAAAGGTGGTAATAGATGGTCCCTCCCTGTACCAAAAGAAGAACAAGAAGGATGGCAATGAAAAGCAGATTAAGTTTTCCCCTG
>JBNJDQ010000185.1:0-3505 GCA_051745065.1 Fibrobacterota bacterium
GTGTACATACGCTTCGGGATCCTGGGGAAGCGCATAGTTGATCACGTGGGTCAAATCAGTAACATCGATACCGCGGGCAGCAACATCAGTGGCGACAAGGATTGTAACTTTGCGACTGCGAAAGGATTTCAGTACACGTTCACGACGGTTTTGGGGAATATCACCATGGATGCCGTCAGCATCGTAGCCCCGTTCATTCAGGTGGCGTGCCACATCGTCAACGTCACGTTTGGTCCGGCAGAAAACCAGACCGTAGAATTCATCTTCCACGTCGATAATCCGGCACAGAGCTTCGAAGGTATCATTGCGGCGGACTTCAAAATAGATCTGCTCTGTAAGATTTGTTGTAAGCTGTTCATTCTTAACCCGGATCTGCTCATATCCGTCCATGTATCGCGCCGCAAGCTGACGAATGCGGTCGGGCATTGTTGCAGAAAAAAGGATGGTTCGTTTATCCGGGTTTGTATGCTTCATAATTTCTTCAAGATCATCAATAAAGCCCATGTTGAGCATCTCATCGGCTTCATCGAGAATCAACTCATTAATCGTGCCGAGCTTGAGCGTTTTGCGTTTGATATGGTCAATAACGCGACCGGGGGTACCCACAACAATGTGTGCTCCTTTGCGCAGGCGGCGCAGCTGCTGATCAATCGACTGGCCCCCGTAAATTGGTACAACGCTCAGGCCTTTATCGGCATGAAAGGAATTGAGCTCCTCTGCCACCTGAACAGCGAGCTCACGGGTGGGGGCAAGAATCAGGGCGTGTACCCCCCGGGCATCTTTATCTATCATATCAAGCAGCGGGAGGCCGAAGGCTGCTGTTTTACCCGTGCCAGTCTGCGATTGCGCGATAATATTGCTGTTGCCCTTGAGAATCATGGGGATTGTCCGGGCCTGGATGTCGGTGGGTTCTTCGAATCCCTTGTCACTGATTGCTTTGAGAACCCGCGTTGATAGACCGAGTTCTTCGAATGTTTTACGTTCTTCTGGCATATTATTCCTCTGTTCTGCCTGCATGACAGTCAGGAGAGAGAGATCTCACACTTCTGAAAATCCGGTCGGTTATGTCTGTAATCTGCACGATGGCAGCAAAGAGAAAACGGGGAAGGATCATTCGGAAATTTCTGACGGGTACTCAGGCTGTTTATAATTCTTTCGTTAGCCTAATATAGGTTATGCCGTTTCTGCCATGGTGTATTTATGCATTGAGAGGAAAAATCAGCGCAGATTCTTCATATCATGCAGGGCATTGTCATACACTGTGGTTGAACGGGATATCTGAAATCCCACAACTGCTGACAGCCCGGCAGCAAAGGAGTAGTCCAGTCCGAATATTTCCACAGCCATAATTGCTGCTGCGAGGGGAACATTGATACAGCTGCCGAGAATGCTTGCAAAGCCTGCACACAGAAACGAATAATAGGTGGCGCTTTCCGTATCCACTCCCAAAATATGAGCAAAAAGAGCCCCTGTAAGCAGCCCCACAATGATTGATGGCCCTGTAAGACCGGCACTCAGACCGCTGCCGACGGTTGCGCTGTTGGTAATCATTTTGCCGAAGAGCAGTAGTATCAACATTGGCGCGAGGGGAAGATTCGCCGGAAGATTTCCCGAGAGGCCCGCAAGATCTCCACTGAGTATCAGGGGTATAACAGAGCGACTCGTACCCAGCAGATCAGGGTTGATCAACTGTGCCGTGACAGCACAGATGAATGCCCCCGTGAGAACCTTCATTGTACTGATACCTTTATTTCTTTGGAAGAGAATACTGATTCGGTCATAGGTCATTTCATATAATTTCCCCGCAAATCCGCCGGCCAGAGCAACCAGTACAAGCCAGCCAACCATGCGGTAGGCCATGAACTCCCGGGGAACATCGAAGGAATAGAAGCCTTCCCATCCCATGCTTTTGCTTATAAATACCGCCGTTGAGCTGGCAAGTATGGCCGGAAAAAGATCGCTGTAGCCCATCTTCTTCCGTTCGATTATCTCCACGGCAAAGATCCCGCCACCGATTGATGCATGAAAAATTGCTCCCATTGCACCGGCCATACCGCAGATTGCCGCTGTATAGATTCGTTCCCGCGGGAATTTTTCGCTCCCCCTGGAAAAAGGGTGAATAAGAGAAGACATCAGGCCGGCATTGATTCGGCCGAGTGGCCCCGCTACGCCACCGCTGCCGCGGGTCAGAAGAGTAGCAAGGGAAGCTGCGTACTTGGCAAGTGTTACGCGAAAGGGTAATCGACCACCGTGCAGGCGCATACTTCGAATATAGGCGGGAATGCCCTCACCGGCTGCATCCGGTTCGATGCGATAAATAAGGAATCCGGCGATCAATGCTCCTGCCAGGGGGCTGAGCCAAAAAACAGGATTCCCCCGTGAAAAGAAGGTGTCACTTGCAGAGATTAATGCAGAAAAGGATTTTACAAGGAAGGCTCCCGCTGTACCGCTTATCAGGGCTGTAAGAATCCATCGCAGAAGATACCGGTATGATGTAATATCTTCTCTGCGGGATGACTTTTTCACAGCAGGCCTTTCGATAAAAATGATACAATTATTGTATCATAGTTCCGGATCTTCAGCAATTATTTCACTGAACCAGGAAGATCTTTCTGAACGGAAAAATGGTGTGGGAAGGCATTACTGAGAGCAGTAACAGAACAGAATACCTGAATCCCCAGGCCTCTGCCGAAATCCGTGAGACCTTCCCCCGTGGTTGCAGTAATTGCTACATCACGGCAGCTCAGATTGCACAGTCCGGCGATGGATTCACGCATTCTGTCGATATGGGGAAGGAGTTTGGGCGCTTTGGCTTCAATCGAGATGGATATGTGGCAGATCGTATAATCCTGCAGATCCTGCACTGCTGCATTGAGATATGCGGCACTGTCTGTGACACCTTCTGTAAGGCAGAGTGTATCGGCTTTTGCTCCAAGAACGGGGATACCCGTAATTCCGGAAATGCCGTTGGTTACTGCATGCAGCACGACGTCACCGTCGCTGTTGCCGGAAAGACCGGGAGCACCGGGAATCTCAACGCCCCCCATGATAAGAGGTTTTGACGCCGAATCATCGCAGAAACGGTGTGAGTCCTGGCCGATGCCTGTTTTAATCATAGCTTATCCTTTCAGCTGCTGTACGGTTTTAAAATGGATTTTACAGACCTTATCAAGATTCTCCCGCCCGTAAGTGCGAATAAATTCCTCAGCCGGTGCTTTTACCCGTTCGGCACACCCCAGGGGGAAATTGATGTTGTAGGTACTGCTTAAACGCTTCAGGGAGCGAATAAAACTGTAGCGTGCAATGACAGAGGCTGCTGCAATGGCGATTTCCTTTTCTTCCCCCTGTGTCACTGCAGTTATGGCAATTGGGGAAAGCGCCCGGGCGGAAGAGGTGATATGCCGGGGTGGCCCGAATTTATCCGCCACGGCACGATGCAGGGTAATTCCGTCGCGGGCCAGCTTTTGCGAAAGATCCAGAAGGGCCCGGCCATGCATCCACCCCA
>JBNJDQ010000186.1:0-3416 GCA_051745065.1 Fibrobacterota bacterium
GTCGACAATATCCCGCACGGAGGCCTGACCTGTTTCATAGCCAGTTTGCTGTTCGGCCCGTATCTCTTCAGCGAGCTTTGCAAAACGGGTGCCGTACAGTTCTTGCTTTCGTTCTTTATTTGCAAGGGTGAGCAAGTGCGATTCTGTTCGACTGCGAAGTTGATGAACGTAATCCTCCAGTGTCTGAGCGGTACCTTCCTGCTGCTTCTGCGCTGCGGAAAGGTCTGCGCGTTTTGATCGGGTGTAGACAGGCAGGCGCATCCCCAGGGTCAGAAGGAAGGGATCTTTGCCGCTTTCGGCCATACCCGGTGCTTCACCAGTCTGTATCCAGGCAGCTCCCAGGGAGAAGCGCGGTGCGAAATTCCGTTTTTTAAGATCTGTATACAGTTGTTTTTCTGCATGCTTTTTGCGAAGAATACCGGCGGTGGGATTACGCCGCAGTATTTCAGCGGTTACAGCGGAGTCCGAACCATGCACAGAAAACGTATCATCAGCATCTGCAAAGGCGGGCGTGAGCCTGCCGGTATCCTGCACAAGGCCGGTAATTTTCCGGTAAAGAACCTTTCTGCGGGTTTGCAGATCCATACGCTCATCTTCAAGGGTTATGATTTCCTTTTCAATAAGGTACAACCCCCTTGTTCCGGAAGAGGATGTTTCATAGCTTGCATGAACAAAGTTTTTCAGATCCTGCAGTAGGGGAAGGAGGCTGTCTATGATGTTTTCCGCCTGATTTGTGTAGCGCAGGGAGAACCAGTACATCCGAAGATCCCTGAGTTGTTTTGCTTCCTCCTGGCGAATCTCACGGCCGGCAATTTCCTGTTGCGCACCGGCAATATCCCTTCTCAGACGGATGCTGCCGGGACGGGGAAACTGCTGGGAGAGCATGAGACGTCGTTTCTGCGGGCCGACTTTTGTCTCAACCGGGGAGAGGTACTCCGTGTAGGAAAGGGCGGGATCCGCCAGGGCCCCGGCGGCAATGTGTTTTTGCTCTGCCTGTTCCAGATTTCTGCGCTGGGAAATTAGGGCGCCGTTGTTTTTCAGCATCCTGCGCGAGATCTCCTCAAGACCTTCAGCCCCGGCAAAAAAAACTACCGTGAAAAGTAAAACGGATTTTCTGAACATTGGTGCTCCTTTATGTTCTTCGACACTAAAGTCTATATTGTCAATATACCTTGTATGGAATTGAATGTCAACAGTGCTTATATGATTATAGGGTATTTGTCTGCCCGCCTGCATTACATTTCTCATATTCAGGGAAATCAATACATATTCCCAGGACGGTTGCCGTTACAATGTTTCCGGTACAATCATTCCGTTCGGATTTACTGCGTTTCGTGCATGGTCATCTTTTGGGCGTTCCGGTTCGGTTCAACCTCACCGTCCGGCCATTCCAGGGCTTCGCGTGGCTCGGTACGGCTTTGCCGCACGCCTTCGGCCCCTTCCTGTCCGTAACGCGCGGCAGAGCCGCTGTTTCACCGCTGCTGGTTCAGGTCTCAGCTTCGTCGTTTACCCTGCCCACAAAGCGCAATCGAAGCAGAACATTCGCCTTTGGCGCCCCCTGAAAGCGGCAGGTTTTTTCGGCATGTCCCTTGCATAGGCTCTGCAGAGGATGTATTGAATTGCGAAGAGAAAAACTCAGCTGTTTTGCTGCAGCCCTGGCCCGGGCTGACATACAACAATCTGTCAACACTGCGCCCTTTGATTCTGTGCCGGAGCGCCTCTGGTCTCTTCCGGTAAATTCAGTACATACCTGATAAACATCTTTATTGGACAATGGACTTGCGGTGTATTCTGGTATCATATAAATTTACTGTGTTGAAGCAAACCGGTTGGAGGACGTGTGCAGCAGAGTAAATCTGAATCCCTGTATTTCCGCGATATAAATAAGTACGACCTTCTCTCTGATGAAGAAGAGCAGGAGCTTATTGATAAGGTACAGCAGGGAGATAAAAAAGCCGTCGACAAACTGATTACGTCCAATCTGCGTTTTGTTGTCAGTGTGGCGCGCAAATACCGCGGCCGCGGCCTGAGCTATCTTGAGCTGATTAACGAGGGCAATATGGGGCTTCTCAAAGCAGCACAGCGGTACAAAAAATCCAAAAAGGTCAAGTTTATCTCCTATGCGGTGTGGTGGGTTCGTCAGTCAATTCAGAAGGCTGTCTTTGAGCAGACATCATCCGTGCGGATACCCATGAATAAAATCACCCTGGTCAATAAATTCAAAAAGGCCCTGGAGAAGAACGACGGGGATTTTGAGAAAACGATCAACTCCGATGAATTTAAAGGGAATAAGCTTGATATCCTTGAAGTTCTTGAGAAAAGTATTGAGATATCCCTTGATACCCCTATCGGTAATTCCGCTGAGGATGACAACAGCCGGTCACTCATGGATATCATCAATGAACCGCCTTCGCAGGAGCGGGAAAGCTCACTTAAAGAATTGGCAAATATTATCAACAACGCCATGATGAACCTCAATTCCCGGGAGGAAAAGATAATCCGTATGTACTACGGTATCAACTTTTCCAAGAATTTCACCCTCGAGGAAATCGGCTCGGAGCTCAATCTCACCCGGGAACGGGTCCGGCTGATACGCGACCGCGCCCTTCGCAAGCTGTACAAGAATCCGCGGGTCCGTGACGATATGAAAGATTATATCGACGGACAGGGCTAAATCGGTAAACTTTCCCGGCACTCTTTCTCTCCTTCTCTGCAGAACGTATTTTACGCAAAAATCGATGTGAAGGAGCGTTCATGGATACAATTGCCGTTATCGACTTCGGCGGACAGTACACCCACCTCATAGCAAACAGAATTCGGCGTCTCAATGTCTACTCTGAGATTGTTCAGCCCGAAATAACTCCCCAGGAACTGATCGGGTTCAAAGGAATCATCTTCAGCGGCGGGCCGCATTCCGTTACCGAAGAGGGCAGCCCCACGGTGGATCCCAAAATTCTTGATCTGGGTATTCCTGTTCTGGGGATCTGCTACGGCCATCAGCTGATTGCAAAACTACTGGGAGGAACCGTTGCCGCCGGAAATTACTCCGAATACGGCCGGGCGGATATCAACATCCTCGATCAGACAACTCTCTTTGAAGGCTGTGATTCCCGGGAGATGGTCTGGATGAGTCATGGCGATTCGGTCTCCCGTCTTCCCGGGGGCTTTCAGACAATTGCCTCCACGGAGGACTGTGAGTACGCTGCCGTGGAGCATCGTGAAAAGAAGATCTTCGGTATTCAGTTTCATCCGGAAGTAACGGACTCCCTTCACGGCATGGATATGCTGGATAATTTCCTTGCCGCCTGTGATGTTTCCCGCGACTGGGGCGCTCAGAGCTTCATCGATGAGATCTCAGCGGATATCCGCCGGCAATGCGGGGATCGCAATGTTTTTCTGCTGGTTTCCGGCGGGGT
>JBNJDQ010000187.1:0-3413 GCA_051745065.1 Fibrobacterota bacterium
GAAGAGTTTACTCTGCTGCTGCCGGAAACCGATGTGGAAGGGGTGCGGCACCTGGCAGAACGGATGCGTCATAAAATTGACAGTACACGCTTTCGTATCGGTGATACGGTTATTCATTATACTATCAGCCTCGGCTATACCTGCCTCGATTTCTCCTATCTTACGGCACACCCCGGTTCTACACCGGAAAAAAACCTTGTTAAATATGCTGACAAAGCTTTGTATCGGGCCAAGGAAAATGGCAAAAACCGCGCTGAAGCAGGAGAGCTCTTCTGTGACATCCAATAGGAGCGATGAAAAGCACCTCTATCTGTTACACGGCAGTGACCGAACGGGAATACACAGCCGTCGGGATGCCCTTATTGCGAATTTTAAGGAAATGTATACCCATGTGGATGTGCTCACATTCAATTCCCTGGATACAGATCTGAAGGATTATCTTGCCGATATGCAGTCCCCCACACTTTTTGGCGGATTCCGACTTTTTTTGATACCTCATCTGCAGGATTTTACCGTTGATGAATGTCGCCGTATCGGTGCGTATCTTCAATCGCCCCCCGCAGGGGGAGCGGTAATTCTTGAGTACGAAGAGTCCGGTAAAAACCGCAAAAAAAACACTTCTCCTCTGAAAATTCTGGATATCGACAGAAAAATGCCGGGTATGGCGGTGGAACGTTTTCATGAGCCCAAAGAGTATGAAATGGTTTCATGGCTGCAACAGCGTGCCCGAAAGAGTTTTTCTCTCACAGTGGAGGCCGATGCAGCCCGACATCTCTGCGAATACTGTGGGTATTCCCCGGAGAAGATTGCCGGAGAACTGACAAAGATTGATACGCTTTTGATGGATAATCGTTCTGTCACTCTCGATACGGTAAAACGAATCTGCGGTGATGATGTGGTTGTTGATGCCCTGGATTTTGTTCACCTGGTGGGTTTTCGTGACTGGAATGCAGTACGCCCGGCTCTGACTGCAGCGGGGCGCAACAGTTCAAATTCCGTAATCTATTTTTCCACGGTTCTCTTTTATCATATCCATACACTCTATAAAGTACGTCTTTACGCAGCACAACACCGCAGTGAGGCCAATCGGTATTTTCGTGCCTCCTATAAAGAAAAGAACAGTATTGCCGGGGACATAGCCGTACAAGCCGGATTAATAACCGAAAAACAGCGTAATCGGGTCTATCCCATGGTTGTAAAGAGGGGCCTGATTGATCAGGCGGGGAAATTTACGCCGCAGGAACTGCGCCGGGCAATCTGCAAAATTGCGGCCTACGATCGTGCTGTGAAATCCGGTACAGATCGGGCGGATTTCGCCTCCTTCGCAGAGCTGTGCTACGCCATTATCTGTCCGAAGAAGGTCTGATGCGCCTTTTCTGCCGAGTTGAATATGACGGGACGGCCTTTTGCGGGTGGCAAAAGCAGCCTGATGCACGTACTGTGCAGGGAGAGATTGAGCAAGCCCTTGCCACAATACTGCGCCGCCCCGTGCCGATAACCGGCGCCGGACGCACTGATGCCGGTGTTCATGCCATTGCCCAGGCCTTTCATTTTGATCTTTGGGAAAAACGGGATACAGGAAAGCTTACCTACAGCCTTAACTCCCTTCTCCCGCCGGAGATCGGTCTGTACAACATGAAGGTTGTCGATGATTCTCTTCATGCACGATTCTCTGCACGGGAGCGCAGTTATCGGTATTGTATAATTTCCTGGAAATCACCTCTTCTGCGAAATCGTGCAGCGCATATCCGCTACAATATCGACTGGGATATTGTCCGGCGGGAACTCGCCCTCATTCGCGGTACTCACTCCTTCACCGGATTCTGTGCCGCCGGGTGTTACACCGATAATCACGTCTGCACGGTAACCGATGCTGAGCTGATCACCGAAGAGAGTGGTATGCGGGTGATCAAAATCAGGGCCGACCGCTTTGTGTACAAGATGGTGCGAACCATTGTGGGAACCCTGATTGACCTCGGACGGGGGCGGTTGAAGGGTTCTGTTGCAGACATATTTGAACATCAGAACCGTGATCTGTCCGGTATTACCGCCCCGCCGGAAGGACTGTATTTTGAGAATGTGACCTACCATGGCTATGAGTAAATTTTATCGGCCCCTGTGCGCTGTACTGCTTGTGGTGTGCGGTCTTCTTCTGGGCCGGGTGATACTACTCTCCTCTGCCGGGCAGGAAAAGGAAGCAGTCTCTGAAGCACCGGCGGATTTTTCCCGGGCTGCATCGGCTGTCAAGAAGAGTGTTGTCGGAATAATCGTTACCCGTCACGAGTATGCACAAAAGGGATATTACTATGATTATTTCCGTAATCGCTTCCGCCGTCAGTACGGTTCTCCGCTGCGGCGGGTGGAGAATATGGGTTCAGGCATTATCATTGATTCCGTCGGGCATGTTCTGACCAGCTATCATGTGGTGCAGGGAGCTCAGGACATGACCGTAAGTCTTTCCGACGGCACGGATTATCCCGCTGAGCTTGTGGGGCTTGATTCCCTCAGTGATTTGGCTGTTATTCGAATTAAAACCGAGGGAAAGCGGGTTTCTCCTGTTTCCTTTGCCGATTCGGACAGTCTTACCGTAGGGCAGTGGGCTCTTGCTCTGGGCAATCCCTATCTTAACTTTTTTAAAAATGCTGATCCCACGGTAACCGTCGGGGTTATCAGCGCGTTGCACCGTAATTTCAAACGCAGTCGAACCTCCTTTTATCATAACATGATACAGACTGATGCAGCAATTAATCCGGGCAATTCCGGAGGGCCGCTCATCAATTTTCGTGGTGATGTTATCGGTATAAACGCCTTTATTTATACCGGACAGGGGGAATCCGGCTCCGGGTCAATCGGGATCGGCTTTGCCATTCCCTCCAACCGGGCGGTTCATATCGCCCGAGAGTTAATTCGCTACGGCAGACGCCGCCCGGCATATACGGGAATGGTGCTCTATGAGTCCGGGCGCGATGATCGGTTTGATCCGGGGCTTTACGTTCGCTACATTGATCCCACGGGGCCGGCAGCGGGATCCGGCCTGCGCATGGGAGATAAAATTCGGGCAATCGATTCACGTAAGGTCCATAATGCCGGTGATCTGAAAGGAATTCTTGTGCCCTATTTTCCCGGTGATACCATTGAGATCTCCTATGAACGCGGGGGCCGGATTTCTACAACGGATTTGGTTCTCGGCCAGATGTAGGAGGCCGCATCGGGGGATGCGACCTCTGCAGTATGCATTCTTATCTGCTCAGAGGCACCTGTATCTCCGTAATCCACTCTTCGGGATCATCCCGGTTCCAGATACCGTCGATATAGGACTCACGGCATGGGCCGGCAGGGGTATACCCTTCTTTTTCAAGCCAGGAGAAGAGTTTTCCGTAGGATTCCCCCAGCAGTTCATACGGGCCCATATG
>JBNJDQ010000188.1:0-3330 GCA_051745065.1 Fibrobacterota bacterium
GTGTATGCGGATTACTCCGTAAAACAGATGTCTTCCTGTATCTGTGGAGCCAACCGCGGGGACTATCATCTGAAAAATGTTTCTCCCGCCCGGGATCTGGCAGATCTTTCCTACGCAGATTTTTCCTTTGTTGATGCCGGTGATATTTGCAGTTGCGGTGCACAACTGTCATCCTGTCGCGGTATTGAGGTGGGGCAGGTCTTTAAGCTGCAGAAAAAATACACCACTGCCATGGATATGACTTTTCTTGACACGAATGGAAAAGCTCAGACGCCGACCATGGGGTGTTACGGCATCGGAGTCGGACGTACCGCAGCTGCGGCAATTGAGCAGAACAATGATGCGGACGGCATTATCTGGCCAACTGAAATTGCGCCCTTTACGATTCATGTGCTGGCCCTTGATCCACAGGATGAAATGGTGTCGGATTTGATGCACCGTGTGCATGATTATTTTGAATCCCGCGGAGTGGATGTCCTTCTTGATGACCGCAAAGAGCGCCCCGGAGTAAAATTTAAAGATGCTGATCTCATCGGCTGTCCCTGGCAGGTCATCCTTGGAAAACGTGGGTTGAAAAAAGGTACTGTGGAAATCAAGGAGCGCAAAAGCGGCGAAAAAACAGCGCTTGCCCCAAAACAGCTGGTGGCGACTCTGGAGGAGTTTATTGGGTAAGGTTTTACCGATTTTGAGTACCTTTTATGGGGCTGTTTCTTTGGGAACAGCCTTTTTTTACAATTGCATCTGCAATTTTCCCTTGAAATATTTCTGAATCATGAGATTATATCGGTGATACATGAATTACCAACAGGCGGGGGAAATGACACACTGGTATTCAATTTTTCAAGTAATTGCTGCAGATATCCTCAGAGATCTGAAAAAGATGGACACCTATGACGAAGATGCCTATTCGGGAATACACGATTTTCTTGCAACTCTTTCTGATATAGAGGATGCGCCGCCTGCTTATTACAGCAAAATTCGGCGTCTGCAGAATCTCAGCACCATGATTATGCAGGGGGCCACCGACTTTACCGGCGGAGTTTCAAAGCTGATTAAAGGTATTACACAGCTTCGTGATGACTTTTCATCCTCAGAAGAGGAACCGCAACGGGAAGAGCCTTCATCTTCCACTCAGGAAGGCTTACCTGATGCAGAGGCGGATTCCGGAGAAGTTCAAAGCTATTTTAAAGAGCAGGAGTCCTCTCTCAATGCATTTTTGCAAAATGCTCTCAACTGTACAACCCGGGATTCTGATACAGCAGAGCAGCTGATTCTGCAGTTAAAAAAATGGAACAAAGATTTTGAGTCACTTGGACTGTATGAGTATGCCGCAGTGGTGTTTGCCGTGCTGAACGAATTCATGGATAATCCCGATTTTAACAATGAGACTCTGTTTCGGCTGCATACTCTTCTGAATGGTAAGAGCCGGCAGGTATCCGAAGGGATAATACCTGCCATTACAGACAGTGAGGTCGGTGCCCTTTTTGATCCTCCTGCAGATAACAGCGGTGCTGCTGAAGATATACACGGTGCCGATGGTTCCGGGACGGAAGATTTCCGTGAGGATGTCTCCGACGAAAGTTCGTCGGAATATACCACTATTACGATCCCCCGTGAAAACGAAGATTTGATAACGCAGTTTGTTCAAAACCAGAAAGATGTTCTTGATACCTTTGAGTCCTACATCTATGAGTACGAAACAAACGGAGATCGTCTTGATTCAATCAAAGGGCTGATCCATACCTGGAAAGGTGAGTTCGGCGTGCTCGGGCTCGGATTCTTTTCCGATCTCCTTCATAAAATTGAAGACACCTTCGAACAGGCCGGTCAGGTATATTCTCCGGATACGCTCTATCGTCTCAACGATTTTCTCAGGCTTATTAATCGCCGTCTTGCCGAAAACGATGAGGCCATACGGGTCTATGAAAATGAATACAACTCTCTTTTTACTGCTGCGGAGAATGATATTGCCGATGCTCCCGGAAGGACCGAAGAATCGTCACAGAATTCACCGACCGGGGGGGAGACCTTCCCTGTCGAAGGGGATGAGGATCTGCTTCTCGGGTTTGTACAGGAGTCACGGGAGCATCTCGATTTAGCAGAAGGGGAGATCCTTGAGATTGAGAAAGGCAGCGGTGATTCTGAGCTCCTTGATTCGGTTTTTCGTTGTTACCACACCATAAAAGGGGTCGCCGGTTTTCTTCACTTTGATCCTGTCAAAGAGATGGCCCATACCCTTGAGGATGTTATGTCCATGGCCCGGGATAAGAGCATTCCCTGTAATGAAGCCTTTATAGACTTAATGCTTGACGGTACCACAGGGCTGAAACAAATTATATCATCCATTGAAACAGGCTTGAACACCGGCAGTTATTCCCTGCCGAATACCTATGCCGATATCCTGCAGCGGGCGGACAGTATTAAACAGGGGGACGCTCTTCCCGCAGGATCAGATGATGCTCCCTCCAGGCCTGAGTCTTCTGAGAAAGATCGGCCTGCTGTCCCTGTCAAAGAGGAGCAAACAGCGGTTGTTCCCGATAAGAGCAGTTCCATTGAACCGGCGGAGCTGAAAAAGACTGCAACTCCACAGCCCTCCTTTGAAACGAACGGCAGGGCGCCGGATTCAAAGCCGGCCGCATCACCGGGTGGAAGAAGTAAGAAGCGGGCTGTTTCGGAGACAATCCGTGTACCCGTGGATAAACTGGATATGCTCATTGCCTCCATTGGTGAAGCCGTGATTGCCCAGTCCATGATTCATGCAGATGAGGCCGTGAGCAGTATCAGCAATCAGCATCTTTCCCGGAAAATGACCCATGCCGACCAGATTATGCGACAGGTCCAGGAGCTGTCCATGTCATTGAGAATGGTGAGTATTAAACCGACGTTCCAGAAAATGGCCCGATTGGTGCGTGAGCTCTCACGGAAGTTTGAGAAACCCGTTGATTTTATTATGGAGGGGGAAGATACGGAGATCGACAAATCCATTGTGGAAAGTATCGGTGACCCGTTGATCCACATGGTGCGTAATTCCCTTGATCATGGAGTCGAATCTCCCCGGGAACGGAGGGAGGCGGGCAAAAATGAAAAGGGAAAAGTGATTTTACGGGCATTCCATAAGTCAGGCAGTATCTTTATAGAGATTGAAGATGACGGCAAGGGGTTGGACAGTGACGCTCTCATGAAGAAAGCTGTCAAGAACGGCATTTGCAGTAAGGATGAAGTCCTGTCGGAAAAAGAGTGCTTCAATCTGATTTTTGCCCCCGGATTTTCCACCAGTGAGACCATTACCGATGTTTCCGGACGCGGTGTCGGTATGGATGTGGTGAAACG
>JBNJDQ010000189.1:0-3287 GCA_051745065.1 Fibrobacterota bacterium
GTCAGGGAACATTGCTCTGCACGGTTTCAAATGACCGCTTTGCTGCAGGAACAGCAGTTATGCTCTACTCCATGAAAAAACATGTCCGCAAACTTTCAGAATGCACTATTGAAGTACTTACGGACAACACCATCGACCCCCTTTCAGAAAAAAACCGAACTCTCCTGAAGAAAATCATCCCCGGCCTTATTATTACGGATGTGAGCAATTCAGTCTATCGCAATGCCCGCTGTCAGCCGGAACACCACCGCCTGGCATACCTCACACTGGAAGCGTTCAGCCGCAGCTCCTACGAAAGAGTCCTCTTTTTTGATGGAGACATGCTCTGCATCAACGATTTTTCTGCAGTTTTGAAGGATCCTCACGAACTATTCGGCTGCAAAACCGGCCCGCGAACCAGCAAAACCGGACTCTCCCTCACAGCTTCTATCAATACAGGTTTTTTTGGTATCAGCGGCTCACTTCTGTCTCAAAAAACGTATCAAAAAATCCTGGAAGTTGTTCAAAACAGAAAGGATAAATACATCGGCCTCCTCGATCAGAAAACGATCAACAAATTTCGCAAGCATTCCGGCTACCCGGTTTGGTTGATTGACTATATGTACAACTATCGTGACTGGGATGACGAATCCCGCCTGAAAGAGGATTTGGACAGAATCAAAAACCTGCATTACTCCGGTTATTCCAAACGACCAAAACCCTGGGAATATGAACGGCGCAAAGAAACCGGTTATCATACCCATCTGGCTTACACACTGTGGGATGAATACGCCCGGAACCTGGCGGAAAAATTTCCGGAAGCGGCACTCTTACTCCCGTTTCAGCCCACTCCCTCATCGGATTCAATGGGAAGATAATCGGCCCTCTCCCGCGATGTGGCTTCCAGTCGTTTCAGTTCTTTTTTCCACCCGGTGGTTATACCGCGGTAATGGAGAAACCATCCGTCATGGATTTTTTTATAAGGTAACAGCGGGTATACCTTTTTTACAGCAGAGAGTACACGATTCATCTTTTTTTCTGAAAGGAACTGAACAATATTCGTGTAAATTTTCTCGGCCATTTTCTCCAGCACCATCACGGCGTTATTGGGTTTTGTCCGGGCTGTATGTACAAAATTAACAAGAATGCGGTCACTTCGGAAAATATATTTGCGGTGAATTTCCCGTTTCTGCGATTCCCGAAGAGAAAAATCATCAAAGGAATACTCCTCGCCCGGAGCCTCTGCTACGGGCACATAATACTGCCCGAAAGAGAGCATTTTCCCGTATTTCATATGCATATCAATCTTTTTCGACGAATAGTGAAGCAGCTCATCAACGTCAAAATTGAAAATCACCGAAGATCTTCCAAATCGTAATCGACAATGGTTCAATGCACCAATCTGACAGAACTTATTCCCCGAATTGCGATAGGTGCCGTACGGGAAATCCCATGGCACAATTGAAATATATGAGTGCTGCCGTGCCAGATTCTTTATTTCGTCCACAGTATCACTGCCGTTATCATATATAATTACCCGATCAACGGCATATTTCTCTCGATAAAAAGCCGCCCAGTCAGCAATCCATCGGGGACGATTGTTTTTCTGAATTGCCGTAAGTATCCGCGGTGAAGGTGGCTCGGTATTGAGGGGTACTTTCACGGTTTTACTGAAACCGTTTCCAAAACGAAAAGAAACAGTATTCATGGACTGCACAGCAGCTCGGGGAAGTCGCACAGCACCGATGCCGATACGGTGGTTAAAGTATTCACGATACCCATACCGCCGTTTTTTGCCATTAACCCTGCACGTAATAGGAAAAAGCTCCCTGCGGAGGTTCAGAAACGGCGGCCCCACCGTGTAAAGCATTCGGTTTGAAGTGTCGAAAAAAACATCATAGAACAGTGTCGTAAAATCATAGTTGCGTAAATCATCCTCTGAAAAGGACTCCCCATTTTGCTGATAAGGACAGCGCAGAGACCGTTGTAAGGATGTTTTCTCAGGAAGAGTAAGGCTGTGCAATTTTATACCAACATCATCAGCACACATAGCTCCTGCTCCTTTATAATCAGTTGCAACCCCGCGACGCCGGAAAAAGAGATACGCTTATTCATATCACCCCGGCTCTGAACACTGTGAATAAACACAGGAACGAATAAACGCAAGAGATCTGCGGCATGCTTTCTCTTCGGTAAACCCTTTGATAGTTTCAAGGCCGCGCGAACGCACCCGAAAAAAATCTTCCTGTTGCAGCGCCTCTGCGATGCAGTCTGCAAGCCCTTCAGGGTCTTCCGGCTCAGCAAGCCACCCATTCTCTTTATGCACAAGCAAGCCATCAACACCCCATCCGCGGGTACCTATCACAGCCATTCCCTGTGCAAGAGCCTCAAGATACACCATGCCCAGAGTTTCCGGAGCACTCACCTGCAGATAAATATCATGTTTGCGCATTTCCTCCAGGCATACCTCATGCGGCTGCAGACCGCAGAAATGAACCTGTGTATCAATGCCCAGCTCTTGTGCCAGTTTTTCAAGATAATCTTCCTCCGGACCGGCCCCCAGAATTGTGTATTCCCAGGGCAGCCTGTCCTGTAACAATGCAAGGGCCCGTAGGTGTACATCGATATGCTTGCGCCCAATCAATGCACTTGTTGTAAGAAAACGCAGAGGTACATGAACGTATTCAGGTACCTGCTTCACTATGAATTCTTCAGGAATTCCTGAAGGTACAACGGCGGCAGTACGCGGCACAACACCGCAGGCACGGGCATGACGCTGCAGGCACCATGACCGGAACCCGATTCCTTCGGCACACTCCAGAATCCGGCGATATTTTTTCCGGCGGGAGAACTTCAGATCCGTATTATGATAGCCGATGATATGAGGAACCTTATAGCGTTTACGAAGTTTTGCCGCAATGGACGTACCAATCACCATATGAGAAACAATGCAGTCAAATTCAATATTTTCACCTTCGATAAGATCTATGACATCACCGACATAATAATCTATTTTGGAACGGCGGCGTGCCCATATCCGATATCCCGAGACCGAATCAAAGGAGAAGCGCCGAACTTTTCGGTTTGCGGGAAAGTAGGTCTCCCACAGGGTAAGGGGAAAACGCAGAATCGCCCCTATTCCGCCACGCCTGTACAGGGCAGGAAAATTAAGTACCCCCTTCACCGGAAAGTCTCTCTTTTCCGGAACGATCACCGTTACAGATGTATCATCACAGGCCATCCAGTTTTTAACAAAGGTATGCAGGACAAAGGTATTCTGTATGCGGGAAACAGAAGGATCAACAGGA
>JBNJDQ010000190.1:0-3270 GCA_051745065.1 Fibrobacterota bacterium
GGCAGCGGGATATAAAAAGCAGGCGGACTCTCTTATTACTGTGTACAATACAAAAGTACACGCCGTCCGGGATAAGAACCGCTCCCGCGACCGTATCCCTATGTTCTTTCAGATCGGCAGGGATCCCTTATATACAGTTACGAAGCACTCATTTATTCACGACTACATGGATTTTTGCGGCGCCCAAAACATTGCCGCCGATGCACCAAGCGGCAGAATCAGCCGCGAAGCAGTCATTGAGGGAAAACCGGGAATTATCATTGTTACGGAAATGGGCGGATCCCGGCAGCACCCGCTCCATGCGTGGAAATCCTACAAAAGTATTCCCGCCGTACAGGAAGAAGCTGTTTACTCCGTAAACACCGCCAAAGCATGCAGCCCGAACCTGCCCATGTTCTATGATCTTCTCACTGAATTAGACAGCCTTGTGAACAGCCGGCGATGATCCTCTCCCACAGCAGAGTACAGATATTCCTTCTTATGCTCATCCCCTTTATACTGCTCCTTGCCAGCAGTGTCTGGTCTCTCTCCGCCGGAACCGCCGGAGTCAGGCCGACCGATCTTTTTTCCGATCCTCCTTCACCGGCAGTAATTGACATTCTCTTTCGCCTGCGACTGCCGCGAACGCTCTTGGGAATTTCTGCAGGAGCCGCCCTTTCTCTTTCAGGAGTGATCCTGCAGACCCTTTTTCGAAATCCCCTGATTGAGCCATACACACTGGGTATTTCCGGGGGCGCATCCCTGGCTGCAGCCCTGGTTATTTTCTGCAATATCCCCATTCTCCCCACAGCAATACAGTTGCCCGCCGCGGGTTTCATCGGGGCCCTCACAGTTCTTCTTCTCATTCGCCGGCGCGCTTCTTTTGCACCGCCCTCAACAACTTCAATACTGATAAAAGGGCTGATGATCAGTTTTTTTTCATCCTCTGCGGTCATGTTTATTCTTGCCCTCTCCAGTGCGTCACAGCAGAACAATATTCTCTTCTGGCTTATGGGCTCTCTTGAACAGTCCAATACAATTCTTGTAGTTCTCTCACTCTGCCTGAGTATTGCAGGAACTGCATTTGCCCTGTATATGAGTAAAGATCTCAACACTCTTATTCTCGGCCGAAAAGAAGCAGCACGCCTTGGTATAAACGCCGATGCCAGCACGATGCATCTGTTGATTCTTGCATCCCTGCTTACGGGGGTAACCGTTTCCCTGACGGGCGTTATCGGATTTGTCGGACTTCTGATCCCTCATTTCTGCCGTTTTTTTACCGGCAGTGATCACCGGCTTCTTATTCCCTGTGCTGCCATGGTCGGTGCTGCGTATCTTGTTGCATGTGATACTCTTGCACGAATTATTATTGCTCCTGCAGAACTCCCCGTCGGGGTTCTTACCGGGCTCATGGGTTCGGGGATGTTTCTCTTTCTCTTCTTTCGGAGGTCCCGTGCCCTCTGATATTGATGTACATAATCTCTGCTGTTCCTACGGTTCGTTCCAGGTGCTTTCACAGCTTAATTTCCACGCCGTCCCCGGAGAGATACTGGGCATTATCGGCCCCAACGGGTGCGGAAAATCGACCCTGCTTAAGTGCCTCTGCGGCGAACTTCCCTACGATGGAACGATCAGCCTCAAAGGCACATCCCTGCAGGATATCAGTATCAATAACCGCGCGCGTCAGACGGGATTTGTCTCCAGCAGTCCGCCTCGGGAAATCCATCTTACAGCGGAGCAGTACATATCCCTGGGGCGCACCCCCTATCATTCACGGCTGCAGTTTTTTTTGCATGAAGACGAAAAAGAATTCATCCGGACTTTGGCTGATAAAACCGGGGTAACCGCTTTGCTTTCCTCCCCCTTTCATACCCTCAGCAGCGGCGAGCAGCAATTGTGTCAGTTGACACGGGCCCTTGTTCAACAACCGGAAATACTGCTTCTGGATGAACCCTCATCCCATCTTGATCTGCGCCACCAGCGCCAACTGATGCTCCAGCTGCGGGACAGTGCCCGCAAAAGAAAATTGTGTATTGTCATTGTACTGCACGATCTTTCCATGGCATCGGCCGTCTGCGACCGGATCCTCATGCTCCACCGGGGAACCATTCTTGCCTGTGATACACCACACCGGGTTCTTACGCAGCAGAACCTGACAACTCTCTTCAACTGTCCCGTGCGCGTATCCCCCCAGGGGGAAGGACACTATATTCTCCCGGATCTTTCCCAGGACTCTCTGTACTGACGGGCGCGCACGCCAATATCATCCGGTGAAGAGGCATTCTGCCAGAAATCTCCCATCACTGCTGCTCCGGAGAATCCGAGACTGCGCACATGCGGAAATCTTTGTTCCGTAACCCCTCCCAGGGCAATCAGGGAAACTGTATTTTTTCTGGTGCAAAAAAACCGTATCAGGGACGTATCGGAAAAAGCCGATACATACCCGTGCTTGGAAATACTGTCATACACAGGGCTCAGGAAAAGGTAGGCAAAGGCCGGATTCAGTTGTTCGCACCGGGCAATATCATCAAAGGAGTGACATGATGCAGAAAGGGGAACAGCAGGATCAAACAGGGCAGCCTTCTCATATTCATGGGAGCGCAGATGAACTGCGGCAGAATGAAAGAGTGCACAGTCATGGAAAAAATGCAGAGTAATATGCGGGTAAAAACGGGAATCAAGGATGTGAAAAAACGTTTCGTACTGCGATCGCGACCACTGCGGTTTGCGTAAATGGTAGCGGTCAATACCTCCATCCAGAACCAGCGTGGCCCGGCGGGCCTCCTCCGCCGGAGATATCCCCTGTTCCTGTGAGATTAAAACAACCATTCAGGACCCTCCGGAAAGTACCCACTCGCGAATCTTGCTGCGAATATCAGCAGGCTTGACCGGTTTTGAGATATAATCATTCATGCCGCTTCGCAGACAGCGGTCTTTGTCACCCTGCATGGCATTGGCCGTCATGGCAATTACGGGAATATCTTCGTTCATGGGCGGCGGATCACGGCGAATCCGTTCTGTTGCTTCATAGCCGTCAAGGACAGGCATCTGAACATCCATGAGGACTATATCAAAGGAGGTTTTGTACAATGCCTGCACAGCCTGCTCACCGTCGGCGGCAATGGTCGGAATAACACCGATTTTTTCGCAGATACGCTGGGCAACTTTCTGGTTAACAATATTATCCTCTGCAATAAGAACCTTAACCCCCTGCAGATCCTCTTCGCGCACGGTGCCCTCAGGGCTGCTGAAGTCACCTCCAGCGGGCATATCCGCAGGGTGATAGCCCGT
>JBNJDQ010000191.1:0-3153 GCA_051745065.1 Fibrobacterota bacterium
CTTCGCCTTATCCGTGGCACCCATCATCTGCGGCAGAGCAACAGCCGCCAGGATACCGATAATTACAATTACAACCATCAACTCGACAAGGGTAAACCCTTTTTTGTTCATCATAATGAACCTCCAAATAAATAACAGTTTGAAACACAGAATACAGTATACTACATTTTTCAGCTTTTTCAAGCTTTTTTGCTGAATTCGGTACATTTTTTGGGAAAAAGTCAATAATCCCCGCCCTCGGGCCCTATTCAGCCCTCAAACTCCTCATAATCAAAGAGTTCTTCGCCGAAAAAATCATCTGCTCCTTCATAGAGGGAAACAAGGGCATCTTCTCCGTATACCCGGTCAAGGGTATTCTCACTCTCATCGAAATAGACATCGTACATTTTGAAACCTCCGCTGTTGGTGGGAAGAACTGCAATCTACCCTCTGCATATTTGCAGAAAATGAGCACCCTGTTTTGATTCCGTAACAGCCTGAAGCAGTCAGGAATCTGCCACCCGCCCAAAGAGATCGTAGTCGTCACAGTCGATAATTTCCACGGTCACCAGATCTCCCGGAGAACAGTCACCGTCAATCAGAAAGACCCGGCCGTCCACTTCCGGTGCATCTCCGGCGCTGCGTCCTTCAAAGGTGAAATCGGGAATATCACTCACCCGGTCGATGAGCACTGAAAGCTGCCGTCCCACCCGGGCTTCCTGCTTCTCACGGCTGATATCCTGCTGCAGGGCCATGACTGTTTCGCAGCGCTCCTGCGCGGTTTCTGCAGAAACGGTCTGCTCCCGCCGGGCAGCGCGGGTTCCCTCCTCCGGGGAATAGGGGAAAACCCCCAGCTTATCAAAGCGCGCCCACTGGACAAAGGCCGTCAGTTCCGCAAAATCCTGCTCTGTCTCACCGGGATAGCCCAGAATAAAAGAGCTGCGAAGCACGGCATGGGGGATCTCGTGCCGGATTGCTTCGATCAGATTGTAGATACCCTTCCGGCCGGGACGGCGCCCCATATCCGCAAGAACATGATCGGCGATATGCTGCAGGGGAATATCGAAATACGAACAGATACGCGGATTATCCCGCACTACGGCGATCAGCTCTTCATCAACAAAGGCGGGGTGCAGATACATCATGCGTATCCGGGGAAAGGTCGTTTCATCCACGAGCCGCTGCAGCAATGCCGCAAGGGTCGTGCCCATATCCCTGCCGTAGAAGGAGGTATCCTGAGAGACCACAATAAGCTCCTGTACGCCCTGCTGCTCCAGCCACTGCGCCTCTGCGATGATGGCATCCGGCGAAAAGCTGCGAAAGCTCCCCCGCACTGCGGGAATAATACAGAAAGAACAACGATGGGAGCACCCTTCGGATATCTTGAGATACTGCACATGGCGGGGTTCCTCCAGCTTGCGGTGAAAAGGAACCTGCCGGGAAAAACCGAAAAACTCCTTCAGCTGGCTTTCCCAGTCATCAACCCCCACCCAGAGATCCACTTCGGGAAACTCCCGGGCAACTTCTTCGCGGTAGCGCTGCGAAAAACAACCTGATACAATCAGAGTAATGTCGCCCCGTCCCTTCAGCTGCCCCGCCGCCAGGATCGTATCAATGGCTTCCTTTGTGGCGTTTTCGATAAAGGTACAGGTATTCACCACAACCACATCAGCCGCGGCGGAATCATCAACAAAGGCAAAGCCCTGCGACTCCAGGTAACCGATAATGGTATTGCCGTCAACGAGATTCTTGGAACAGCCCAGATTAAACAGGGCAACGCGCTTCATACATCCTCCGGTGTGTATCCCGCCCGGCGCTCAACGGCCATGGCGTGATGGACAAATTTCTCCGCCCGGGCAAAGCGCGAGAGGTGGGGAGCACAGGCGGCAAGCCCTTCACGGCTGATCTTTGCGACGGAAACCCGCTTGAGGAAATCATCCACTCCGAGAGGTGAAGCATAGCGGCTTGCGCCCCCCGTGGGAAGCACGTGATTGGTGCCGACAAAATAATCCCCCAGGGGAACCGGCGTGTAAGGCCCCAGAAAGATGGCCGCGGCATTGCGGATCTGTGCACAGTCTTCATCGGGATCCTCTGTGACAATCTCCAGATGCTCCGGGCCGAGAGCATTTACAAAGTCAATTGCTCCGGCACGGGTATCGGCACAGGCGATAATAATTGCCCCGGCAGAGAGCTTTTCAAACACTTTCTGCACGGGAGACGCAGCGATCTCCGCGGTAAGTGCCGCATGAACACGATCAGCAAAGGCCCAGTCTTCCGTTACACAAACCGCCGTTTCGTCACCGCTGCCGTGTTCCGCCTGAGAAAGCAGATCCAGAGCCAGCCAGGAGGGATCAGCCGTGGCATCGGCAAGAATGGCGATCTCACTGGGCCCGGCAATGGAATCGATATCCACCGCACCGTAGGCGCGTTTCTTTGCAGCAGCCACGTAGGCATTGCCCGGGCCGACGATCTTATCAACGGACTGCACAGTCTCCGTGCCCAGGGCAAGAGCCGCAACCCCGTGGGCGCCGCCCATCTGATAGACTTCCGTAATGGAAAGCTTCTGCAGAACGTAGGCAATCTCCGGGGCGATATCCCCGCCGCGGCAGGGCGTAAGGGCCACAATCTCTTCGACTCCCGCAAGTTTGGCGGGTATTCCGTTCATCAGAACCGTGGAAGGATACACCGTGTATCCGCCGGGAACATAGAGAGCCGCCCGGGACAGGGGCAGAATCCGCTGGGACAGCACCCCTTCGGCAGTGGTCATCTCAAAGGAACGGTCGATCAGCTGACGCCGGTGATAGGCCTCAATCCGTTCGGCTGCGGCATCAATGGTTTCGGCAAGATCCGGTGCAATTTTCTCCGCCTGACCGGCAATGTACGCCCCTGACAGACGCAGCGTATCCGCGGTTAAAACGCGCTGATCAAAGCGTTCGCAGTATTCAAAGAGGGCCGTATTACCCCGGTCTTCAATCTGCCGAAAGATCTCCTTCACCCGCTCTTCCACAGCATCATCGCGCTGCTGGCGGGCATCCTGTATGCGGCGGTACTCAGCGCGTCCGGCGTCGCTGGAAATATCAAGTATGGGTATATTCATTCTCTCTCCTTTGTCATGACTGCAGTAAAATACCTTGCGCACCGCAGAGAGAGAACAGGGGCGTTGGAAAAAATCAA
>JBNJDQ010000192.1:0-3152 GCA_051745065.1 Fibrobacterota bacterium
ACCCTCACCATTGAATGTTCATGGATAAAAATAACCCAAAACAAAAAGAATTGCACAGATGATTTCATGCAGGGCGCAATTGCAGTACCTCAGGGGAAATTGCGCACCGGCACAGGCTCTGCAAGGGACAGATGAAGATCCCGCTGAGGAAAAGCAATAATGATACCGGCATCGCGGAAATGATCATCCACGGCAAAACGGATCTGCGACTCAATGCGCCGCCGGTCCATGGGGGTACGCACCTGCACCCAGAAGAAGCAGGAGAAGAGCAGGCTGCTGTCACCGAAATCCGCAAAGATCACCTCCGGTGCGGGCATTTTCAAAATAGTTTGATTCTCCCCGAGAACTTTACGCAGCAGACCGTCGGCCTTTTGTGTATCACTGCCGTAGGCAATACCCACATCAATACTGCCGCGCACCGCCGCATCGTGGAGGGTCCAGTTCACCACCAGTTTATCCAGAAAATGGGATGCCGGTATAAGAATATCCACACCGTCCACCCGGCGCACCCGCACAACGCGGTGCCCGATCTCTGCCACCCGTCCGGCCATATCGTGAATCTCAACGATATCATTGATGCGCACGGGTTTTTCAAAAAGCAGAATGATTCCGGAAAGAAGATTGTTAATTGTATTCTGGGCCCCGAAGCCGATCCCGATAGCAAAGGCCCCGCCGAGAACGGTAAAGATTGTCAACGGAATTCCGGCAATACTGAACGCCCCCATAACTGTAACGATAAAAAGGAGATAGAATACAATCTGCCGCACTGAATGAAGGGTTCCTCCGTGTATACTGCCGAGCCTGTTCAGGCGCCGCCCCACAAAGCCGCTCAACCACCGGCTGACAATACTCCCTGCCCCAAGAACGGCAAGGGCAATTCCCAGCTGACCGACAGTAACAGCCGCATCCCCCTGCCGATAGAGTTCGGTTTGCAGAATTGTTTTCAGATGTGCAAAAAAATCCGGTTCCACAGGTCCTCCTTTCTGTGAGTATACTCCCGAACAAAGAATTCTGCAACTATCCTTTGCGGGCAGGCATAAAAAAATACCGCAGGCCTTTTCAATTATTGTGTATATGATATATTCTCTAAAGAAGGAGGCCGGCCGGGGCTTTGGTCGGCGTATTACCGTTGAAAAGGATTTTCTGAAACCATACCGGAGGAACAATGAAAAACGCATTACTGCTGATCGTAACAGCTCTCTGCAGCCTGATTTATGCGCACGGAGACCACAGCAATGAAACCGTCGTCAGCAGAAACTCTCTGCTCTGGCTGAAGGAGCGCCTTGATCTGGAAGGTGAAACCTATGTAAAGCTCCAGGATGAGATACGCCGCTATCTATCCCTGGAGATGCCCGTGAAGGATACGGCACACCTGCGGGACAGCCTTTGGCGTGAGATGCAGAAGCCCTCTCCTTCGCAGAAGGCTGTTGACCGCTGGACCGGCGATACTGCGGCCGGTGATACCGCAGCCCGTGCCGCATTTGCCCGGCATCTGCAGAGTCTGCGGACCATTCTCGGGCACAAAACCTTCATCAACTACCTCGACATGAGTGACCCTGTGTATCGCCCGGAAACCGAAGAACACGGTCATATCCACAGCCATGAGGACGGTACCACTCATACCCATTCTCATGATCATGCGGGAGAACACGACCATACTCATTACACCCACGACCATGACCATACCCACGAAGACGGTGTAAACCATTCCCATGAACATAATCATGCCGGTGCCCGCTCCCATTCCCATGAAGCTCAAGGCGCCTACCACACACACGAAGCTGTGAAAGACACCCATGAGCACGACACAGCAGAAGAAGGTTCCACGGAGGGACACCGCCATGATCATACTCCCCATGAGGATGCGGATGAACCCACTCATCACTGAGTGCTCACCCCCTTCGGACGTACTCTGCAGGGGCTCAGCTTTGCGACATGAATAGAACCGCTTTCAGCGGGCGGCCAAAACCTCCTTCCCCTTCACGTCCTGCGGCAGCCGCTTTTCGGGTCGCAAGCGCCCCTGCAAAGCTGGCGCCGCAGTGTGTTCAGGGTCAGGGTATTTTTGGCACGCTCCCATTGTGCTGAATGGGATTTTTTTGCTTCGCTCCCGCTCTGCAGGCAGCCCAAGGTCAAACCAGAGACGTGCAACTGCAGCGGTGGAAGGCGGCTCTGCCACGCCTTGCGGACAGGAAGGGACCGAAGCCGAACCGGAACGCACGCAAACGCAGTACAGCGAAAAGAAATAATCGTACAAAAAACTGTCGCGGGCTCCACCGTCTTTGAGTACTCCCGGTACTCACCCTCCCCACAGCGCTTCTCAGATAGTATTTTACGGGCATACTGCAGCAATCAACGGGAAGGCGCTTCCATGAAAATTCTCCATACCTCGGACTGGCATCTGGGCCAGAACTTTCTGAACCGCAGCCGGCGGCACGAACACGCTCACTTTCTCGATCGGCTCATTGCCGTACTCTACGAAGAAAAACCCGACGCCCTGATTGTTGCCGGAGACATCTTCGATACGGGAACACCTCCCAGCTATGCACGGCAGCTGTATCACAGCTTTCTGGACCGCGCCGCCGACGCTCCCTGCCCGGCCGTCATTATCATCGGCGGAAACCACGACTCTCCATCCACCCTCAATGAGTCACGCTCTATTCTGCGCCGGATTTCCGTACACGTTATCGGCGGTGCCGAAGAGGATCCCGCCCGTGAAGTTTTTACTATTCGTGATCAGAGCAATACTCCCCGGGGAATTATTGCTGCAGTTCCCTTTCTGCGGGATCGGGATGTACGCAGAGGGGTTCCCGGACAAAGCAGAGAGGAGCGCAGCCGTGCCACCCGCGAAGGAATTACTGCCCATTACGAAGCTGCCCTGCAGGAGGTGCAAAAGCTCAAAGAAGAGATCGGTGACGTACCCGCCGTGGCTACGGGGCATCTGACCACCGCCGGCGGATCTGTCACCGAAGGAGTGCGGGAACTCTACATCGGCAGTCTGGAAAACTACGGAACCGGAGATTTTCCCGACAGTTTTGAGTACATCGCCCTGGGGCATCTGCATAAAAAACAGAGCCTGGGAAACAGAAAACACATCCGCTACTGCGGCTCGCCGATCCCTCTCTCTTTTGAGGAGAGCCGCATGGAACACTCCC
>JBNJDQ010000193.1:0-3077 GCA_051745065.1 Fibrobacterota bacterium
CAGAGTGATATGAGCAGCAACATCTTTATCACGAAAGCGTTCCACAACCTGCATCAATCCGCTGGTTACGGAGCTCAATTCCGGATTATCAATCTGATAGGGATCCCCGGCCAGAACAATCTTGGTACCTTCTCCGGCACGGGTCAGAATGGTCTTGATCTCGTGAAGATTGAGGTTTTGAGCTTCATCCACAATCAGAAACTGCCGGTGAATGGAGCGCCCACGAATAAAGGAGAGGGGTTCTGCTGTGATCAGGCCCATGTCGGCAAGATCCGTAAAGCTGCGCAGATTCGCCCGTCCCACTTTCCGCGTACGCAGAAGATAATCCACATTATCCGCAATGGGATGCATCCAGGGGCCCAGTTTCTCCTCGATGGAACCGGGAAGATAGCCGATATCCGCCCCCATGGGCAGGGTCGGCCGGGAGACCAGCACCTTGTCGTAAATATTTTTATCCAGACTTTTATACAATCCCACAGCCAAAGCCAGGAGAGTCTTGCCGGTTCCCGCCTTACCGATAAGAGAAACCAGTGAGATATGATCATCGAGGAGCGCATCCAGAGCAAAGGACTGCTCTCCGTTGCGCGGTACAATCCATTCAGGAATCCGCGAGGAAGCACAGTCCAGGGGCTTCAGTGTTTTCTCACGGCTGTGATAGCGGCAGTAGGCCTGCTCCTCCCCGTCGGGGGTACTGACGCGCAGATATTCATTGGGTATAAATGAATCCACAACCGAAACGGAATTGCGCTTGCGCAGATCCTGCACCTGCTCTGCAGGAAGCTGCACCGACCGGCACCCTGCATAGAGATCCTCAGCACGGAATTTTCGCGGTGTAAAATAGCTCACATCCAGAGAAAAGGATTCCGCCGTCAGGTAGACAATACTGCTACAGGTCAAAAGAGAAACCTCTTCATCCATGTCACGAAATTCCAGGGCCGCCGCAATCAGGGCACTGGTGCCGGGTTCATCGGGAAGGACCGCGCCAACCTCCCGCGCAGCCTGCCGGGATTCCCGCCAGATAAGAACAGCGGGATCATCTTCCCGCCGGGTGCTGACACGATTCTGCTGTTTCATTTTTTTAAAGAGGGAGAAAAACTCCCGTGCATTACGTCCGTCGCTGCCGCGGCGATGGCGGGCGGCGCGCAGGGTTTCCAGAACCGCAAAGGGAATCACCGCCGTGGCATTCTCCACACCGTAGCTGACGGCAAGATAATCACGCAAAAAGACTGTACTGTCGCAGATCACCAGTTTATTTGCCACGAAACTCCTCCCTGTGCAAGTGCATGGCTCCGACCGGACAGATACGGACACACCGCCCGCAGCCAATACAGGCATCGCTCACCCGGGGGAAATGGGGCATGGAGATTGCCGCCACAGGGCACACGGCAACGCAGGTACCGCAGCGGTCACAGGTTGTTGTGTCAGTATACACCATGGTTACCTCCCGACAATAGCGTCATACAGTTTTTCATCATCCCGATTCAGACTGCTGCGCTCCACCCGTTGGCGAATCTCCTTTTGCAGGGCCGTCGCCTCTGCTCCGGCTGTTGTATACCGGGTCCGGGCCAGCTCACCTGTCACAAGGGCATTATGAATATAATCGGCGTCCAGATAGGAGCGACAGAGGTTTTCATAGACCTGCCCTGCTCCGGCATCATCCTTCTGCTGCTCTTTCAGACGGGCCTCTGTCCAGCGCAGAAACCGGCTGTGGGGAAACTCGCCCTGCAGTGAGTCCAGCATGGGGGCGGCCTTTTGTACACTCCCGTCCCGAACATAGACATCCACGAGAACCATAGCCGCAGCAGAGGACATAAAGCGGGAACTGTCCATACAGTTTTCCAGAGACTCAGCACCGTTTTTGATACCGTCGGGCATCCAGAAGAGAAACATACGCAGGCGGTTTTTCAGTTCTCCCTTGGCCAGGCTGTAAAAGCCGATGTAATAATCCGCATCGTAATTGCTGCTGTCAAGCTTCTTGGCTGTCTCAATGGTGTCCAAAGCGCCACGGCCGTATTTAATTGCCGTCATGTACTTACCGTCGAGAAGGAGATACGAAAAGAAGGATGCCGTCAGGAACCCTTCAGTCATAACCAGATCGGAACTGCGCTCCCCCGCCGTTTTCAGGCTGTCGATCACCGCCATGCCGCTGTTGTAGGTATTATAAAAGCTTTCCCTGTGTACAACCTGATCTCGGTCCAGGCTTTCCAGGCCCATGGCGGCCACCTTCATATAGTAGTACAGGGGAAGACGGCGGACTTCCTCTTCGGCAAAGAGAGAGTCACAGAATCCTCTGGCCCGGGAAAACTCACAATTGACAAGATATCGATTCAGCTGCCGGGCATCATGAATCTCTTTCTCAGAGATTTCATAGGCCGCAGCGGAAACAAAGAGACTACTCAGAATCAGAAGAAGAATCTTCTGCAGGAAGAAGCGAGGGATATGAAACATTGTACACCATCCGGAAAAAAAGTTTTGTTGCACCGGCTATCACAATACCGGCTGCAGGGAGAATCGGGTAATACCATCCGATACAAAGCATGGCAAAAGCTCCGCCCGCCTTGTAAATACTCTCCATAAAAATAGCTTTGGGTATCAGGGCATAGAGAATATAGAGGGGCAGGGCGGCAACACTGATACACACAGCCTGCGTATCACCGATGCCGAGGGCAGCAGCAAGGGCGCCCGTTACAAGCATTAGGGCCAGTACATGCGCCCGGCGGCGACCGAAAACAACGGCGGTTGTCCGTTTGTTGTGGGCCCGGTCCCCCTCGTAATCAGGAAGGGTCGAGCTGATGGAGCCGGCTGCCATGAAAAGAACATAGGGCGTCATTGCCCGCACAGCGGCGAGCGTAAAGATGTCACCCCCGGCAGCAGCGTACCCCGCGGCAAAGGCAACTGCGCCGTAGCCCAGGGCATTGCTGATAAAATCCACGAGGGGACGCCCCGTAAAATAGAAGGGATGAAAACAGTACAGCCCGCCGATTATCAGAGAAAAGAGGCTCAACAAAGCCGTCAGGGGAAATGATAGGATCAGGGGAATCACAAGAGAAAGCCCGCTCAGAAAGGCCGCCCAGATC
>JBNJDQ010000194.1:0-3013 GCA_051745065.1 Fibrobacterota bacterium
TTTTCCCTGAATCCTGTGATTTATCCTGCACATCGATATATTTTGTATTCTTGCATTTAATCGAGGATGACCACATGGGAAAATTCAACGGTAAAGCAGTGATTCCGGGCAGGTTTCTTTTTAAGCATATCCTTCCTTCGGTGTTTGAGGACATTCACCGGCTTAATCTGTTGCGCTTCCCCTATCGCCGATATGTAAAAAAATACGATACGGGACGCAAGTTTCCTGTGAGTCAGATATCCATGCGGGTAAACGAAGCCTGTAATCTGCGATGCGGCTCATGCGGCCAGTGGGGCGAAAACGGACATCTCCGCCTGAAACAGGAGCGGGGCGAAAAGCTGCAGCAGCTCAGCCTGGATACGGCCAAACGGATCATTCTGGAGACCCGCCGCGATAAACCGGTCTACTATATCTGGGGCGGTGAGCCCACACTCTGGAAACCTCTTCTGCCTTTTTTTGAAGAGCTTGGCCGCAACAAACTCTACGGTTCCATTGTGACAAACGGTCAGAATATCGAGCCCATTCTGGAGGATCTCATCGATACGGGGGCTCTTAACATTCTCTTTCTTTCTCTTGATGGGTGGGATTCCCGGTCTCAGAATACTCTGCGCTCCCCGGCCAGCGGGAAAAGCTCACGGAATTTCGAAAAGATCATGTCCGTTATCGATACAGTGGATGAAATCAAGAAACGCAAGGGGGTTAAAATGCCCTTTGTCGTTCCCATTACGGTTATTTCAAACCATAATTACGCGCATCTTGCTGATATTCACGAACTGGTGAAGGATAAAACGCAGCTGCACCCCTATTATTACGGATGGTACATTACGGAAGAACGTGCCCGTGATCACGAGAAAGACTTTCAGGATCGTTTCGGGTTTCTTCCGGAAAATCACAAGGGGTATCTGAAATCCTGTTTTAATGATGTGGATCACGATGTGGTTGCCGAGCAGGTGGAGAAGCTTCGCACAGAGTACAAAGATGCTGAATCGGTTCCGCAGTTTCTTCCGGATATTTACAGCCGCAAAGATATTAAGCGGTATTACACGGATCATGCCTGGACAGCGGGGTATAACTTCTGCGAGAGCATTTACCATGTGGCGGAGATCTCTCCCAACGGTACGGTCACTCCCTGCCGGGATTATCAGGATTACGTTGCAGGCAATGTGAACGAACAGTCTTTTTATGAGATCTGGAACGGAGAAAAATTCAACACCTTTCGCGAAGAAATGAAAAAGGGACTTATGCCCGTATGCAGTCGGTGCTGCGGTCTGCAGGGCTTTTAGAAAAACGGCAAAACAGGTTATTTAATAAGGAGCAGGTAATGAGTTCGAAAAGTGAATCAAGTAAGGAGTTGCAGGACGGTCAAAGCACAACGGCCGAATCAGCTGCGCAGACTCCTGAAGCTAACAGCGCTGCAGAAAAAATCGTCACAGGGACTGTCTCTGCGGTGGAGGAAAAACGTATTCTTGTGGATATCGATTCTGCTGCCGGAGCCGTTCTTCCCGCGGCGGATATTCTTTCCGGCGAAGATGCCCCCGGTGTTTCCACAGGGGACAGCCTCAAATGTATGGTCCTTTCCGACAGTGAGAACGGAACGGTCCTTTCTGCAAGTATGCCGGAGCGCAAAAAGGCGGGAATGAAACTTCTGCGCGCCCTGAAGGAGCTTCAGTTGCCCGTAACCGGGCGCATCAGCGGAATGAACAAGGGCGGGTACAATATTTCCTTCCTGGGACGCAAGGCGTTCTGCCCCTTTTCCACCGTGGATATCAGTTTTCCCGATAATCCTCAGGAACTCATGGGCCGCGAATACGACTTTGTCATCGCCCGCATCGAAAACCGCGGCGATAATATTGTTCTGACCCGCATTCCCCTTCTGCAGGATCAGATTGATGAGACGCTCACAAAAATTGAGGCTGCAAAAGAGAGTGGCGAACCCATGAACGGCAAGGTGACCCGGGTGACCCATTTCGGCGCTTTTGTTGATCTCGGTGGAATTGAAGGGCTTGTTCATGTTTCTGAACTGACCTGGGATCGTGACGAAAAGACTGAATCCGTTGTGAAAGAGGGCGAGAATATTGCCGTCCTTGTCCTGGATGTGCAGCGCAATGAGCAGCTCCATGAATCGCGGATATCCCTCTCCCTGAAGCGTCTGAGTAAAGACCCCTGGGAAGAGGCGCTGCAGAAATTCTCCGTCGGTGATACCGTGGAGGGAACCGTCTCCCGCATTGTCGGGTTCGGTGCCTTTATTCGGTTGATGCCCGGAGTGGAAGCTCTGATCCGCACAGAGGAGATGGCCTGGACACGGGTGCGTAAACCCTCACGTCACGTCTCCCGCAATCAGACGGTGAAAGCCCGGATTATCCATATCGATGAAGAAGGTCATAAGATCGACTGCTCTCTGAAGGATTTTGTTGAAAATCCCTGGGAGAAACTGCAGGAACGGGTTGCCGAAGGTGATACCGTGAAAGGTGTTGTCAGCGGTGTGCAGGAGTACGGCTATTTCGTTGATCTCGACGAGGAGATTACCGGTCTGCTGCGCACAAAGCGTATTGGTAAAGACGTGCAGACACCGCTGGAAAAAGGTGCGGAAATTGACGTTGCCGTGGATGAAATAGATCCGGTCGGTCAGCGGATTGCCCTTTCCTGCGGGGATGTACCACCGGCACCAGCTCCGCGTCCGGCCTCCTTCAAGGGGCGCAGTGCTTCCACAAAAAGTGAAAAAACCGGCGGGACTGATTTCGGTTCTGCTCTTATGGATGCGCTGAAAAAGAAGAAATAAGCGTCTCCTTTTTTATATCGACGGGGCTGTCTGCTAAAAGACGGCCCCGTTTTTGGTGTGCAGAAACCGGTGAGATTGATCCTTGATTCCGCAGTTGGATCTGATTATCGAATATTTTGAATTAATCGGAGCGGTACTGATGCCCCAATATAACTCGGCTCACGCCGATATGTCGGTACTGCCACCGACGGGGCAGTTCCTTTTCCCGTGGCAGAAAAGAAAAGCCATTCATGG
>JBNJDQ010000195.1:0-2695 GCA_051745065.1 Fibrobacterota bacterium
CAGATCCCGGGCGGGAGAAACATTTTTCAGATGATAGTCCCCGCGGTTGGCTCCACAGATACAGGAAGACATCTGTTTTACGGAGTAATCCGCATACACTGGAATATCCAGATCCAACGGCCCCAGATATCCCGGAACAAGGCCAGCTTCACGCAACTCATGTTCTTCGGGGATTTCAAGGAATTCCGCTGCCACACAGTTGCGGAATTTTACCTCATTGAGCTGCAGATCGCCCCGGATCAGAACGGCAACCAGCTCGTCTCCGTCCTTTTTGAACACAAGCATCTTTGCCGTTTCAGCAGGGGTTACACTGAGAAAATCCGATACCTCTTCAATGGTTTTTAAGCCCGGAGTATGCACGTGTTCGGGGACGTCCGGTGTACCGGGGGCAAAGGAATCATCAACCTGTCCGGCAGCCTTCTCCACATTCGCCGCATAATCGCAGGCTGTGCAGTAAATAATTTTATCTTCCCCGGAATCGGCAAGAACGTGAAATTCATGGGTTACATCACCGCCGATAGCACCGGAATCCGCCTCCACAGGGCGAAACTCAAGACCCATGCGGGAAAAGATCCGCGTGTAGGCTTGCTTCATAACCTGATAGGTCTCTTCGAGACAGGCATCGTCGGCATGAAAGGAGTAGGCATCTTTCATAATAAATTCACGCCCCCGCATCAGACCGAAACGGGGCCGAATCTCATCACGGAATTTATTCTGCACCTGGTAGAGAGAAAGGGGCAGATCCTTGTAGGATTTCACCGCCCGTCGGGCAATATCCACAATTACCTCTTCGTGGGTGGGGCCGATACAGTAATCATTCTGTTTGCGGTCTTTCAGACGAAGCAGTTCACTGCCGTAAACATCCCAGCGCCCGCTTTCCCGCCACAGATGCGCCGGAACAACCGCCGGCATAAGAAGCTCAGCCGATCCGGCCCGTTCCATCTCTTCACGGATAATTCCTTCAATCTTTCGAATCACCCGCAGCCCCAGGGGCAGGTAATCGTATATTCCCGAAGCAAGTTTCATGATCATGCCGCTGCGAAGCATCAGTTTATGACTCTCCACCTCAGCTTCGGCCGGGGTTTCGCGCTGCGTATAAATAAAAGCGTTTTTCCAGTACATGCTCATCTCCGTATTTCGATTAATTTCGCTGTTTCAGCTAAAATACATAATGGACGAATCAATGCGCCTCTTCTGCATCATTCTGCGGTTCCGGACTGAGGATTTCCAACGTAACATGACAGAACAAACCGGTGTTATCAAGAGCGGCTACAGCGCGGGGGCGCACCCCGGGATCTCCCAGAACAGTGCAAATGAGAAAACGGCGATTATCCTCAACCTGCCAGACATGGATATCTTCAACTGCCTCGGCACCGGCCTCACGAAGAATCTTTCGCGCCCGGCGGGCATATTCTGTATCCTCTTCATAATCCAGTAGTATTTTAGCGGTATCACTGATCAGGCCAAAGGCCCATTTGAGAATGACAGCGGCACCGATTATACCCACGGCGGGATCCAGCCATGCTGCCCCGGCATACTTGCCGGCAAGAAGGGCACTCACAGCGAGAATCGATGTAAGAGCATCAGTCAGTACATGAAGATATGCTGCATTCAGATTGTGATCTCTTTTATGATCGTGATCATGCCCGTGGGAATCCCCGAGAATCACAGCTGACAGGATATTCACCCCCAACCCGACAAGAGTGACAATAATCGCTTCATTGAAGTCGATCTTCACAGGATCAATAAAGCGGTGTATGGATTCGTACACCATAAATACGGCCGCGATGATCAGGGTAACCCCCGAGGTGTAGCCGCCCAGAACACCGACCTTTCCCGTGCCGAAGGCAAAGCGGGTGTTTTGAGCATTTTTACGACTGATACGATAGGCAAAAATCGTGATCATCAGGGCCAGGGTATGGGTCCCCATATGCACACCGTCGGAAAAAAGGGCCATGGATCCGTAAAGCCAGCCGAGGATAATCTCCGCAACCATGGTTATCGCTGTAATACCAATCACCCAAAGGGTTTTACGTTCGTTTTGTCCGGAATCACGGACACTGTGTACGGCATCACACTTCATAAGCAGACCTCTTTCGATATAGTGTTTTTGTCAATCCTGCACCCGAAATAATCAGCCAGAAAACCTCCACAAAAAAACTGCCGAGATTAAAATTTATGCCGAGACTCACAATCAGCAGCAGAGAACCGGTCAGATTGAGTGCGTAGAATGATACACTGCGCGGGGAAAGCCATTCCTGCTCCAGCCCGAGATATGCTCCGACAGCAAGAAGCATTCCTGCAAAACCAATCCCATGGGCAATCAATTCCATACTCAGTACTTCATCTGACTCAGGGAGACAGTATCCACGGCATCCAGTCCGCGCAGAGCCCTGAAGAACTTCTGCGACGCCGACACGTTCATTCCTTTGGCCCTGACCTTGAATACATTCCCGTCCTGCGTATGGATATGGAGTATGAGAGCGCATTCGCCGCCGTAATCGGAGCACACCTTTTTAATACCCCGGAGATGCTCCTCTTCAAGTCCTCCCGTACTGACATGCACATGTACGGATTTGGCAATTGCCCGGCGGGCCTCCTGCAGGGGCAGGACTTTTTCGGCGATAATTTTACACTTAATGGCGCTGTCCTCCCCTTCGCCGGTATGCTCTTTCTCGATCTTACCGCGTACAAG
>JBNJDQ010000196.1:0-2687 GCA_051745065.1 Fibrobacterota bacterium
ATAAATACATTCACCGAATGGGTACAAATCAATACCGTTCCAAATCATTGATAAACAAGTTCATGGAAAAACAATGAACCCGTAACTGCGGATTTTAGGATGATGACAGAAGAGTGCCGCCGCGAGTATACGATCAGCACGGGGAGAGCCGTGCTGCTTACGGATGGCTTTTCCCTTCGATGGACTGCAGTCCTGCCGAAAGATGTATGGCAGGATGCAGCCTGTGTTAAAGATGCTCTTATTCCTTCATCTCTTCCAGTGATTTCCCCTTGGTTTCCTGTACAAAGTGATGTACAAAAAAGAGGGAGAGCAGGGCAAAGACTGCGTAAAGGCCATAGGCCGATGCAAGCCCAAGGGATGCAAGGATTACGGGAAAGCTCATGGTAATAAGGAAATTGGCAATCCACTGGGCACCGGCAGCTGTTGATATGGCAGCCCCGCGAATACGGTTGCTGAACATTTCCCCCAAAAGCACCCACACGACAGGCCCCCAGGAAACACCAAAGCAGAATATGTACAGATGAGCTGCCGTTAATGCGGTTATTGCCTGTGAACGGGTCAGATCCAACGCTGCTTCCGACTGCCCGGCTGTGGCAAAAACGATTGCCATTATGCCGAGGGTCAGGGTCATACCGAGAGAGCCGCCGATCAGCAGGGGCTTTCGGCCGATTTTGTCAATCAGGGATATGGCTGTCAGGGTGGAGGCAATATTAATGACACCGGAGACAACATTAATCAACAAAGCCTGAGATTCAGCAAACCCCGCGGCCTGCCAAAGTACGGAGCCGTAGTAGAATACCACATTGATACCCACAAATTGCTGAAAGACACTCAGGGCAATACCGATCCAGACGATGGGCAGAACTTTTCCTTTGCTGAAGATATCTGTAAACCGGGGTTTGCGTGCGGACTCGAAACTTTTGCGGATATCTGTAAGGGCTGCTTCGATTCGCTCCGACGGAATCAGACGACCCAGAACGCTGCGTGCCGTATCTTCTTTTCCGGCGGCCGTAAGAAATCGCGGTGATTCCGGAATAATGAGGGCGAAAATAAAGAATAGTCCTGCCGGTATGACCTCAGTCCAAAACATCCATTGCCATGCCTGGAATCCGCCGAGCCATGGTGCAAGAGAACTTCCCGCAGAAGTGGCGATACCGTAGTTGACCAGAAAGGCTGCAAATATTCCCGATACAATGGCAAGTTGCTGCAGCGATGCCAGGCGGCCGCGAATCTCACGGGGAGCGATTTCGGATATGTATGTCGGAGCAATGACGCTGGCCGCACCCACGGCAAGGCCGCCGATCAGGCGGTAAAATATAAATGGCGTGACCGAACGCACCGCCCCGGACCCGACAGCACTGACAATAAAGAGCAGTGCCGCAGTCTGCATTACGGGCCGCCGTCCGACTTTATCGGCGATATTCCCCGCAAGGAGAGCGCCGACGGTACATCCCAGAAGCATGGATGCCACGGAAAATCCCGATACGGCCGTGGAGGAATCAAATACCTCCTGAATGGCTGTTACGGTGCCGTTGATAACTGCGCTGTCGTAGCCGAAAAGGAATCCGCCGATGGCTGCAACGCAACTGATAAAAAGAGTGTACAGTAACTTTCTGTTTTCCATGCAATCCTCCTGAGGTTGTATGTCTACTATACCATTGTCCAAAGAGGGTGCAATCTTTTTTAGGTACAGCGGGAATTTTCTCTGTTCCTTTTTTCTGTGCAGTACTCCAGGGCGGCACGGTGAAGCGTTTCCATGATCTGCAATCTGATATCTCCGCTGTTTGGCCGCTTTTGGCCGATTGCATCAGCGCAGTGCAGCCGAAGAAGGTTTTGACGGGATACGCGCCGAAGAATATGCCGGATGAGAGTATTCAGTTCTGTGCGGGCTTTCTTCGTAATCTTCTCTTCTCCGGTATCCTCTGCTTTGCGCAGTATGTGCAGAACCGTCTCGCACTGCGTGCTTTTCCACCGCGGCACATGCCAGAGCAGTATGTCACGAAGTTCTTTAATGGTGTAATCCTCACGCAGGCCCACGCGTTGTTTTTTCACGGGAAACTCCTTTCATTTTTTTCGTAATCTACATTCGGGGTGTGTCATGAAATGACAATGTGCCCAGCGCATGGTGCGGTGATGTCGAAAAAGAGGCCGCGGACATTTTCCATAAAGGGGTTCTCCCGACAGTGAAAATAATGTATATTGTGGCTGGATCCGGGGAGTAGCGCAGTTTGGTAGCGTGTCTGGTTCGGGATCAGAAGGTCGCAGGTTCAAATCCTGTCTCCCCGACCATCTGTTTTACAAAACCGCCTGCAACAGGCGGTTTTGTCTTTTATTTCCCTCTTTTATCTTTTTTTAGAGTATCTTATCTACATGGTACAGGGAAACAACAAGAGAATGAAAACTGATCTTTTCGCCCTCGCAGAGGAGATTGCCCGTCACGAGTCTGAAATCGGTGATATTCGCCCCGGGGCAGAAAAGCATCTTGTCCTGAACGGCGGAGGAGAGCGGACTCAATTTTCCTTTGTGTATGTTCACGGCTTCACTGCAAGCCGTCGTGAGACAGCCCCCCTTGCTGACAGGGTCGCAGCCCGTTTTGGCGGAAATCTGTTCTATACCCGTCTGCGGGGACACGGTCGCCGTCCGGAATCTATGGCGGAGGTTACTCTGGATGACTGGTATCAGGACGT